>CAMDOO010000081.1 GCA_945903545.1 Opitutus sp. GAS368 | reverse complement strand
CTACAGTCGGACCGATTGAAGGCCGTCTTCACCAGCCACCTCCCAGCATCACGACGAGCACGAGCACCACGAAGCCGAGGGCCATGACGCGCAGGTAGCCGTGGGCGTCGCCGCTCTGGCGCTTCGAGTAGAATTTGCCGCTGCCGCGGAGGCCGCCGCTGGCGGCGTCGAAGCCGGCGTTGAGTCCGCCCTCATCGGTGTCGCGACTGAACCAGCCGGAAAAGAGGCTGAACCGGCCCGTGAAGCTCACGAGGCCGCCCCAGACACTGCGGTCCATGAAGTCGGAGAACAAGGCGCCGAAGGAGTTCAGGCGGCCGGCGGTGGCGGCGTACAGTTCGTCGAACTTCAGGCGGGCGCCGAGGAAGGCGATCAGGCCCGGGCTGGCCCGTTCGAGGGGATCGGTGGCATTGGCGGTGGCGCGCGGGCTGCGGCCGTAGAGGAACCAGCCGAGGCCCATGCCGCCGCCGACGAGGCCGATCGAGAGGATCATCAGGCCGGCGCCCTCGAAGAGGCCGTGGGCCTCGACCTCGGTGCCGAGCAGCTGCGATTGCAGCCAGGGGAAGGCGGGCGTGCCGAGGAAACCGAGGAGGATCGAACAGATCGCGAGCAGCACGAGCGGCACGGTCATGACCGCGGAGTTCTCATGGGCGTGGCCGGCTTCCTCGGTGCGGGCCTTGCCGAAGAAGACCTCAGCCATCAGGCGCGTCATGTAGAAGGCCGTGAGCACGACGGCGGTTAGGCCGGCGTAGAGCGGGAGATGGGAGACATCCCACTCGTGCGCGGCGTGGAGGATCGCTTCCTTGCTCCAGAAACCGGAGAAGACGAACGGCACGCCGGCGAGGGCCATCATGCCGATGGCGAAGGTGCCGAAGGTGACCTTCATGTGCGGAGCGAGCCCGCCGAGCCGGCGGATGTCCTGCTCATGGTGCGCGGCGTGGATGACCGAGCCGGCACCGAGGAAGAGCAGGGCCTTGAAGAAGGCGTGCGTGAGCAGGTGGAAGATCGCCGCGGGCCAGGCGCCGACGCCGATCGCCAGCATCATGTAGCCGAGCTGCGAGACGGTGGAGAAGGCGAGGATGCGCTTGATGTCGTTCTGCGCGACCGCGATCACGGCGCCCATCAGCGCGGTGATGGCGCCGATCGCGGCGACGACGGTCAGGGCGTGGAGCGGGGCCGTGGCAATGACCTGGTCGGCCACCATCAGGGGATAAATGCGCGCGATGAGGAAGACGCCGGCTGCGACCATGGTGGCGGCGTGGATCAGGGCCGAGACGGGCGTTGGGCCCTCCATGGCGTCGGGCAGCCAGACGTGGAGCGGGAACTGGCCGGACTTGCCGACGGCGCCGCAGAAGAGGAGCAGCCCGATGGCGGTGGTGAGGGGCAGCCCGAAGACCGCGACCTGGGCGGCCAGGCCGCCGAGCGCGGGGGCTTCG
This sequence comes from Opitutus sp. GAS368, assembly GCA_945903545.1. Lineage (GTDB taxonomy): Bacteria > Verrucomicrobiota > Verrucomicrobiia > Opitutales > Opitutaceae > CAIYFD01. The sequence continues at coordinate 10,512 of CAMDOO010000081.1, read as the reverse complement.
AGCACGCCGTTGCCGCCGTCGAAAAGGAGGAGAGTGCCGGTCGCGTCGTAGAGCCAGACGAGGCCGAGGAGGAAGCCGAGGTCGCCGATGCGGGTGGTGATGAAGGCCTTCTTGGCGGCCGCGGCCGCCTCGGGCTTGTGGAACCAGAAGCCGATGAGGAGGTAGGAGGCGAGGCCGACGAGCTCCCAGCAGACGAAGAGCAGGAGGAGGCTGTTGGCGACGAGCACGCCGAGCATCGCGGCGGCGAACAGGCTGAGGAAACAGAAGAACTGCTTGGAGTTCGGGTCCTCCTTCATGTAGCCGACGCTGAAGATGAAGATCAGCGAGCCGACGAACGTGACCATCACGCACATGAACGCGGTGAGCGGGTCGAGCAGCCAGCCGAGGCGCACCGCGCCGTCACCGAGGGCGAACCAGTCAAAGTTGTGGGCGGCGTGGACCGAGGGATCCTTCAGCGCGGTGCTCAGCGCGAGGCAGGAGATGACGAACGATCCCGCTAGGCCCGCAATCGCAGCGCCGGCCGCCAGCGTGCGTCCCCCGCGCGGCGCGAGCGCACCGATCACCGCCGCGATCAGCGGGAGCAGCGGGATGAGCCAGAGGTGCTGGGCGGTGATCATCGGAAGAGGGCGGATGACGGATGACTGATGACGGATGACGGAGGCCGGACAGCGGAGTGCCGGGCCGTCTCCTGGCCTCTGCCGTCTGTCGTCGGGATGAGGATCATTATCATCCCTTCAGCCGATTGGCCTCCTGGAGCCGGATATTCTTTTGGTGGCGGTAGACGGCAATGATCAGCGCGAGGCCGACGGCGGCCTCGGCGGCGGCGACGGCGATCGAGAAGACCACAAACATGATGCCATCGGCGGGCGACGCGGGCGGGCCGTAGCGCCAGAAGGCGATGAAGTTCAGGTTGGCCGCATTCAGCATCAGCTCGACGCCGAGCAGCACGAGGATGGCGTGGGTGCGGGCGAGCGCCGCCGCCAAGCCCACCGCGAAGAGCAGGCTGGAGAGGATGAGGCAGAGCTGGAGCGGATTCACGATTTGTCCTCCTTGTCCTTGGAGGCGATCACGACGCCGCCGAGCAGCGCCACGGTGAGAATGATGCCGACCACGAGCAGGCCGGCCACGTGCGTCCCGGCGAGTTCCTCGCCGAGCTGGCGCATGGACACGGCGGGGGCGGCCTCGGTGACGTTGCCGAACGGCGAGCCCAGGATGGTGCCGATGAGGACGCCGGCCACGGCCCCGGCGGTGAGGAGGGCCCAGGTGGCGCGGGAGACGGACTCGGGGATGATATCGAGGTCGTGGAACGAGCGCCGGGTGAGCAGCACAGCGAAGAGCGAGAGCATCGAGACCGCGCCGACATAGACGAGCAGCTGGGCGAAGGCCACGAACTCGGCGCCGGCCCAGAGGTAGAACACCGCGATGCCCGCCCAGTTGGCCACGAGCAGCAGTACACTGTGGACGAGGTTGCGCAGGCACATCGCCAGCGAGGCACTGGCAAGGATGAGGAGGGCGATGACGGCGAAGGCGATCATTCGGCGTAGCGGTAGGTCCGCGGGGCGACCCCCTTGGTCAGGCTGCGGCCGATGAGCGTGAAGGGCGCCACGATGATGACCGCGCAGAGGAGCCAGCGGACGGCGAGCGGGAGGCTGGCGGTGAGATGCCAGACCGTGGTGTTCGCCAGGTTGACCAGGCAGAGCGGCACGAGGAACTTCCACGAGAGATGCATCAGCTGGTCCATCCGCAGGCGGGGCAGGGTGGCGCGGATCCAGATGAAGCCCATCAGGAGGGTGAGCAGTTTCACGGCGAACCACACATACGACGGGATGAACTGCAGGAACGGCAGCGGGGCGTTCCAGCCGCCGAGGAACAGCGTGACGGCCATGCCGCTGAGCGCCGTCATGCCGAGGTACTCGGCCATGAAGAAAAGGGCGTACTTGAAGCCGGAGTATTCGGTGAGGTGGCCGGCGATGAGCTCGCTCTCGGCCTCGGGCAGGTCGAAGGGCGAGCGGTTGGATTCCGCGAGGGCCGAGACCATGAAGATCAGGAACCCGGCGAAGCCCCAAGGCGTGAGCACGTACCAGTGCGGGATGAAACCCCAATGCCACGAGGACTGGGCGGCGACGATGCCGACGGTCGAGAGGGAGCCGGCGATCATCACGACCGGGACAAACGACAGGATCAGCGGCAGCTCGTAGCTGATGAGCTGGGCGAGGGCGCGCATGGCGGCGAGCAGGGCGAATTTATTGCGGCTGCCCCAGCCGGCCATGAAGACGGCCAGCTCGGTCGCGGCGCCGGCGGCGAAGAAATAGAGCACGGAGGCATCGAGCTCGACCGGCACGAGGTTCCGGCCGAAGGGAATCACCGCGAAGGTCATGAGCGACATCGCGAGCATCGCGACCGGCGCGATGAAGTGGAGGACCTGGTCGGCCTCGCGGGGGACGATGTCCTCCTTGGTCAGCATCTTGATGCCGTCGGCCATCGGCTGGCCGAGACCAAAGATTTTGCCCTCGGTGAACTTGAGCCAAGGCAGGCGGGCGGTGTAGGGCAGGCCGGTGCGGTTCGGGCCGGGGCGGTTCTGCACGCGGCCGAGGGCCTTGCGCTCAACCAGCGTGAGGATGGCGAAGAGGCTGCCGAAGATGGCGAGGACGGCGACGACGGCGATGAGACCCTGGGCCAGCCAGTTCCACGGGGCGGGCAGCCAATTGGTGGCGGCGTCGCGGAGCGTGACGGGGAACGTCTCGAGGAAGGCGTCGTTGGTGGCGCTCATGCGGTCAGGCCTCCCGGAGAGGAATTTTGGCCGCAAAAAGGCGCAGAAGGCGCAAAAACGATCGCGGGGTGGGGGCACCCCGCCCACCTCTGGATCTCAATTTGTAGTCCGGGTGCCCTCACCCGGAGATGATCGCATCCGTGCGTCATGGCGCGGGTTTCTCCGGAGTTGGAACCGCGGGCGTCGCTGCCGCGGCGGGCTTGGGAGCCGTGGGAGCAGTGGCGGCCGGCGTGGCGGTGGGCACCGCGGATGCGGCCGGCTTCGGCGCCGCAGCGGCGGCGGCCTTCGCGGCTGCGGCCGCCTTGGCTTTCTCCTCGGCGGCCTTGCGCTCGGCGGTGAGGCGGCCGTCGACCTCGGCGGCCTCGGTGGGACGGATCTGGTGGAAGTAGGTGTTGGGCTTGGCCAGCTGCTCGCGGTTGAGGAGCAGGGCGCTGAAGCGGTCGGTGGTCGCGATCTCGAACTCCTGGTCCATCTTGATCGCGTCGAAGGGGCAGACCTCGACGCAGATCTGGCAGCTCATGCAGACGGAGGTGTCGATGGCGAAGACCGCGGGGTAAAGCTGGGGCTTGCCGGTGGCGTCGGGCTTCTTGTCCTTGCTCTTCTCGATGTAGATGCACTGCGGCGGGCATTCCTTCTCGCAGATCTGGCAGGCGACGCAGCGCAGCGCGCCCATCGGGTCGGTGGCGTTGTCGGTGACGAGGAAGGGGAAATTCCGGAAGCTCTCGGGCAGCTGCTCCTTCACCTCCGGGTACTCGACCGTCGTGTACCGGGCAGGGTCATGGAAGCTCCCCACGAGGTTTTTCGCGGTGACTGCCAGACCTTGAAGTAAGCCGGAACCGAGCATGGGGAATCTAGGTGGAGGAATGTGGAAAGCGGGAAAGGTGGGAGACGAAGAATCCGGGCTTAATCCGGTTTCCTGATTTCCTGCTTTCCCCATTTGCCTGGGTTCTCATCGATCAACTTCCCCCAAGACGATGTCGATCGAGCCGAGGATGATCACGGCGTCGGCGATGGTGTGGCCGAGGCAGAGGTCCTCGAGCACGGTGAGGTTGACGAACGACGGCGGGCGCACCCGGTAGCGGTAGGGGTTCGGGCTGCCGTCGCTGATGAGGAAGAAGCCGATCTCGCCCTTGGGGCCCTCGATGCGGCCGTAGGCCTCGCCGGCCTTCGGGCGCAGGCCGCGGAGCTTGGCCTTGGGGTCCATGATCGGGCCGCCGGGAATGTCCTTCATCACCTGCTCGAGCAGGCCGAGGGACTCCCGCATCTCCAGCACGCGGATCATGTAGCGGTCGTAGGTGTCGCCATGCGCGCCGAGCGGCACGCGGAACTTGTAGCGCGGGTAGATCCCGTAGCCGTCGACCTTGCGAAGGTCGTAGTCGACGCCCGCGGCGCGGAGCATCGGGCCGGTGATGCCGGCGCTGATGGCGAGTTTCGGGGAAAGGCAGCCGACGCCCGGGGTGCGGGCCATCATGATCTCGTTGCCGGTGATGAGCCGCTCAAACTCATCGAGGAAACGCGGGAAACCCGCCACGAGGGCGCGGACCCGGTCCAGCCATTCCGCCGACGGGTCGATCCGGCAGCCGCCGAAGCGCTGGTAGTTGCACATCATCCGGGAGCCGCTGAGCGACTCGAAGAGGTCGAGGATCTTTTCGCGCTCGCGGAAGGCGTACATCAACGGGGTGCCGCTGGCGCCGCAGTCCTGGAGGAGGAAGCCGGCGAGACAAACGTGGTTCAGCAGGCGGGTGAGCTCGGCGAGAATCAGGCGGATGTACTCGGCGCGCTCGGGCACCGGCTGGCCGGCGAGCTTCTCAACGGCGAGGGCGTAGGCCCAGTTGTTCGTCATCGAGCAGAGGTAATCGAGCCGGTCGGTGTACGGCATCGAGGCGAGGTAGGTCGTGTTCTCGCCGAGCTTCTCATGGTTGCGGTGGAGGTAGCCGAAGACGGGCTTCAGCTTCACCACCACCTCGCCGTCGAGCGTGACCATCATCCGGAAGACGCCGTGCGTGGACGGATGGTGCGGCCCCATGGAGACCTCGAGCAGGTCGCCGTGGAACGGGTCGTTCACGGCGCGAATGTTCGAGCCGGGGGCCGACGTGAGGCCGGGGAAGGCGCTCGGATCAGCGCCTGAGGACGGAGGGCGGACGGCGGACGGCGAATTTTCGGATGGGGCGCTCATTACGCTTTGCCCTCCGGGGTCGGACTGGCCGTGGGTGCCGCGGTCACGGGCGCTGCTGGATAGTGTTCCTTGGCTCGTTCCAGCACGTCATCGTGCGGGGTCGGCTCCCATTCGAAGTCGTCGGGGTCGACGTAGTCCTTGCGCATCGGGTGGTCCTTGAACCCGTCCCACATCAGGATGCGGCGGAGGTCCGGGTGCCCGGCGAACACGATGCCAAAAAGGTCGTACACCTCGCGCTCCTGGAAATCGCAGGCGCGCCAGACGGGGGTCAGCGAGGGCAGGGTGACGTTGTCGGTGCGGTTGCCGGTGCGGAGGCGGATGACGACCGGCCCCTGTTTCCGGGACATCGAGTAAAGGTGGTAGATGACCTCGAGGCAGCCCGGCTGGGTCTTTTTCATCTTCTCCTCGACGACCTTGTCGGGTCCGCCGGCGGGGTCGGGGACGTTCTTCTTGATGGTCTCGACGATTTCCTTTTCCGGCCAGTCGACGCCGGTGACGTTCGAGCAGGTGTCGAGCGCCAGCTCGGGATCATCGCGCAGGAACTCGGCGATGGCGCGGGCCTCGGAGGCGGCGAGCAGGAGGGAATGTTGCGCGGAGGCCCCGGGATTGGCCACGAACGTCACGCCTGCACCCGGGAAGCGGGCGAGGAGGCGGTCGCGGATCTGTTCGGGGGTCTGCATCCGTTGAAGGTTGAAGGGTGAAAGTTGAATGAAGGAGGAGGAGTCGGAGGGCTTGAATGGCTTTCAACATTCAACCTTCAACTTGTACCTCTCGTAATCACCGGCGGCTGCCAGATGGCGGGGTCCTTGGACGGCTCCAGGTCGTGGGCGCCGAACTCGGGGATGACGCATTCGCCGGGGCGGGCGGATTGGGCGCCGGCAGTGGGGGCGCCGGATTTGATCTTCTCCTGAAGCTGGATCAGGCCGTGGAGCAGGGCCTCGGGCCGCGGCGGGCAGCCGGGGATGTAGATGTCGACGGGGATGAAACGGTCGATGCCCTTGAGGACGTTGTAGCCCTGCTTGAAGGGACCGCCCGAGATGGCGCAGGCGCCCATGGCGATGCAGTACTTCGGGTCCGGCATCTGGTTCCAGAGGCGGATGACCTGCGGGGCCATCTTCTTGGTCACGGTGCCGGAGACGATCAGCAGGTCGGCCTGGCGGGGGGAGGGGCGGAAGACCTCGGAGCCGAAGCGCGCGATGTCGAAGCGGGCCATTGAGGCCGAGATCATCTCGATGGCGCAGCAGGCGAGGCCGAATTGCAGGGGCCAGACGGACTTGCTGCGGCCCCAGGCGGCCAGCTCGCCGAGGCTGGTCAGCATGATGCCGTGCCGACGGAGTTCGTCGCGTTCCGAGTCGGTGATCACCGGGGCGTCACTCATGACCAATCCAGATGGCCGCGATGCCAGGCCCAGACGAGGCCCTCGGCCAGGAGGAGCATGAAGGCCAGCATGGCGACGAGGGCGCCCGCGGGCAGACCGGTGAAGGCGACGGCAAAGGGCAGGAGGAACAGCACCTCGACATCGAAAACGAGGAACAGCAGGGCATAGAGGTAGTAATGGGCCTTGAACTGGATCCAAGAGTCGCCCGTCGGTGCCACGCCGCACTCATAGACGTCCTGCTTGGTCGCCCCGGGCCGGGCCGGCTGGAAGAAGCGGAACCACAGCCGGGCCACCATCAGGGCGGCGAGGGGAAACCCGACCGCCACCAACAGGAAAAGCGCGAGGGAGGCATGGGGATGGGCGCTCATGTCAGCACATTGAGCGGCCAATTTTTCCGAAGCACGCCGTTTTTACAACCAGTAGCGAAAATTCAGCCGGACGGTGGACATGAATCAGGAATCTACTGATGTGGATCAGTCGCGATTTCACTATAGCTCGGAAGTCCTGCAACCTCCGCGAATCTGGCGCGTCTCGACAACGCTGACTGATTCTCCAATCTAACCCCGCCATGTTATCCCAAGTCCTCACTCCCCAACGCCCGGCGCGCGCCGCCTTCACCCTGCTTGAGATCATGATCGCCCTGGCGATCCTGGGCCTGCTCGTCGGGCTCGCGGTCAGCAATATCGGCAACATCTTTGGCAACAGCCAGGTCGATATCGCCCGCCTCTTTGTGAAGCAGACCCTGAAGGGCTCGCTGCAGACCTACTCGATCGACAACCAAGGCTACCCGAGCACGGCGGATGGGCTCGCGGCGCTGATGACCAAGCCAGGCGGTGCCTCGGCGAGCAAATGGCGCGGACCCTACGTCGAGGAAGGCTCCGAGTGGCCGCCGCGCGATCCTTGGGGCGAGCTTTACCAATACCGTTATCCCGGCCAGAAGGCCAAGCCCTACGACCTGTGGTCCAAGGGCCCGGACAAGACCGACGGCACGGCCGACGACATCGGCAATTGGCCCGATCCGGTGGCCCCGGCCGAAGAGAACAAGTAAGTCTTTCCCGTTCGTGTGCCCCACTGTCGGTCCAATGCATCTTGGGTTGAAGTCTCCGCCCGGGCGGGGATCCCTGTCCGGCGTTTTGAGGTAGGGGCGTGTGTCCCGACACGCCCGGGCATGAGGACGGCTGGGGACAGCCGTCCCTACCCGCGGTCCCGGCGGGGTTTCACCCTGCTGGAGATCCTGATGGCCCTCGCCCTGATCGCCCTGCTGGCGGGCGTGCTCGTGTCCGGCACCACCCGCCTGCTGCAGGAGCGGGCGCAGACCCCGACCGAGCTGCTGCTCAAGGCAATCGCCGATTCGCGGCGGCTGGCCGTCGAGGAAAACTGCGAGGTGACCCTGGGCTTCAACAAGGACGCGCGGCTGTTCACGCTCACGTCCTACAAGGGGGCCACCGGCGTCGTGGCCGCGACCTACCCGGTGGTGGCGGAGGGGGAGTTTGGCCTCGATTTCCTCGTCGCGCGCAAGGGCAACTCCGTGCTGATCGGCGGCGTGCTCGTCGAGACGTCCACGGTCCCCACGGTCTCATTCTATGCCGACGGCACCTGCACCGCCTTCCGGGTGCAGATCACCGGCGGCGACAACCCGGAGGTCATCGCGATCGACCCATGGACTTGCGCCCCGATCCTGGAGAAGAAGGCCGCCGCGCTGTGAAGACCGCCCCCAAAACTTCCGGAGCCTGCCACCTCCGGCCTGCCGTCTCCCGCCTCGGCCATCGCCGCGGCTTCACGCTGCTGGAGGTGCTGGCGGCGCTGACGATCTTCGCCCTCGGGGCGGTGGTGCTGGGCGCCTCCTATGTGAACGTGCTGACCAGCTACTCCGTGGCGGCCCGCAACCGCGATGTGGACCAGGACCTGGTGTTTGCGCGGCTGCAGATGCTGAACGAGCCGGACGTCGAGAAGGCCAAGACGGGCTCCGAGTTCGACGGCACCGGCGGCCGGCATGTGCGGTGGACGGCGGAGATCGAGCCACATGAGACGGTCGTGGACCTGTTCAAGACCACCTTCAGCTTTGAGTCTTTCGACGCCTCGGACGACGAGCCCAAGAAAGTCGAGGAGACCCTGATGCTGCTTCGGCCCTCGTGGGTGACGGATGCCGCGAAGCGCTCCGCGCTGCTGCAGGCCGCCCGCGACCGCATCAAGGAGCTCAACGGCGGCGGCTTCACGCAGGAAGTCATCAACACCGGTGCCCCCGCGGGCGGCGCGGGTGGCGGCCGCGGCGGTGCGGCCGGCGGCCGGGGCGGCGCCCAACCCGGGCAAGGCGGTGGGCGCGGGGGCCGCGGTGGCGCGCAGGATGGACAAGGCGGCATTGGCCCCGGGGCTGGTGGCGGCCGCCAGGGCGGCGGGGTGCAGGGTGGAGGACAACCGGGTGGCGGTCGCGCCGGGCGCGGCGGCGGCCAGGGCGGGGCAGGCCAGGGCGGGGCAGGCCAGGGTGGCGGAGCCGGAGGTGGTGGCGGCGCCGGCGGTGGCGGCGCCGGCGGTGGGGCCGCGGGTGGCGGTGCGCGGGGAGGCGGCGGTTGATCCGGCCCATGCGCACCCACGGTATATTTTGCCCGCGCAGGTCTCCCGCCGATGACCCCGGCCGGGGGCGCGCGCGGCAATCCGGCTTCACGCTCCTGGAGACGCTCCTCGCGGTGGCGCTGGTCGGCCTGATGCTCGTCGGGCTCAACACCTTCATCTTCTCGATGGGGGAACTCTGGGGCAAGGGCACCGACGGCCGGTTGTTCGAGGCCCATTCGCGCAACGTCACGAATTTCCTGCAGGATGAGCTGCGCGCGGCCGTCCTCCCGCCGGCGGCCAAGGTCGGCGACACGCCGATCACGCCGCAGGAGGTCAATGTCCTCAACGCCAACCCCGAGACGCTGCTCACCTTCCTGCTGCCCGAGGGCAGCCGCCTCTTCAGCTGGTCGGGCCCGCCCCTGCCGGAGGTCGTCTGCTCGCTCCAGGCCCGCGAGGGCGAGGGCCTGATCCTGCTCTGGCATTCCCGCCTCGAGACCAAGTTCAACGAGGATCCCCCGCGCGAGACCGTGATCTCGCCCCTCGTGGCCGGGCTCGAGTACGATTATTTCGACGACACGCTCAAGACCTGGTCGACGGAGACGGCGCTCAAGAAGGGGACCGATCCCAACACTTTCCTCACCCCGCAGCGGCTGCGCCTGAAGTTCAAGTACGAGACCTACACCTACGATGGCATCGTGGCCCTGCCGGCGGCCGCGCAGGGCCTGCCCCGCTACTGACGATGCAACCCGGCGTCCTCCCACCTTCGTCCCGCCGCCGCGGCTCCGTGCTGATCGTCGTGCTGGTGATGCTGCTTTTCACCGCCGGCATCCTCACCGTCTTCATCGACAAGGCCAGCACCGACCTGATCGTGGAGGCGCGGCGCATCCGGGCGGACCAGCTGCGCTCGGAGGCCTACTCGGCGCTCGAGGTCACCCTCGCCGTGCTGAACGAGTTTGTGCAGGCCGACGCCAACGCCCTGCGCAGTCCCCAGGAGGGCTGGGCCGACCCGCTCGGCTTCGCCGGCTGGCAGCCGGAGGAGGGCCATACCGTGGCGATCACGTTCGAGGATGAGAGCGGCAAGATCCCGCTCGCGAACGTGGACGCCATGACCCTCACGACCCTGTTCAAGGCGTGGGAGATGCCCGAGACCGACGCCGGCGAGCTGGCCGACGCGATCCTGAGTTGGATCAAGCCCAACTACACGCCGATCACCACGTTCTCGGCGACCTACGACCAGGGCGACCTGCCCTACGCGGCGCCCCGGCGCTCGATGCTCTCCTTCAACGAGCTGGCCGCGATCGACCTCGCCTCGAAGTTCTTCTACGACGCCAACGGCCGGCCCAACGCCTACTGGCAGCGCTTTGCCGACACCTTCTCGCTCTACACCTACGCGCAGCCGAACCTGAACGCCTTCCCGGTCCGGCCGGATGTCCTGACGGCGCTCGGCAAGTTCGAGCCCGAGGTGCAGCAAAAGCTGGCGGACTACCTTGGCGGCACCGGCCAGTACGACGGCCAGGGCCCCAAGTACTTCAAGGTGCGGAACGACGCCAACACGATCGTGGGCGTGGCCGGCAACCTCAACGGCTTCAACACGATCATCCGGGCCCTCCGGATCCATGTGACCGTGAACCTCGGCGA
>CAMDOO010000080.1 GCA_945903545.1 Opitutus sp. GAS368 | reverse complement strand
GGACGTTCGACTGGTTCGCCGCGCACCAGTTCTGGGGTATCGTAGTGGTGCAGGCACTTTCGCTCTACCCCATCATCTATCTCAACGCCATTGCCGCGCTGGCGAACGTCGACCCGGCGATGGAGGAGGCCGCGCAAAACCTCGGCTGCACGGGCTTCCGCCGCTTCCGCCGCATCACCCTGCCCCTGATCAAGCCCGGCCTCTTCGCCGGCGGCACGATCGTCTTCATCTGGGCGTTCACGGAGCTGGGAACTCCGCTCGTCTTCGACTACGCGCAGGTCACCAGCGTGCAGATTTTCTACGGGCTGAAGGACATCGGCGGGAGTCCGTTCCCCTACGCGCTCGTCACCGTGATGCTCGTTGCTTCCGTGGCGCTCTACGCCGTGGGCAAGGGCATCTTCGGCCGCCGCGGGCACGCGATGATGGCCAAGGCGACCTCCGGCGGCGGGGCGCGCGCCCTGCCGCGCACGCAAGCCTGGCTGTGCACAGCGCTCTTCGGCGGGGTGACTTTTCTCGCCGTGCTGCCGCACCTGGGGGTGATCCTCGTGGCATTCTCTCAAGACTGGTATGCCAGCGTGTTTCCCCACGCCTACACGCTGGACAACTTCCGCATCGCGCTCGGCCACGACCTCACCGTGCCGGCGATCGCGAACAGTCTGAAGTTCGCCAGCATCTCCAGCGTCATCGACCTCGTGCTCGGTGTCGCCATCGCCTACGTGATCGTGCGCTCGAAGGTCCGCGGCCGCCAGGTCCTCGACTACCTCGCCATGCTGCCGCTGGCCGTGCCCGGCCTGGTGCTCGCCTTCGGCTACCTCGCCATGTCGCAGGAGGGCCGGTTCTTCTCGTTCATCAACCCTGTGCGTGATCCGACGGTGCTCCTGATCATCGCCTACTCGGTGCGCCGCCTGCCTTATGTGGTGCGCTCGGCCGTGGCCGGCTTCGAGCAGACGAGCGAGACCCTCGAGGAGGCAGCCCAGAATCTTGGCTGCCCGCCGCTGAAGGCGATGATCCGCGTCACGCTCCCGCTCATCATGGCCAACCTCATCGCCGGCGGGCTGCTCGCGTTCGCCTTTGCGATGCTGGAGGTGAGCGACTCCCTGATCCTCGCGCAGAAACAGGTCTTTTATCCCATCACGAAGGCGATCCTCGAGCTGTTTCAGCTCCTCGGTGACGGCAAGTTCATCGCCAGCGCGCTCGGCGTCTGGGCGATGGTGTTCCTCGGGGTGATCCTCGCCAGCCTGACCGTGCTGCTCGGCAAGAAACTCGGGGCCATTTTTCGCGTGTGACGCGAAAAATGAATGGGTCGAACCACCGTCTTGCTCCGCTGGTTTCGGGATTCCTCAATTTAGCCGACCATGCCGTACCTCTTGATCGTTTCGCTGCTCTGGGCTTTTTCCTTCGGCCTGATTAAGGGGCGGCTCGCAGGACTCGACAGCGGGTTCATCTCGGCAGCGCGGCTGGGGCTCGCGCTGCTCGTCTTCCTCCCGTTCCTGCGCCTAGCGGGCCTGCGGCTGCGCCATGGCTTGACCTTGGTGGGCATCGGAGCCGTGCAGTTCGGGGTGATGTACCTCGCGTACAACGAGAGCTTCAAGCACCTGCAAAGCTATGAGGTCGCTTTGCTCACGCTGACGACTCCCGTGCTCGTCACCTTGATCGCCGATGCGCTCGATGGCCGCCTGCGTCCCCGGGCGTTGGGCGCGGCGCTGCTTGCGGTCGCCGGCGCGGCATTTGTGACGGACCGTTCCCGCGGTCTCTCCGGCAACCTCGTTGGCATCGGGCTGGTGCAGGTTTCGAACCTGGCGTTCGCCGCCGGGCAGGTGTGGTACCGCCGGCTGCGGGCGGAGCAGCCAGCCCTGAAGGACCGCGAGGTCTTCGGTCTGCTCTACGCCGGGGCCTTCCTGCTCACCCTGCTGGTTGCCCTCGCCCGGGCGAAGGGTCTACCCATCCACGTGACGGCCATGCAGGGCTGGACCCTGCTCTACCTCGGTGTGCTCGCCTCGGGAGTCGGCTTTTTCCTGTGGAACGTCGGCGCCACCCGCACCTCGCCCGGGCGTCTCGCCGTGATGAACAACGCCAAGATTCCCCTCGCGGTGGCGGCCTCGCTGCTCGTGTTCGGCGAGAAGGCGGTCGTCTCCTCCCTCGGCATCGCCCTCGCCCTCATGCTGGCGGCGGTGTGGCTGGCGCCTGCCACCGTCAAGCCCATCTCGGATTCGAGCCCAACCTCCTGAGGTTTTCGCCACCCTGGCACGGAGCGCACAGAGATCGGATGTTTTCAAGGAGGTCCGAACTCTAACTAAAGCAACGAGGCTTGGACTCTGCGCTCTCTGTGCCTCTGTGGCAAAAACCGGTTTGGATGGATCGCGTCCGGCCTGACGGGTCAGCCCTCCCTCTCAGAATCGAAATTGCTCTCCCGCCCTACTTCTTGGTCCCGGCGATTTTCCGGTTGAAGTACTCGTTGATCTTCGCGGCGACGTCCCGGAAATCCGTATCATCGTTGTAGATCGCCTTGTACTCCGCGATTGCCTCGGCTTCGCGACCGAGAGCGTCGTAGCATTCGCCCAGTGAGTAGACGACGAGCTTTTTGCGCTCGTCCATCTTCGGCAGGTCGGCCTTGGCGAGGATGAACTGCGCCACGGCCGCCTCGAACTCGCGCCGGGCGCGGTGGGAACGGCCCATCCCGATCAAGGCGGCGACGCGCTGTTCGGGCGCCGCCAAGGCCTCCCGGAAATGTCCGAGGGCCGCGTCCGCCCGCCCGGAGTCGAGGTAGGCCTGGGCCAGCTTGAGCCGCATCGTGTGGTCGTGCGGGTTGATTTCCGTGTTCCGCTTGGCCTCGAAGAGCCGGAAGGAGGCGAGCTCGCGTCGGGCCGACTCCACCCGGGCCTGCACCTGTTCGTCGGTGGGCGCGCCCAGCAGCGCACTCTCGGCGGACTTCAATTGGAGTTCGAGCACCTCACCTTCGATCTCGGACTCGCTGCGGGCCAGCCCGGCATCGGTCACGCCGACGGGCCGGGCCCGGGCGCGGCGGATCCAGGTCAGGGCATCGCCCGGCCGGCCCAGCTGGCGGCAGGCGGCGACGATCGCGCGGTAGTGGGGCAGATGATCGGGCTCGGTCTCGACGAGCGGAAGGTGGTGCGCCAGCTCATCACGGGCGACGTCGAGCGGGTCGGCCGGGACCTGCGGGACCGCGGGACGCACCGGGGACGGCTGGTTCTGGGCGATGGCGGCGCTCCGCATCAGATCCTGCGCGCCGGCATCGAGCGGCTTGAGGCGAATGAGCTCATCCGCGGCCGCGAGGGCTTCGGTGGCCCGACCAATTTTCAGGCGCTCCTCCGCGAGCGCGCGCAGGTTCTCCGCGTCGTCCGGCTCGAGTTCCTGCACGGCTTCGCGGGCGAAGACCGCGGTCTCGGTCAGGCCGAGGTTTTCCGCGGCCTCAGCCAGCATCTTCAGGGCCGACGCGCTCGTGGGGTCGGCGGAGAGGATGCGCTCGGCACTCGAGAGCGCCTTCAACGGATCCTTCGTCACGCTCGAAAAGATGAAGGGCGTGGAAGACAATCCGCCGACCGCCTTGGCGATGATGCGATTTCTCTCCTCGAACTGGAGCAGCTGCGCCCGCCGGTGGAGCCGGCGGACGTCGACGCAGCCCGGGGTGGCTTTGAGGACCTGCGTCGTGGCATCCAGGGCGTAGGCATGATTGCCAATCGCCAGCGCGGCCTGGGCGTTCTCAAAGAGTTTCTGTTGCCGGGGAGGGAGCGCAGAAACAGGAACGTCGGCCATGGTTTTGCGCAGCGAAAGGCGCACGGCCTAGTCCGTCAATGCCGGACTCTGCAGGAAACCTCGGAAGGTTTTTGCCACAGAGGCTCAGAGCGCACCCGTCTTCGCTCTGCGAGCTACGCCGAGGCAAGCAGAGCCCAAGCCTCGTTGTTTTTTGGTTTAGGTTTCCGAACCCCAGAATTATCCGACCTCGGCGTCTCTGTGCCTGGGGCAAAACCGGTTTTGACTGATTGCCGATTAAATCACCTGCAGCCCGGCCCGGGCCGCGGAGACCAGCCGGAGCATCGCCGCGTCGACCACCGCATCCTCCGGTCCCTCGACCAGCAGGCGGAGCTTGGCCTCGGTGCCCGAGTAGCGGACGAGCACCCTGCCCCCGGCACCCAGTTCCCGCTCCAGCGCGGCGATCGCCTCGCACAGCACCGGCACCTGCTCGAGCGGAATCTTCTCCTTCACCTTCAGCGCGGAACTCCGTTGCGGGAATTTGCGCAGCTGCTTCCGGAGTTCGGAGAGGGGCCGGCCGCTTTCGCGCATCACCGCGATGACCTTGAGCGCTGCCACCAGGCCGTCGCCGCTGGCCGCCTCATCCGCACAGATCACGTGTCCGGACGATTCGCCACCCAGGGTCGCGCCCTCGGCGCGCATCCGCTCCATCACGTAGCGGTCACCGACCGGCGTCCGGCACACCCGCCCGCCGGCGGCGGTGATCGCCGCATCGACGCCGAGGTTGCTCTGCTGTGTCACTACGAGCGTCCGTGCGTTGAGCGTGCCGGCCCGCAGGGCGTGGAGCGCGAGGAGGGTGAGAATTTCGTCACCGTCGAGCAGTGCCCCGGTCTCGTCACAGAGCACGCAGCGGTCACCGTCGCCATCGTGCGCGACCCCGAGGCGGAAGCCGCCCTCGCGGACCAGGGAGACGAGCGCCTCGGGATGTTCGCTGCCCACCGCCGCATTGATATTGGCCCCGTCGGGCGCACCGCCCAGTTGCGCGACCTCGGCCCCGAACCCGCGGAGGACCGCCGGGCTGGTGCCCACTGTCGCTCCGTTGGCCGTGTCGAGGGCGATCCGCCAGCCGGCGAGGCAGCCTCGCGGCAGCAGGCCCAGGACGGAGACGAGGTACTCGGCGGCAAAATCGAGGTGCGCCAGCCCGATCGCAGGCACCGTTGCCGGCGCGTTGACCAACAGGGCTTCGATGGCCAGTTCGTCCGCGTCCGAAAGTTTGAGCCCGCTCGGCAGGAAAAATTTGATGCCGTTGTCCTCCGCCGGATTGTGTGAGGCGGTGATCATCACGCCGGGACCCGTGGCCTTCCGGGTGACCGCGAGCGCCACGGCCGGGGTCGGCAGCACGCCCAGCGAGCAGGGCGACATGCCGGCGGCCGCCAAGCCGCGGGCCACGGCCTCCAGCAGAGCCTGGCCCGAGGCCCGGGTGTCGCGCGCCAGGAAGGCCTGGCGACGGTCCGGCCACTGACCGAGGAAGAACTTGCCGGCGGCAAAACCGAGCCGTGCGGCAAAGGCATCCGTCAGGACAGGTCCGCCATACGGTCCCCGGATACCATCGGTGCCAAAATATTGGCGCTTCATGCGGGCGCGAAGAATTCCCTCGTCGCGGCGATCTTGGCCCGGACCGCGCCGCCGAGCAGTTGCTCGCGGGCCAGGCCGAGGCCGTCGCGCACCGTGGGAACGCGTCCGGTGATCCACAGGCCCGTGGCGGTATTGAGCACGATGGTGTCAACGAGGCCCGCCGGGCCGCGGCCCGCCAGGATTGCCTCCACGATGGCGAGGTTGGTCGCGAGGTCACCGCCCAGCAGCTCGTCGAACGGGGCCGCCTTCAGGCCGAAATCCTCCGCCTGCCACTGGCCGGAGATGGCGGCCAGCCGGCCGCTGCCGCGAACCTGGTTCACGGTCGCGGTCGTGAGCTCGTCAATGCCCCGGCCGGGTCCGATGACGCCATGGGCCGCGAGCCCGGCCTCGACGCCGAGCACGTCCAGGGCGCCCGCCAGGCGCGGCACCCAGGCCTCGGAAAAGACCCCGAGCAGCACATGGGCCGGCCGGCCGGGATTGATCAAGGGGCCGAGGATGTTGAACACCGTGCGGCGCCCCTGCTCGGCCAGTTGCTTGCGGACGGGCCCGATGTGCTTGAAGGCCGGGTGATAGGCCGGGGCGAAGAAGAACACATAACCCAGCTCGGTCAGGGCGCGCCGGAGCGTCTCGGGCGGCGCCTGGAGGTTAACGCCGAGCCCGGCCAGCAGGTCTGCGCTGCCGCACTTGGAGGTGATGCCGCGGTTGCCGTGCTTCATGACGGGAACACCGGCGCTGGCCAGAGTGAGAACGACGAGGCTGGAGATGTTGAAGCCGCCGGCGTGGTCGCCGCCCGTCCCGACGATGTCGATCGCCCGGGGCGCCCAGGCCTCGACCCCCGGATTCACTGCCATGCCGCGGAAGGCCAGGGCAAAGGCCGCGACCTCGGCGACCGTTTCGCCCTTGTCGGCGAGTGCCGTCAGAAACGCCGCCTTGCCCGCCTCGGGCACGTCCGGCGCCGCGAGCGCCACCGCGGCCGTCGCGACCTCGGCCGGGGCCAGGTCCTGGCGGGCTTGCAGGCGGGCGGTGAGTGGGGCGAGGTCCATGCGCCACGAGAGAGGCGCCCGTGCCGGCGTGCCGCAAATAAATTTGCTCCACCGGGCGAAAGTTGAAAGCAACCCCCGTGCGTTTGCTGATCCTCCTTCTGGCGCTCGTGAGTGGCGCCGCCGGCCAGCCGGCGGCCCGGGCGGCCGAGCCCGCTTCCGTGGCGCCCGCGGCCGAACTGAGCATCCGCGACGCGATCGTGCTGGGCTTCATCGAGGGCGTTACCGAATTCCTGCCGGTTTCGTCCACCGGCCACCTGATCATCGCGAACCAGATCCTCGGACTGAACTCCGAGTCGAATCTCGCGGACGCCGCCGGCCGGACCATCTGGTACAAGCGGCCGACGGAGAAGGAGCCCGGCGTGCCGATGACCGTAAAACTGGCGGCCGACGCCTACGTGGTGATCATCCAGTTCGGGGCGATTGCCGCGGTGGCGCTGCTTTACTGGCGGGCATTCCGTTCCATGGCGCGCGGTTTGACCGGGGCTGACCCGGCCGGGCTGCGTTTGGTCAAGAACCTCCTCATCGCCTTCATGCCGGCGGCCGTGGTCGGGCTGCTGTTCCATGACTGGATCGAGCGGCACCTTTTCTCCATCGGGGCCGTCGTCGCCGCCCAGGTCGCGGGCGCCATCTTCATGCTCTATGCCGAGCGCCGCCAGATCCAGCGCGCGGCCAAAGGTGGCGGCCGCCGCCAGCTGGCCGACCTCGGCCCCCGCGACGCCGCCATGATCGGGGCGCTGCAATGCGTCTCCCTCTGGCCCGGGACCAGCCGCTCGATGATGGCCATCGTGGGGGGCTATTTTGCCGACCTCGAGGCGCGGCAGGCCGCCGAGTTCAGCTTCCTGCTGGGGTTCGTCACCCTGACCGCCGCCACCGCTTACAAGAGCCTCCAAAGCGGCCCGGCGATGATCGCCGCCTTCGGCTGGTCGCATGTGCTGCTGGGCGCCTTGGTGGCCGCCGGGGCCGCCGCGCTGGCAGTCCGCAGCTTCGTCGGTTTCCTTAACAAGTTCGGTCTCGGCCTCTTCGTTGTCTACCGTCTGATCCTCGCCTTGGTGCTCGCAATCTGGTTCCTGATCTAAGTCAGGCCCGGATATGGCGCTTGACGCTCCAAAACCCGACCCTTAACTCCTTCCCCTTTAACACCGCGCCAGCCGCCGATTTTCGGCCACGACGCACCTCCGTACACCTTCCTCCCATGGCTAATCCGAAACGCAAACAGTCCAAACGCCGCAGCGCCAACCGTCGCGCCGCCAATGCCTTCAAGGCCCCGGAGTTCGCCAAGGATCCGACCGATGGCAGCCTCTTCCGTCCCCACCGGGTGAATCCGAAGAACGGCATGTATCGCGGTCGCCAGGTCCTCAATGTTGAGGTCTGAGCGCACCTCCCTCCTTTTTGCGACCATCCCCTGCGATGGTACCTGCACCAGGTTCGACCGGCCGGATCGCCGTTGATGCCATGGGTGGCGACCTCGGCCCGTCCGAGGTTGTCGCCGCCGTAAAGCTCGCGGTGGCCGAATACCCCGAGCTCGATCCGATCACGCTCGTTGGCGATCAGGCTGTGCTCCAGCCCCTGCTCGCGGCGGCCGGCCTCGCCGGACATGACCGCGTGTCGATCATGCACGCCTCGGAAGTCGTGCAGATGGACGACAAGCCGTTGATGGCCCTGAAGCAGAAGAAGGACTCCTCCATGGTCCGGGCCATCGAGCTGGTTAAAAACGGCCAGGCCAGCGTGGTAGTCAGTTGTGGCAACACCGGCGCACTGATGGCTGCCGGAACCATTCGGCTCCGTACGATGGATGGCGTCGACCGGCCGGCCCTCGCCGCGGTCATTCCCCGCCAGAACGGCCATTTCATCCTCATCGATGCCGGGGCCAATCCCGAGGCCAAGGCCGATCACCTCGTCCACAACGCCATCCTCGGGAGCAACTATTGCCGCGTGGTCCTGGGTGTCCCGTCGCCCCGCGTCGGCCTGGTCACGATCGGCACCGAGGAAGGCAAGGGCAACGCGCTCGTCGCCGAGACGCACGAACTCCTGAAGAAGATCAGCGGGGTCATCAACTACGTGGGCCCGGTCGAGGGCTTCCAGGTCTTCGAGGACCATGTCGACGTGGTGGTCTGCGACGGTTTTGTCGGCAACATCCTGCTCAAGAGCTGGGAGTCCCTCTCGCATTTCTTCCGCGACATCCTCCGTCAGGAAATGGCGGCCAACCCGATGCGCATGGCGGGCGCCTTCCTCTCCCAAGGGGCCTTCGCCGCGCTCAAGAGCCGGATCAATCCCGAGCGCTACGGTGGCGCCCCGCTGCTCGGCCTGCGCGGCAACATCCTCAAGGCCCACGGTTCCTCCAACCGCAAGGCGATCAAGAGCGCGATCCACGCCGCCAGCGAAATCATCCGCAACGACCTGAACCACCGTTCCGAGACCGATGTGACCCGGGCCAACGACTTGTTGCATCCTCCGATGCCGCCCCAAGCCTGATCCCTGCATGGCCCCCTGCTCCACCGTCATTCTCGGCACCGGCTCCTACGCCCCCGCCGGCATCCTGAGCAACGATGACCTGGCCAAGCGGATGGAGACGTCCGACGAGTGGATCCGGACCCGCACGGGCATCCGCGAGCGCCGCATCGCCGCCCCTGGGGAGAACGTCTCAGACATGGGCGCCAAGGCTGCCGCCGCCGCCCTGGCTGACGCCGGCCTGAAGGCCAGTGACATCGACCTTCTCATCGTCGCCACGATCACGCCCGACCTGCCGATGCCGGCCACGGCGTGCCTGATCCAGAACCTGCTCGGGGTCCCGACCAACGCCGCCTGCTTTGACCTCAACGCCGCGTGCTCCGGATTCATCTACGCGCTGGACACCGCCTGCGCCATGCTGTCGTCGGGGCGTTACAAGAAAGCGCTCGTGATCGGCGTGGAAAAGCTTTCCTCCATCATCGACTGGAAAGACCGGACCACTTGCGTCCTCTTCGGGGACGGCGCCGGTGCGGCCGTGGTCGGTCTGGTTCCCGGCTCCGGCCGTGGCCTGCTGGGCACCCGGCTCGGGGCCTACGGCGACAGCGCCGAGCTCCTCTGGATCCCGGCCGGTGGCAGCCGCACGCCCGCCACCCCCGAGTCCATTCTTCGGGGGGACCACTGCATCCGGATGAAAGGCAAGGAGGTCTTCAAGCTGGCCGTCCGCGCGATGGACGAGGCAGCCCGGGAAATTCTGGAACAACACGGGCTCCACTCGGATCAGATCGCGTGCGTGATCCCCCATCAGGCCAATCTCCGCATCATCGAGGCCATCGCCCAGTACCTCGAGCTGCCCATCGACCGTTTCTTCATCAACGTGGACCGGTATGGCAACACGTCGGCGGCCTCCATTCCCCTTGCCCTCGACGAGGCGCGCCGCAGCGGCCGGATCAAGGAGGGCGACATCACCCTGCTGGTCGCCTTTGGGGCTGGCTTGACCTACGGAAGTGCCCTGATTCGCTGGTGATTCTTTCCCCAATGCAACGCGTCCCCGCCCGCTCCACCGTCCTCCTGTTCCTCGCGACTGTGGTCCTGTTCCTTTCCGTCGGTACGCTGCACGCGGACCTTGTCTGGACCCCCCAGACCGGCTGGCGCCTGGAGGGTGGCGCTCTCTCGGGCCTGCCCGCCAACGAAGGCCGCAACGCCTTGTCCCTCATGAACTCCGCCCGCAGCGCGGAGGAGGGCCAGAGCCTGTGGATCGCCGCCCGCCGGTACGAACGGGTGGGTAAACGCTACCCGAATTCGGTTTACGCCCCCGAGGCCCTCTATCGCGCTGCCGTCGCCCGGCTCGGCCGGAAGCAGTACTATCTGGCCTTCCAGGATTTCCGCCTGGTCACCGAGCGCTATCCCAACACCAGCCGCTTCAACGAGGTCATCGGCCAGCAATATCGCATCGCCAGCGCTCTCCTCGACGGCCGGCGCAATCGCATGTGGTTCGGCCTCGTCCCGGGCCCGAAATTCCCGGAGCGCGGCATCGAGTACTTCGAGGCGATTCTCCAGAACGCGCCGTACAGCGACTACGCCCCGCTCGCGATGATGAACACCGCCCGCGGGTACACGAAGCTGAAGGACACCGAGGCGACGATTGATGCGCTCGACCGGATGATTAATAATTACCCGAAGCACCTGCTCACCCCGGATGCCCTGATCAAGCTCGCGCAGGCCCACGAGTCCTACATGGACGGCCCCGCCTACGACCAGACCGCCAGCCGCGACGCCGCCAGCTACTACCAGGACTTCATCATCCAGTACCCGAACGACCCGGCCGTGGCCCGCGCCGAGACCGGCCTGGACAAGGCCCGCACCCAGATCGCCGAGAGCAAGATCGTGATGGCGGATTTCTATTTCTACAAGCGGAAGACCCCCGCCGGCCGGATCGCCGCCCGGGTGCTCTACAACGACGCCATCACCGCCTACCCGAATTCCACGGTGGCGGCCAAGGCGCGCCAGCAGCTCAACGAGCTTGACGTGATGGAGGGCCTGAAGCCTGCCGATGGCAGCGTCCCGGCCACCGCCACCCTTTCCACGGCCAAGCAGCGGAAGTGGTACTGGCCGTTCTGAGCCGCCGGGAACTCCGATCCCATGCTCACCGCCCCTCTCCGCGCCGCAGCCTTGGCGAAGGCGGGCTCCAACTGGAAAGTCTTCTTGGGACGTGGCGCAGTTTTCGCGCTTTGCGCCCTTTTCGCTGGTTGCTCCCACTACGGCCTCGGGACCGGCGCCAAGCTGTCGTTCCACTCCGTTTACATCCCGCCGGTCGAGAACCGCTCGGACGCCCCCGCCGCCGCGGCCCTGATGTCGACCCTGTTGCGCGATGAGTTCCTCCGCGACGGCCGCGTGCAGCTCGTCAATTCCCCCGAGGCGGCCGAGGCCACCCTGTCCCTGGTCCTCGTCAGTTACCGCCGCGTGGCCGCCACAGCCCGGCCGGGCGACACCGGCCTGGCCCGCAAGTTCGCGGTGACCCTCGCCGGCAAGCTCACCCTGCAGGACAATCGCGACGGCAAGGTCCTCTTCACCGGCCGGCCGGTTGACGCCGTGCGCGACGTCTTCACCGACAGCGGCCAGCTCCCGTCCGAGGCGCAGGCCCTGCCCTTGCTCGCGGGCGATCTCGCGAAAAAGGTTGCCCACGCCGCGCTGGACGTTTGGTGAAGGCCGTCGTGCCCCCCTCCCTCCTCGCCCCCTCCCTCCTCGCCGGAGACCACGCGCACCTCGCGGACAGCGCGACCGTCGTCGCCCGGTCGGGTGCGCCCTGGCTGCACCTCGACATCATGGACGGGCATTTCGTGCCCAACCTGACCTTCGGGCCGGAGACTCTTGCGGCGCTGCGCCGGGCCGGCTCGACGCTGTTTTTCGACACGCACCTGATGCTCGCGGAACCCCACCGCTACATCGAGCCCTTCGCCAGGGCCGGGGCGAACCTGATCAGCATCCACATTGAGCCCGCCTACGACCATGTGGCGTCCCTGGCGCGCATCCGGCAGCTCGGCTGCCAATGCGGCATCGTCCTTAATCCCGGCACGCCCGCCCGCGCGATCGAGCCCCTGCTCGGCTTGG
>CAMDOO010000079.1 GCA_945903545.1 Opitutus sp. GAS368 | reverse complement strand
CCAATAGCTGAGGTGTCATCCCGTCATCGATCGCGGCGTAAAGCCGCTCCTACGGTCAATCATCCCGTCCGCGGGACCTCGAAGCTCCGGGTGCACGTCCGGCAGTCGGCGGTGATCTTGCCGGAAAACCACGGCAGGTTGAGCGCCACCGCCAAGCCCTGCATCGCGCCGAGGGGGCGCACGCCGACGTCGGACGAGTGGCAATGCGGGCAGGAAAGTGCGCCGCTCTGCACCGGCTTGAGGCCGAGAATGGAGCGCGAGTCATCCAGATCATCATCCGGCACCTGCACGCGCACACCGCCGAGGGCCGGGGCGAAGACGTAGTTCTGGCTGAGGGTGAGATCGTCGGGGATCACGGCGCCGATGCCGGCGCTTTCCAGCCGCGTCACCGCCAGCCGGGCCTCGTCCGGCGTGGTAAAGGTGGCGACGTTCTTCATGGCGCTTGGACCAATGACCACCCCGCGGGCAAAAGGCGAGGTTGGAGGTAGGGTTGCCTCGACGAGGCGACCGAGATCATCGATCCCGGCCGGGTCGTCGACCCAGCCCTACCTTTGATTCTGTCCGACCCATGCTCCCGCGCCCATTTTCGGGATTGCTTCGACTTTGCAGCGGACCTTTCACTGACCGGCCCTTTCACCGCATGGCATTCAACCTGAAAAAAGTCGTCCGCGCCCTCCTGCTTTCGAGCAGCCAGCCGCTTGCGATCAAGGACATCCAGGACGCCGTGGCGCGTTTCCACGAGCAGAAGTCGGCCATGGCCGCGCTGCTCGACGAGGCTGCCGCGGTCGTGCCGGCCGTGGTAGATGGCGCCGTCGCGCCCAGCGAAGGTGCGGCGGCCCCGGAAGCCCCCGCACCGGCTGCCGCCATGCCAGCCGACGAGCCCGCGGAGGTCTTTGCCGAGGCGCCGCAGGATCCTGAGCTTTACGAGGACGTGCCCGCGATGGTCACGGCGGCCCAGCTGCGCGACGTCATGGACGAGATCGCACTGGAATTGCGCGCCGCCGACGAGGGGCTGGTCCTGATCGAGGGTGCCAGCGGTTACCGCCTGGTCACGCATCCGCGCTTCGCGCGCTGGGTCCGCATCCTCCGTGCCGAGCCGCCGCCGGTGAAACTTTCCGGGTCCGCCCTCGAGACCCTGGCCGTGGTCGCCTACCGCCAGCCCGTCACGCGCGGCGAGATCGAGGCGATCCGCGGGGTGTCGGCCGAGGCGGGTGTCACCCGCCTGCTGGAGCGCGACCTGATTCAGGTCACGGGCCGCGCCGACCTGCCCGGGCGTCCGCTGCAGTACGGCACGACCGACCGCTTCCTAGAGTTCACCGGCCTGAAGTCGCTCGACGAGCTGCCGGCGTCGGATGTGCTCTCAAGCCGCCAGCTCGACGACTGGCTGCAGAAGGCGATGAACCCGACGCACCTGAGCGACGCCGAGATGGGTCTGCCCGAGGAACAGCTGGCGCTGGAGGCGACGAACGTCACCACGGCCGAGCCCGCGGCGGAGAGCGCTCCGCCGCAATCCTGAGCCATGGACCTCGAACCTATTCGCGGCCAGATTGACGACCTGGACCAGCAGATTGTCGACCTGCTCAACCGCCGCCTGGCGCTGGCGGCCGAGATCGGCAAACTCAAGCTCGGCAAGGGCGCCCCGGTCTACGTGGCCGAGCGCGAGGATGCCGTGCTGCGGCGGGTGGCCGCGCTCAACCGCGGCCCGATCAAGGAGGAGGCTTTGCGCGCGATCTATCGCGAGGTGATGTCCGCCGCCCGGGCCCTGGAAAAGCCGCTCCTGATCGCTTACCTTGGGCCGGAGGCCTCCAACGCCCATGCCGCGGCGAAGCGGAAGTTCGGCGCCAGCGTTTCCTACCTCGGCGTGGCGACCGTGGCCGAGCTTTTCACCGCGGTGGAGAAGGGTGAGGCCGACTATGCGGTGGTGCCGGTGGAGAACTCGACCGAGGGCTCCGTGCGCGAGGCGCTGGATTGCTTTGTGGCGAGCGACCTGAAGATCGTGGCGCAGGTCCATCTCGAGATCAGCCACGCGCTGATCTCGCGCGCGCCGCTCGAAAAAATCACCAAGGTGTACTCCAAGGACCAGGCCCTTGCCCAGTGCCGGGCCTGGCTGCACCGCCACCTGCCGGCGGCGGCGCTCGTCGAGTCCTCCAGCACGTCGCGCGCGGTGCAGATCGCGGCCGAGGAGCCCGGCGCGGCGGCCATCGCGGGCGAGCTCGCGGCGGAGCACTACGGCGTGCCGGTCGTGGCCCGCCAGATCCAGGACAAGGCCGACAACACCACCCGCTTCTTCGTGATCGGCCGCCAGTCCTCCGGCTCGGCGGGCCCGGGCCGCGATACCACCAGCTTCCTCATCTCGCTTGGCGATGCGGCCGCGGCCCACTCGGGCTCGCTGCTGGAGATGCTCAAGCCGTTCGCCAACCGCGGCATCAACCTCTCGAAGATCGAGTCCCGCCCGAGCAAGCAGCGGCCGTGGGACTATTACTTCTTCCTCGATGTGGCGGGGCACCAGGACGACGCCAACGTCGCGGCCGCCGTCGCCGACCTGCGGAAATTCTGCCCGCTCGTGAAGTGGCTCGGGAGCTATCCCTCCTCGGGCTGATTTTCTGCATGGATCAGATTTGGGTCGCCGGCCTCGTTGAGGCCGGCATCCGGGGCCGTCGGCCCCGGCTGCAGCTCCAAAACCGAGACCGCCGACTTTCCCATGACCCCTGAAACCCGTCTCGCCGAGCTCGGCCTGAAGCTGCCCATTCCCCCCGCCGCCGCCGGCAGCTATGTGCCGACCGTGCGCACGGGCAACCTGCTGTACTGCGCCGGGACCATCTGCCTGCTCAACGGGCAGATGACCCACACCGGCCAAGTCGGCAAGGAGCAGACCGTCGAGACCGGCCGCGCCGCCGCCGAGGTCTGCGCCCTCAATACCCTCGCCAACATCCGGGCCGCCGTTGGCTCGCTGGCCCGCGTGAAGCAGATCGTGATGGTCAACGGGTTCGTGAACGCCGTGGACGGCTTCACCGAGAGTCCGGCCGTGATCAACGGCGCCAGCGACCTGTTCGTGAAGATCTTCGGTGAGGCCGGCCGTCACGCCCGGGCCGCGGTGGCCGTCAACGGCCTGCCGCGGGGCACGACGGTCGAGATTCAGGTTGTCGTGGAGTTGACAGAGTAGGGCGGCTGCGGGACTTTTCCGGCTCCCCGTCAGGTTAGTTTCCCCGGCCAGTTTAACCTTCTGTCTCCTCCTATTGTCTCCCGGCTTTTCCGCCGGAGCCCGTCTTTCTTTCCGCCATGTCTGTCCCCACCGTCAAGAAGTCCGCGCGTGTGAAAAGCACCGGTCTCGTGCCGATCGGCACGAGACTCCCCGAATTGATCGAGTTGTTCGACTATGCGGAGGACATGCACGTCTGGGTCAAGGACCGGCAGGGCCGGTTTCTTTGGGGCAACATCTCGTGGCTGCTAACCTTCGGCCTGAGTAAGGAGCGCGGGGACCACATCGGGATGACCGACTACGACCTGCACAGCGAGGTGCTCGCGAGCCAGTACCGGCTGGATGACGAGCGGGTGCATGCCGGCGAGCGCGTGATCAACCGGGTCGAATTGCTCGGCCGTTTCGACCATGCGGCCCACTGGCACAGCACGACGAAGATCCCGTTGCACGACGAGCGGGGCCGGATTGTCGGGACGGTTGGCTTTTCCCGCCCGCTACCCGACCGGAAAGCCGAGGCCCCCAACGACTCCCCCGTGAGCGGTGCGATCATCTACGCGAGCGAGCACCTCGATGAGGCGCTCTCCAACCACGACCTGGCCCGCGCCTGCGGCCTTTCGATCCGGGTGTTTGAGCGGCTGTTCCAGGCCACCTACAACACGACGCCCCACCTCTACGTGCGGCAGCTGCGCGTGCGCATGAGCAGCCGGGCCCTGGTCTTCACCCACAAGACCCTGGCCGAAATCGCCGCCCAGTTCGGGTTCACCGACCAGAGCCATTTCACCAAGGAGTTCCGCCGCTTTATGAGCACGACGCCGCGCGTCTACCGGGAGCAGCACCAGCACCGCGCGGCCGGGGTCGCTGGTGCCGGCGCCGGCGAGGTGAGCTGACCGCGGGTTTCAGATCTTGGGCTGAATCCGTGGTCGGGCGGAGATGTCATCTCCGCCGCGCTTGGGCCAATCCGGCGGACATGACATGTCCGCGCTGCCTACCTCGCGGCCGGCGGCTGGCGGAATTCGATTTTCGCCAGCAGGTTCAGGAGCCGCTGGCGGAGGACCTCGTCCTCCTCGGCCGGGGTCTTGGCATAAGTGGTGCGCTCGAGCACCCGCTCGGCCAGCTCCGTGCTCAGGACATAAACCCGGTCACCCCGGAGGAAGAGCAGGTTGCCCCGCTTCGCGACCGTGTTGGTGGCCGGCTCGAGGCTGAACCGGGCGCGCTCCCGGAACATCGAGCCGCCGGGGAGCAGGAGATAAACCAGCAGGGTGCCGTCGTTCTGTGTCGGCAGGAACCGGGGATTCTCTACCTTGGTGCCGGGGAAACGCTGCAGGAAATCTGGCAGGACGAAGCTCGTGAAGAAATTCGTCAGGTAATCCTTTCGCCCCCGCGACGCCTCCTCGCGGATCTGGGCGGTGTCGAGCGGAAACGAGGCGATGCTGAGGTACGTCGTGAAATCGTCGGCAAAGGTGACGACGTTGGCCGTGTCGGCGACCGAGCCGCCCAGCTCGGGCAGCACCGGGATGGGCACGCGGAAAAGGCCGCCGGGGGCAACGTAGGTGCGGTCCTCGATCCGGCCGGAGAGCGCGGCCTCGGCCCCCGTGAGCCGGGTGGCGGCCAGGAGCAGGGCGAGGAGGACGGGGAGACGGCGGCTCATGCGACTACGGACAGGTACTCCGCCGGCGCGAGCCATCAAGTTTTTGCCGGTAACGCGTTGGCAGGAAATCTCCGCCAGAGCTCAAGGGGAATCGCCTCCGGCCGGGCCTGGCCGGACAATCCGCCGGCCGCGAGTTCCTGCAGCCACGCCGCGCCGCCATCGGGCAGGCGGTCGCGCAGGAGGTGGGCGATCTGCTTCCGGCGCTGCTGGAAGATTCCGCGGATCACGGACTTGGTGGCGTCGGGAAAGCGGTACGGCTCGGTCCGGCGCACGAGGTTGAGGAGGTAGGACTCGACCTCGGGCCGGGGGAAAAAGCAGGCCGCGGCGACCTTGTGCCCGGGGGCGACTTGGAAGGCCGACTGCAGGAAGATCGTGATCGCGCCGAAGGATCCGCCATTCGGCGCAGTGAAGCGCTGGGCGGATTCCAGCTGCAGCATCAGCACCATGCGGGCCGGCAGCGGTCCGCCGAGGATGCCGTCCATCCACACGCTGGAGATGGCATAGGGGAGGTTGGCGACGATCTTGAAGTCCGCGGCACGGTCTGCCGGCAGTCCGGCGAGGGGGAACTCCACGGCATCGCCCTCCAGCAGGTGCAGGCGGTCGGGAAAGCGCGGCCCGAGCGTGGCGGCCAGGTGGTTGAAAAGACCGTGGTCGCGTTCGATCGCCCAGACCTCGGCGCCGGCCTCCAGCAGGGCGGTCGTCAGCGTGCCCAGGCCGGGGCCGACCTCGACGACCGCGTCGCCCGGCTTGATTTCCGCGAGGGCGAGCGACTTGTGGACGATGTTGCCGTCGACGAGGAAGTTCTGGCCGAGCGCCCGCTTCGGGTGGTGGCTGATCTGCGCGAGCAGGTCGCGGGTGGCGGAGGGCGAGAGGGGCATGACGAACTCGGAATTTTGAACCGCGGATGACGCGGATTTACACGGATGCTGATCCGGAAGATTTGGCCACAGAGACACAGAGGCCCAGAGCCCGAGGCTCGGTTTGAGGGTTCGGAACCCACACCTCCTGGCGCTGGGCCTCTGTGTCTCTGTGGCAACCCATCCGTGATCCGCGGTCTAACATGTCCGGGGGGCGTTCAGGGGCGCCGGAACTCGGCGATCAGTGCGGCTGGGTCGGCCGCCTTCATCATGGCCTCGCCGACCAGGACAGCATGGGCGCCGGCCTGGCGGACGCGGCGGGCGTCCGCGCCCGTGTGGATGCCGCTCTCGCTCACGGCGATCACGTCGCGGGGGAACAGCGGGATCAGGCGCTCGCTGAGGGAAAGGTCGGTGCGGAAGACGGCGAGGTCGCGGTTGTTCACGCCGATGATGCGGGCCCGGTGCTGCACGGCGCGCGCCAGCTCGGGCTCAGTGTGGATTTCGAACAGGGCGTCGAGCCCGGCGGCCTGGGCGGCGGAATAAAGGGCGGCGATCTCGGAGTCGTTGAGCACCCGCACAATGATCAGGATCGCGCTCGCGCCAGCTTCGCGGGCCTGCAGGACCTGAAAGGGATGCACCATGAAATCCTTGCGCAGGCAGGGCAGGGCCGGGGGCTCGGTCCGGAACAGGGCGGTCACGCCCCGCAGGTCGTCGAGCGTGCCATCGAAGAACTTCTCATCGGTCAGCACCGAGAGGGCCGAGGCGGCGGCGGCGCGGTAGCGGCGGGCCTGGTCCGGAGCCGCCAGCCCGGCGGCGATGTCGCCGGCCGAGGGGGAGCGGCGCTTGATCTCAGCGATGACCCCGAGCTGCCCGTCGGCGGGACGCAGGGCCGAGGCAAAGGACGGCACCGGCGGCAATGCGGCATGCACGCGCGCCAATTCAGCCTCGGTGACCGGGCGGATCACGGGCGCGATCTCGCGGCGCTTCCACGCCATGATTTCGTCGAGCTTGTCGGGCATGGGGTCCCACGAAACACACGAAAGAAACGAAAACCAGATTATTGATCACGGCTAGAGGGTAGGGCTGGCCCGCCGGGCCGGCCGCGATCGTTCCCAAACCGTTTTTTGCCACCGAGGCACGGAGCTCACTGAGGTCGGATGCTTTGGATTCGGTGCCCAAACCAAAACAACGAGGCTTGGGCTCTGTGCTCTCTGTGCCTCTGTGGCAAAAAACTCCGGACATCATTGGCCCGGGTCATCGGCCCAGACCTGCCTTGGTATCATCCTGCGGGATCCACATTTTTCGTGTATTCCGGGTGTTTCGCGGGCACTTCTCATCGCCATGAGTGCGATCGAGGATCTCCGTCAAACCATCGCCCGCCTGCGGGCCCCCGGCGGCTGCCCGTGGGACCAGGAGCAGACGCACGGCACGCTGGTGCGCTGCCTGATCGACGAGGTCAGCGAGCTGATCGACACGATCGACCGCCTCGATCTGCCCCACATGCGCGAGGAACTGGGGGATGTCCTGATCCAGGTGGTGTTTCATGCCCAGCTCGCCGAGGAGGCGGGGAAGTTCAACCTCGAGGACGTGGCCCGGGAGGTGAACGAGAAGCTCATCCGGCGGCATCCCCATGTCTTTGGCGACGGCAAGCTGGAGACTTCCGAGCAGGTGCTCGTCCAGTGGGACCAGATCAAGGCCAAGGAGGGCAAGGCGCCACCTTCCGGCGTCTTCAAGGACCAGCCGCCGCGGCTGCCGTCGCTGATGTTCGCCGAGGCGATCTGGAAGCAGATGGAGAAGAAGCAACTGCCGGTGGCCGGCCTCGTCGACGCCGCGCAGGTCGAGGCCCTGGGCAAACATCTCACCGAGGAGTCGCTCGGCCGGATGCTGTTCGAGATCGCCGCCGCTTGCCGGGCCAAGGGACTCGATCCCGAAGGCGCGCTGCGCCAACACACGAGCAGGCTGATGGCGCAGGTGGAACAGCGGGTGAAGTCGGAACCCAAGCCGGTTTGACCACGGATTGCACGGATGACACGGATGGGGACCCAACCCTTCGGCAGTTTTACAGGAGGCGCGGAGAGCAAGGAGAATATCCGGAATCAGATCTCCCTGTCCTTCGTGATCTCCTGTGCAAACCGGTTCGATTTTCCTGGTCGGAATCCGTGTTATCCGTGAAATCCGTGGTTAAAACGTCCCCGTAGAAAGTCATGTCGCGCTCTGAAACCCGCCTGCCGCCACCGGAGGTCCTTGCCGCGTGGTGGACGCCGTTCGAGCAGTACCTCGCGGGGGAGCGGCGCTACTCCGCCTACACGTTGCGAAATTACCGGCAGGCGTTCGCGGATTTCTACCTCTGGCTGAAGGCGCGCGGGCTGTGGGACGACGGTCTGGCCGAGCTGACGCCGCGGGACCTGCGCGACTGGGTGATCGAGCGGCAGAGGCCGTTGGAAGGTCTGCCGGCCCTTGACCGCCGCACGCTGCACAACCACGCCTCCGGCATCCGGGCCTTGTTCCGTTATTGGCGGCGCGAGGGGCGCCTGACCAAGAATCCGCTGGTCGGGGTGCCGCTGCCGAAGTTGGAGAAGCGCCTGCCGCAGTTCCTGACCGAGGAGCAGATGCGGCTGCTGCTGACCGGCCCGCAACGCCTGCTGCAGAGCGAGAGCCTGGATCCCTTCACGGCGTGGCGCGACCGGCTGGCGATGGAGTTGCTCTACGGCGCCGGGCTGCGCGTCAGCGAGCTGGTGGCCCTGAATTACGGCGACATTGAGATGGAGAGTGGAACCGCGCGCGTCCTCGGCAAGGGCCGCAAGGAACGGCTGAGTCCGATCGGCCGCGTGGCGCTGGAGGTCCTGCGGAAATTCCGGGCGGAGTTCCGACCCGAGGCCACCGAGCGTTCGGCGATCCTGCCGGCTAAGGAAAAGGGCGGCCGGATGACGGTCCGCGCCGTTCAGCTCATGCTGAAGCGCTACCTCGCGCTGGCCGGGCTGCCGCTTGACCTCACCCCGCACAAGCTGCGGCACAGCTACGCGACCCACCTCCTGAACGGCGGCGCCGACCTGCGCCTCGTGCAGGAGCTCCTCGGCCACGCGAGCCTGGCGACGACGCAGGTCTACACACATGTCAGCGTCGCCCGCCTGAAGGACATCTACAACAAGGCCCATCCACGGGCGTGAGCCCGACCGATAATCTTAGATCTCAAATTTCAAATCTGAGATTGGGATCCGGGATCCACCAGCGGGGAGGCCGGTGAGTTACGCCCCAGCCAGCGCGTTCGTCCGGTTGAGGTGCTCCTCGCCCGTGTATTTCAGCGACTGCTCGTCGGCGTGGTAGCTGGAGCGCACAAGCGGGCCGCTCTCGACGACGCCGAGGCCGGCGGTGAGGCCGAACTCTTTCCACTGCTTGAATTCCTCCGGCGTGACCCAGCGCGAGATGGGCAGGTGCTTGGGCGAAGGCTGGAGGTACTGGCCAATCGTGAGGATGTCGGTGCGGTCCGAGGCGATGTCGCGGATCGTGCGCTCGATCTCGGCCTGCTCCTCGCCGAGGCCGAGCATGAAGCCGGTCTTGGTGGTGAAGCCGCGCGACTTGGCGTGGCGCAGCACCTCGCGGGAACGGTCGTAGCGGGCCTGCACGCGCACCGGGCGCTGGAGGCGCTCCACCGTCTCGAGGTTGTGGTTGAAGATGTCGGGCTTGGCGTCGAGCACGGTGTCGACGTGCTCCAGTTGTCCCTTGAAGTCGGGCACGAGTACCTCGATCGCGGTGGCCGGGTTGCGGTGGCGCACGGCGCGGATGGTGGCGGCCCAGACGGAGGCGCCACCGTCGGCCAGCTCGTCGCGGGCGACGCTGGTGATGACGCAGTGCTTCAAGGCCATCTTCGCGACGGCCTCGGCGACGCGGGCCGGTTCGCCGAGGTCGAGCTCGGTGGGGCGGCCGGTTTCGATCGCGCAGAAGTTACACGACCGCGTACAGATGTTGCCGAGAATCATCACCGTGGCGGTGCCACGCGACCAGCACTCGCCGAGGTTGGGACACTGCGCACTCTGGCAGACCGTGTGCAGCTGGTGGGTGTCCACGAGCTGCCGCACGGCCTGGTAGCCGGGGCCGCCGGGCAGCTTGGCCCGGAGCCAGGAAGGTTTGCGAGTGGTGTCCATCAGGAAGGGGCACAGCGAAGCGGCTGCGCCGGAGAAAACAATCCCGCATTGCGGCATCGGACTGATCCGTCGGATCCGACCGATCGGTCCAATCTCCCGGATGCTTCCCGCATACCCTCCCGGAGCGGCACTCCCCGTGGTTTGGCCGGAGTTTCACCTAATAAGTGAAACTCCGGTTCGATCAGGTGCCGGGGGCTTTGCCCAACATGTAACGGAATACGTGACATGCCGGGCAAAGCCCCGGGTGGGGTGGGCGGCCCGAAAATCCGTTTGCCCAGCGGGCGGGGGGCGAACACGGTTGCCGGTTCCATGAGCGAGACTCCCCCTGATATCAGCCACGACCAGCACGCCGTCCGCCGGCAGAAGCTCGCCGAGATGCGTGCCGGGGGCTTTGACCCGTTCCGCGCCAGCGTGGTGACGACCCATTTCTCGACGGAGGCCAAGGCGCTGTGGGTCGAGGGCCAGGATTATGCGCAGACGGTGACCGTCGCGGGGCGGCTCGTGACCTTCCGCGTGCAGGGCGGCAGTTCGTTCGTGAAGATCCAGGACCAGCAGGGCCAGATCCAGATCTACCTGAAGAAGGACGTGCTTGGGGAGGAACGCTACGGCGTCTTCAAGAAGACCCTCGACCTCGGCGACATCATCGGGGTGACCGGAGCCCTCTTCAAGACGAAGACCGGTGAGATCACCGTGCGGGTCGACTCCTTCACGCTCCTTTCCAAGGCCCTGCGCCCGTTGCCCGAGAAGTGGCACGGCCTGAGTGATCCCGAGCAGGTTTACCGTCAGCGTTATCTCGACCTGATCGTGAACGAAGAATCCCGGAAGCGCCTGATGCTCCGCCCGAAGATCGTCTCGCACATCCGGCGTTTCCTCGAGGAGCGCCATTTCCTCGAGGTTGAGACCCCGGTGCTGCAGAGCGTGGCCGGCGGCGCGGCCGCGCGGCCGTTCCAGACGCACCATAATGCGCTCAACACCGACTTCGTGCTCCGCATCTCGCTCGAGCTCTACCTCAAGCGTCTGCTCGTCGCCGGCTACGACCGGGTGTTCGAGATCGGCCGCAATTTCCGCAACGAGGGCCTCTCGCGGAAGCACAACCCGGAATTTACCATGCTGGAGGTCTACCAGGCCTATAGCGACCACCGCGGGATGATGGTCCTGATCCGCGACCTGCTCACGAACCTCTGCCGCGACGTGCTCGGCACCTCGAAGATCAAGCATGCCGCCAGCGGTCAGGAGATCGACTTCGGCGCCCCGTGGCGCGAGGTGGCCTACAAGGACCTGATCCGCGAGGCGACCGGCGATGCCGACTGGTTCAGCCGCTCCAAGGAGGAGCATGCGGCCGGCGCGACCAAGCTCGGACTTTACGTCGACGCCAAGTGGGAGGACTTCGAGATCACCAACGAGATCTTCTCGAAGAAGATCGAGCCGAACCTGATCCAGCCGACCTTTGTGCTCAACCTGCCCAAGGAGCTCTGCCCGCTGGCCAAGATCAACCAGCAGGACCCGACGACGATCGACGTCTTCGAGCTCGTCATCGGCGGCATGGAAATCGCGCCGGCCTACTCGGAGCAGAACGATCCCGATGTGCAGCGACAGATGTTCGAGGCGCAGGCCGGCGAGGAGAAGCAGAATATCGACGAGGACTTCCTGCTCGCGCTGGAGCACGGCATGCCCCCCGCTGGCGGCATGGGCGTCGGCATCGACCGCCTGTGCATCCTGCTCACGGGCGCCGAGAGCATCCGTGACGTGATCCTGTTCCCGCAGCTGCGGCCGGCCGCGGCGACGGCGGCAGAGGTGCCGAAGGCTTGAGGGTAGGGGCGTGTGTCCACACACGCCCTAGGCTCGATCAAGGTCGGCTGGGACAGCCGACCCTACCTTTTTCCGGCCAACAGTACGGTCACGGAAAGCGCATTGCGGACACCGTCCCGGCCTGCTGACGTTTGCCAGCAATCGTAAATCGAGAATCGTAAATCGAAAATCATCCGTGCCCTGGTACCTCTACCTCGCCCTGAAGCAGCTGTTCCCCACGGGGCGGCGGTTTCCGTTCTTCACGGCGATCTCGATCCTCGGGGTCGCGCTCGGGGTGGCGCTGCTGATCGTCTCCACGAGCGTCATGGCGGGCTTCGGCCACGAGATCCGGAAGAAGATCGTGGAGACGCAGGGCGACGTGCAGATCCGGGCCGACGGGTTGGTCGCGGACTCCGCGGACATCGCCACCGCCGTGGCCAAGGTCCCGGGGGTGGTGGCCAGCGCCCGATTTGCGGCCGGCCCGGTCCTGTTGCGCCTGGGGGGCAAATCCGTCTTCCCGATGATGCAGGGAGTGGACCTGGAGCACATCAACGAAGTCATTCCGTTGAATTCCTACCTGCTCGGCTGCTCGCTGGACGATCTTGACGACGATGCGGTCCTCCTGGGGATCAATCTCTACAATTCG
>CAMDOO010000078.1 GCA_945903545.1 Opitutus sp. GAS368 | reverse complement strand
AGCCAGCAAAGAGCTCAACGCCTCCACCGCCGACTCGCCAATCAGCAACAATCCTCTCGTCAGAAAACTCGAAACCACAACCCATCCGCCACCTCTCTTGTAGCGTAATTAACCGGCCTTTGAGGTCATTGATTGAAAAACGCGGCGCTTGATCGAATTGCCGGCCGTTCCGCTCGCAGCAGTGGAGAGTTTCAAAGATGCGTTTGATTCACTCCGCCAAGCGCAAGAACACCACCGGCAGGGGCTCTACGACGAATCCGTCTCAAAGTGTCGCATCGCGCTCGAACGTTTCTTCGACTATCCGGAGGTTACGGGCCCGGATGGCCTCACCCGACGCGTTCCCACGCTTAAAAAAAGTTGGGAAACAAAACTCGGTAAGGCGACGTACGATTGGCTCAATGGCAGTCTCGGGGCGATTAAGTTCGCTGCAAATCCCACGCACCACAGACCGGGACCCCACTACGATCAGTTTGAATCCCAAATGGTGATCGCCATCACGCTGTCCGTGACGGCTTACGCTGCGAGGCATGATCAGTTGTAACTCTCGATTTGGCCGACTGACCTGCGAGCTATCGGGCCGGATGCAGTAGAGGACGACACCCAGCCGCAAGTCGCGGTCCTCAAGCGTTCGGCCATCTACCTTGGCCCGCCATGAATACTTATAAGGCATTACACCGCCCGAAGTCAGCCGGGCTGCACGTGAGCGAACAACGGCCACCATTGGCCCCGGACAATCTGCCGCTGTTTTAATCCTATGCTGGGCGTTCGCGCGAAGGCTGGCAAACGGAGGTTGCGCCATTCCTTGGCAGTGGTGGAACTTACGGAGCATGGATTCACCGGCATCAACGCAAGACACGGTTTCCCACTTCGTTGAGCTTGACCGGGATTTCATCAAATTGCCGGATACTCCCCAACGCGAGGAAGCGGCCTCGGACAGGATAAAAGAGGGCTGCATGAGAAGGGCGGACATGTCATGTCCGCCGGATCAGCCCCAGCGCGGCGCAGATGACATCTCCTCCGTGCCGCCGAGGATTTGTCCTCGTTCCCAGTCCGGGACATTACCCAGCCCGAATATTTCACGCTCAGGAGCGTGCAATGTTCGCCCGGTCGGGCCGACTTTGTCGGGGCTCGCCGCGACTTGGTCGCTCCGCCCCAGGGGGCGGACGGATATTTCTGTGGAAATTCTTTTGATGGGGGTGAAATATCCGGGCTAGGGTTGGCCCATGCATCGCCTACCCCGGAAGATCGGCGCGGTCCTGTGGCTGGTTGCCCTCGGTGTTTTCACCGGCTGCACGACGGTGGCCGAGCCGCCGAACCTCTACGACCAGAAGCAGGCCCTGATCCGTTACCATGACACCGGGCCCTATGCGGCCGATCTCCAGCGGGTGGTGCACGAGGCGATGGCCCACATCCGGGAGCGGGCGAAATCCGGCGCACCCAAGCTCGCGGTCGTGCTGGATATTGACGACACCGCGATCTCGACGTGGGAGCGCCTGCTGGAGCACGATTTCGGGAAGAAGGATTTTCTCTTCGTCGAGTGGTTCGCCAAACACCCCGGCCCGGTGATCGGGCCGATGCGTGAGCTGTACCGCGAGAGCCAGCGGCTGGGAGTGACGATCTTTTTTGTCACCGGCCGCGCGACCAACCTCGAGACCCAGACCAAGGATAACCTCAAGGCGCTCGGCTACACCGACTACGCCGGCCTGTATTTCCGGCCGAACCCCGACCCGAACAAGTCCGCGGTGCCGTTCAAGTCGGGCGCCCGCCGCGACATCGCGGCCATGGGTTACACCATCATCGCCAATATCGGCGACCAACAGAGCGACCTCGACGGTGGTTTTGCCGAGCGGACATTCAAGCTGCCGAACCCGTTCTACTTCTCGTTCTGAGGGCGATCAGGCGCACACGATGCGCCAGAAGGCGCTTGGGTCGGACAGGTCCGCGAGGACGGCGGTGGGCTGAAGGGCCCTCAGGTCATCCACGGAATAATTCCCCGTGGCCACCGCGAGGGTGTTGGCCCCGATGGCGCGGCCGCAGCTGATGTCGTGCGGCGTGTCGCCGATCACCCAGACCCGCTCGGGCGCAAAGCCGGCGCCGCCGTGGTGGACCGACGCCCGCGCAAGCGCGTGTGGGCCGAGCTGGCACCGATCCTCGCTGTCATCCGCAAAGGCCCCGAAGGGAAAGTGCCGCCAGAGATCGAAGCGGCCCAGCTTGGCCTCGGCGCCGCGGCGGAGATTGCCCGTGAGCAGACCTTGGGCGATGCCCGGCCGGCGGGCGGCCTCCTCGATCAGGGTCAGGACACCCGGCAGCACGCGCGACCCGCCGCGGGCGAGCTGGCCGGGCAGCTCCTTCACGTAAGCGTCGAAGTAGCGGGCGAAGTTCTCCTCCGAGGCCGGCAGGTTGAACTTGGCGAACACCTGGCGCAGGATCCAGCGGTCGGTGCGTCCGGCGTACTCGATGTCGGCCAGCGAACCCGTCAGCCCGAACACCTTGGTCAGGGCGGCCTCCAGCGCGCACATGCCTGCGCCGCTCGAGGTCAGCAGGGTGCCGTCGATGTCCCAGAGCAGCAGGCGCGGTGTTTCCATGGCCGCAGGACGCTGCGGCCGCCCGCCCGGGGCGCAAGTCCGGAGGGGGAAGGAAGTGAAAGTGAAAAGGGGAAGTGACTGGAGAGTGAAAGTGTCGGCCTGTTCAGGACCTTTCCGCTCCGGTAGTTGCACTTTCTCCTCTCACTCACTTCCCCCTGTCACTTTCATTTCAGCCGCTCCGCGGCTGAGCCCTATTCCTTCACCGTGAACTCGGCCGCATACTGGAATTTCTCCCAGCTGACCTTGATCACGCCGCCCGTCGGGGTGTTCTCGACGGCGAGCGTGAGCTGATCGAGCGGCGCGGGCAGCTCGCTCTTCCTGAAATTGACGCGGGCCACGTCCGCCGTCTCGTCGACGGGGATGCCCCATTTCCCGACATTGCGGCTGAACGCCAGCTTGGAGTCACCCGTCTCGCTCAGGACCCAATAGAGCGTGTAGGTGCCGGCCGGAATCGTGGTGGTGCCGAAGAGCAGCGGTTTCTGCGTGATCAGGGTTGTCGCCTCGTCGGCACCCATCCGGTCCGCCTGGTTCCAGGGCACGAGGTTGCCGAAGATCCGGCGGATCTCGCCCGGCGGGCGGGGATTCTTGGAGTAGGGACGGCCGTAGATGATCGTCACCCGCGGGCCGCTGAAGCCGCCGATCGCCGCGCTCACGGTCTCGTGCGGGCTGACCCGACCGGTGGCCGGTTGGGCACCGAGGGAGAGGGCGCCGAGCAGCACGCTGGTGGTCAGAAGGGCGATTTTCGTTAAATGCGACATGGTTTTGGGTGGATGACTGAGGCGAAAGAGGTGGGAAGCGGGCCTTTGGCAAGGTCGGTCGCGGCCCGGCTCAACCAACCCGGGATGGGAGCGGTCTCCCGCGGGACTATTCCCCGCCGGCCGGCAATCCCGGCCTTCGGGGAAGGCCCAGTGTGCACAGCTTGGGAATAACCCGTGAGCAAATCGCAAGGTTTTCGGTTTGCGGCCGGAAAATGCGACTCTCAGCGTCACGCTTTCATGTATCTGAAGGCGCTCAAACTGCATGGCTTCAAGTCATTCGCAGACGCAACCCAACTCAATTTCGAACCCGGCGTGACCGCGGTCGTAGGGCCGAATGGCTGCGGCAAGTCCAACATCGCCGACGCCATCCGCTGGGTGCTGGGCGAGCAGAGCGCGAAGGCTCTCCGCGGCGGCAAGATGCAGGACGTGATCTTCGAGGGCGCGGATACCCGCAAGCCGGCGCAACTCTGCGAGGTGGCGCTCCTCCTGACCGAGTGCGAGAAGCAGCTCGGGAGCGACTTCCACGAGATTGAGATCATGCGGCGCGTCCATCGCGACGGCCAGAGCGAGTATTTCTTCAACGGCCAGCCGTGCCGGTTGAAGGACATCCACAAGCTTTTCATGGACACCGGCATCGGCCGGACGAGCTACTCGATCATGGCGCAGGGCCAGATCGACCAGATCCTGTCCTCGAAGCCGGAGGAGCGCCGCGCGGTGTTTGAAGAGGCGGCCGGCATTACCAAGTACAAGAGCCAGCGCCGCGAGGCGATGAACAAGCTCGCGCTGACCGAGCAGAACCTGGCCCGCGTCGCCGACGTGATCGGCGAGGTCGGCCGGCAGATCGGCAGCCTCCGCCGGCAGGCGGCCAAGGCCATGCGCTACCGGCGCCTCAGCCACCGCCAGCGTCACCTCAGCCTCGCCTGGGCCGGCTACAACCACGCCCAGCTCAGCGCCACGCTCGCCGGGCTCGAGGCGACCGTCGCCGGCCTGCGCTCGCGCGCCGAGGCCCGGCGGTCCGGGCTCGAGAGCCGGCAGGCCGTGCTCGACAACCGCAAGGCCCGCCGCACCGAGCTGGGGCAGCGCGTGCAGGACGCCCAGCAGGGCGTGTTCGACCTTCGTTCCCAGCGCGAGGCGGCGGAGAACGCCGGCAACCTCGCGGGCATCAAGCGCAACGGGCTCGAGGAGCGCATCGGTTCCTCGCGCGACGACCTCGGCGAACTCGAGATGCAGCTCCGCGAGGTCTCGGCCCAGGCCGACACCGGCGCGCAGGACAAGCAGCTTCAGCTCGGTCTCCTCGGCAGTTCCGACGCGGTCTTCCAGCAACGCAATCGCGAGCTCGCGCTCGCCGAGGGCGAACTGAGCAAGCTCGAGCAGGAGCTCAACCAGGCCCGCTTCCAGCTCCTCCAGTTTGAAAGCACGGTCGCGCGCCTGCGGACCGACTGCTCCGGCTACGAGGTGGAGCAAAAGACGAGCGTGCACCGCCACGACCTGCTCGCGGCCGACCTCGTGCAGGTTCGCACCCAGCAGGAGAACGAGACCCTGGCCGTCACGGCCGCCACCGAGCGCGCGACCGCGGCCGACGAGGCCAAGACGGTGGCCCAGCACGAGTCGGCTGCCGCCCAGCAGACCATTGGCGACCTGACCCGCGAGTTCCGCGAGGCGCAGCGCAAGCTGCAGGAAACCGACCGGCAGCTCGCCCAGCGCACCGCGCGGTTCAAGCTGCTCCAGCAATTGCAGGAAAAGTGGGAAGGCTTCGGCGAGGGCGCCAAGGCCGTGCTGCAGGGACGCCTCGAGGGCGCGCTCGCCGGCAGCAAGGTCTCGCCCATCACCCACGGGCTTGAGGTGAAGCCGGAATTCGGCCGGGCCGTCGAGGCCCTGCTCGGCTCCGCCGCCGAGGCGATCCATGTCAGCGACATCGCGACCGCCGGCCGCATCCTTGCGCAACTGGAGACCGAGCAGATCGGCTCCGCCGTGCTGCAGGTCGCGGGCGTCGGGGCCGGAGCGTCCGCCGCGGGCGAGTTGCCCGCCGGGCTCGCGCCAGCCCTCTCGGCCTTGGGTGAAATCAGCTCGGGTCATCCCGCGCGCAGCATCCTCGCGGAGTGCTATGTGGCCGAGGACCTGCCCGCCTTCCTGGCCTTCTGGCAGGCGAATCCCGCCTTCGGCTTCCTCGCCGTCGCGACCCGGAAGGGCGAGATCGTGGACCGCCGCGGCCTCGTCTCGGGCGGTTATCAGAACCCGCGCAAGGCGGCGCAGAGCATCGTGCAGCGCGAGATCGACCTGCGCGAGACCGGCGTGGCGCTCGTCATCGAGCAGAAGTCGCACGACGAGCAGCGCGCCGCGATCGATGAATTGAACGGCCGACTCGCCGCCGCCGAGCAGCTGCTCGAACAGCGCCGCGCCGAGTTTCTCGCGGCCACGCAAACCGCCGCCGCCATGCAGGCCGAGCAGCGCAACGCGCAGCGTTCCCTGGAGGATATCCTCGGGCGCGTGCGTCGCATGGAGGCCGAGCTGGCTGCCTTGCTGGCTGCCCGCAACGAGGCCCAGGCCCGCTGGGAAAAGGCCAGCGCCACGCTCGTCGAGTCCGAGGTATCCGTCGCCGCGCAGCGCGAGGTCATTCACCGGCTGGAGGTCCGCCTCAACGAGATCCGCACCGACCGCGAGGTGAAGCGCGACTCGCTCGCCCAGGCCCGCCTCGAGCTGGCCGAGCGCCGGCAGAAGGTCGAGGTCCTCGACCGCGGCCTCGGCGAGATGGAGCGCCGCCGGCACCAGCTCGGCGACCTCCTCGTGCAGCGGCAGCAGGAGATCGAGGCCTGGACCGAGCAGGTGGCCGGACTCGAGCAGGAGGCCGCCGCCCAGCGTTCGCGCGCCGGCGAGCTCGCTGTCACGCTCGAGGTCGCGCAGGAACAGGTGGCGCAGGCCCGCCGTGATTTTGGCGCCTTGGAGGAGGAGATCGCCGTCCTCGAGGCCGAGCAGGCCGGTGTCCGCGCCGAGTCCGACTCCGCCCAGCAGGAACTCGCGGCGCAGGATATCCGTCTCGCCGAGACGCGCCAG
This sequence comes from Opitutus sp. GAS368, assembly GCA_945903545.1. Taxonomy (GTDB): domain Bacteria; phylum Verrucomicrobiota; class Verrucomicrobiia; order Opitutales; family Opitutaceae; genus CAIYFD01. The sequence goes on along the minus strand of CAMDOO010000078.1, from coordinate 6,099 downwards.
CGCACGTCCTTCCTCGCTGAGGAAACCGTTCGTGAGTTCCAGACCGAGGTCAGCACGCTGGACTGGAAGCACCTCCTCTGGCGCTCGGATGACGAGCCCGAGGGATTGAAGCCGTTGGATCTCGACGAGGAGGACGAGCCGGAAGCCGGCGAGTCGGCCGTAGGCTCGGCGCAGGCCGAAGCCGGACAGAGTCCGGGCGAGGCACCGAAACGGAAACGCAAGGCGAAGGCCGCCCGCGGTGAGCCCACGGCCGAGGACTTGGCCGCGCTCGAGCAGACCGACTGGACCGCGGTGAAGGCCGAGTCCGACGCCCTGCGCCAGCGGATGAACACCATGGGCGCGGTCAACCTGGTCGCGATCGAGGAGTATGCCGACCTGAAGCAGCGCCACGACTTCCTCACCGGCCAGTGCAACGACCTCGCGGCCGCCAAGACCGAGCTGCTCAAGGTGATCGACGAGATCAACCAGACCTCGCTCAAGCAGTTCGAGGTGACCTTCGAGCAGATCAAGAAGAACTTCGTCTACACGTTCCAGACGCTCTTCGGCGGCGGCCGCGCCGCGCTCGAGCTGATCCAGGCCGAGGACATCCTGGAGAGCGGCATCGAAATTGTCGCCCAGCCGCCCGGCACCAAGCTCAAGAGCATCTCGCTCCTCTCCGGCGGCCAGAAGACCCTCACCGCCGTGGCGCTGCTCTTCGCGCTCTACATGGTGAAGCCGTCGCCCTTCTGCCTGCTCGACGAGTTGGATGCGCCGCTCGACGAGTCAAACATCGGCCGGTTCACCGACCTGCTGAAAAAATTCGTGAGCGAGTCGCAGTTCATCATCATCACCCACAACAAGCGCACGGTGGCGGCGGCCCGCGCGATCTATGGCGTGACGATGGAGGAGCGCGGCGTCTCGAAGACCGTCTCGATGCACTTCAACCACGAGCGCGGCGAGGTCGAGGCCCCGGCGCAGAACCTCGCCGAGGCCGTCTCCGGCGCCCGGGTGGCGCCGGTCGGGGCCTAGCCGCGGATCGGACTTTGGCTTGGCCGGCGGGACGGAAGGTGGCGAACGGAGCGCCAATCTGAAGCGGGATCGACGGCGGCAGGCCAGCAGAGCCGGTCCAGCCTCAGGGACTGGCGCCTTGCTCCGGACCCTTCTCCGGGCCGGCCGCGGACTTGGGGCGAACCGGCACGTGCACCTCGGAACGCTTGGCGAACCACGGCGTGAACGGACCGCTCCAGAACACGCCATAGGCCTGGCCGGCGGCCTCGATGTCCTTTTGCTCGGCAATCCATGCCATCAACCGCTCGCGGTTTTTCTCGAAGTTGTCGCGCGAGTAGCCGCCCTTGACCCCCAGGCTGGCAACCCTTCGCACCGGGATGCGCTGCACCTCCACCGCGCCCTCGCTGCCTGCGACCTTGGCGTGCTGGCTCTCCGCCACCCAAAAGTACATCGCGGCTTCCTCGATCCTGGCTTCCACCGGAGTAGTCATCGAAATGTCGTGTCGGGAAATGTAGCGGAAAAGCGGCAGGAAAAGCCCGTCGGACTGTTCAAAGTAATTGCCCCGGCCCGTCGACTTCAGGAGCACCCCCGCCGGCAGGGTCTTCACTTCGGTGACTCCGGGCGCGGTGGGGGGGAATGCCTGTTCAGCAGCCATGGCGGGTGTGATCAGGAGAATAAAAAGAAAGCAGCGCAGGGGAAGGGTCGGCATGGTTTTTTCGGGTAGTCCGGGCCGAGAGGAGCCGCGGAAGGGGAGGAGCGTAAAGTCGGTAGTTTGTCGCGGCCAGGCCCGGCGCCGGCGGCACAAGGAGTGAGGGCGCAAAAAAAGCCGGAGCCTTCGCTCCGACTTGGGGGGCCTCTAGAGGCGCGACCGGCTGGATTACTGCGGGAGGAGGACGGTGTCGATGACGTGAATCACGCCGTTGCTGGCCGCGACGTCGGTCGCCACGACCTTGGCATTGTTCACCTGCACCCCGCCATTGCCGACCGTGATGGCGAGTTGCGCCCCATTGACGGTCTTGGCCTGCATGGTCTTGACCTCGGAGGCCATGACTTTCGCGGGCAGGACGTGATAGGTGAGGATGGCGATCAACTTCTGCTTGTTTTCCGGGAGGAGCAGTGACTCGACGGTGCCCTTGGGGAGCTTGGCGAACGCTTCGTCGGTGGGAGCGAAGACCGTGAACGGTCCCGCGCCCTGCAGGGTTTCAACCAGCCCGGCCGCCTTCACGGCCGCAACGAGGGTGTTGAAGGAGCCGGCGCCGGCGGCAACGCCGACGATGTCCTGAGGCTGAGCGGAGCTGCTGGCGGCCGGGAGGGATGACATCAGGCCGAGGCTGGCAATGAGTACGGTGACTTTGGCAATCAGTGAGGATTTCATGTTACTGAGGTTGTTTTTGTGGAAGCATCTGACTCGGAGCTTGTGAGTTGTAGGGACCCCTTCGCTCTTATGCCGCAAACTGTGTCTATCTTTTGTCTATTGTCAATTGTTTGTCTAGTATTTCTCGATCAAACATAGTTCAGGCGCTATCTGTTCTGTTGAATTATCTTTATCAGATACTAACGAAACTAAATTCACATTTATCCTTGATGCTTTTGAGTCATTGCGTCTAGATATTGTTTAATTTCATGAGTCAATCCCACTATGCGATCAACGCGGTGGTGCGCCGTACCGGGCTCACGGCCCACGTCATCCGCATTTGGGAGAAACGTTATCAGGCGGTGCAGCCCGAGCGGACGGCCACCAACCGCCGGCTTTATTCCGACGAACAGGTCGAGCGCTTGGAATTGCTGCGGGATGCGACCAAGGCAGGGCAAAGCATCGGCGTGGTGGCAAAGCTGCCGACGGACACGCTGCGGCGAATGGCCTTGGCCGCTTCGGGGGCAGGGGCACCGGCCCGTCAGAAAGAGGCGCTTCCCGATGAGGCGTCGGCCTTCTTTGAGGCAGCGCTCGAGGCGGTGCGAGCGCTCGACACCCGAGTGCTGGAGCAGGTCCTGCGGCGTGCCGATGTGACCCTCGGGACGCAGGGAATGCTGCAACGCGTGGCTGCACCGCTGGCTCAGGCCCTGGGAAGCCTATGGCGCGACGGCACGATCACCGCGGCCCAAGAACATTTTGCCACGGTCGTGCTGCGCACCTATCTCGCCACCGCCGCACAGATATTCGCCGCCAGTGGGAACGAGCCCGTGCTGGTCGTAGCCACTCCCTCCGGCCAATTGCATGAACTGGGTGCGATGCTGGTGGCGGCGTCGGCCGCCAATCTCGGCTGGCGGGTGATCTACTTGGGCGCGAGCCTTCCGGCGGCGGAGATTGCGGGTGCCGTGTTGCAAAGTCGCGCCAAGGCTGTGGCCCTGAGCCTGGTCTATCCGGAAAACGATTCGCGGATGGAGGGCGAGTTGGTGCGGTTGCGCGAGTTGCTGCCCGCGGGCACCGGTTTGATCATCGGGGGGCGGGCCATCGCCGCCTACCGGCCCATCCTCGATAAAATTGGTGCCGTCCCGGCACAGGATCTGCCCCGCCTGCTTTCCGTACTGGATGACTTCCGCAAGTGATCGGTGCACTTCTCCCACTCGTGCCGCGCCAAAGGAGCAGGTTGCTGAACCCGCGGGGCGTGGCAGACGCTTCTCCTCCTGCCAACTCCGGTCGTTTGGTCGATTCCTCCGCTTACTTGGTAGGAAATCATAGGACTTGTCAGTACCGTCGATTCCGCCGTTGATCCACTCCCCCAAAGCCCCCCACCGGAGTCCGAAATTTGAAACTTCGGTGGTTTATCCTCAGAATACCGCCCATATCTCCATGCGTACTATCCTGCTTCGTACCCTCGCAGCCGCCGCTGCCTTTGCCTCCACCGTCCCCGCCTTCGCCCAGATCTCGGTGACCGAAAAAGAGGTCATCATGGTCAACGGCAACGCCACCCCGGTCCTCAACGGGCCGCTCGGTAATTTTGTCGGCAACGCCGGTGCCAACACCGGCATCCAGCCGATCCAGTCCGACGGCACCTCCGGCCAACTTCCGGTGGCGGACTTCCCCAAGACGCCGCTGCTCACGCCCGCGCTCCTGGCGCAGGCCCAGAATGCCCTCTCGGTGCCGGACGAATTTGTCGGGACCGTCTTCGGCCTGCCCCCGATCGTGAACTTCGCGACCGGCGTGGCCGCCTCGCCAGACGGCGCGGTGTTTGTCGCCCTCGATGGCAACGGCGCCTCGAACGCCTGGGAACATGAGGGCCGGGTCGTCCGCCTCAAGGACACCAACGGCGACGGCGTGGCCGACCAGTACACGGCGTTTGTCCCCGACATCGACAGCCCGCGCGGCCTGCTCTGGAACCATGACCACCTCATCGTCCTGGCTCCGCCGAATCTCACGGCCTACTACGATCGCAATGGCGACGGCGTGGCCGACGAGTCGAAGGTGCTGGTGAAGAATTTCGGCCGCACCATCGCCGACGCCCGCGTCGACCACGGCCAGAACATGCTCGAGGTCGGCATCGACGGCTGGATCTACATCGGCCTCGGCGACCAGGGTATCCGCGATGCGACCGGCACCGACGGCCGCAAGCTAACGCTGCGCGGCGGCGGTGTGGTCCGCGTCCGCACCGACGGCAGCGGCCTCGACCTCTGGGCGCACAATTCCCGCAATGTCTACGGCCTCGCCGTCGGCCCGACCCTCGAGGTCTTCGGCCGCGATAACACCAACGACGGCGGCGGCTGGAACGTCCGCTTCCATCACTTCAGCGGCATGACCGACCACGGTTATCCGTCGCTGTTCACGAATTTCCCGGACGAGGTCGTCACCCCGATGGCTGACTTCGGCGGCGGTTCCGGTGTCGGCGGCATGTGGCTCGACGAGCCAGGCATCCCGGCGAAATGGAACGACCTCCCGATGACCGGCGACTACGGCCAGCGCGCCGTCTTTGCCCATCATGTGCAGCCGAAGGGCGCGACCTTCACGCTCCCCGGCTACGCGGTGAACGCGAATTCCGTCAACGGCGTACCGCTCCTCATCCCCGGCCAGGAAGTTTCCCCGTCGGGCAACGAGCCCTTCATTGAAGCGCCAACGATCATGGATGCGGATGTCGACGGCAACAGTGTCATCTACGTGGTCAAGTGGGCCCGGGGCATCCCGGTGTCCGGCCGCGACAACGAAAGCGCGGTCTATCGCATCGCCCTCAAGAACTTCACCCCGGCCCCGCTGCCGAACTTCAACACGATCTCGGCGGCCGAGCTCGTCCAGGTTCTGGCCGGCCCGAGCCACGTCCGCCGCATGGAGGCCCAGCGCGCGATCCTGCGCCGCAGCGCCCAGCTCGGGCAGGGCATCGACGCCCAGTTGCTCGCGCTCGCCTCGGATAAGACGAAGCACATCAACAACCGCACCGCGGCCCTCTTCACCTACAAGCAGCTGCGCGGTGCCGCCTCGACGCCCGCCATCGCCCGCCTCGTGGCCGATCCCACCATTGCCGCCCTGGCCCTCCGTGCCCTCGGCGACGATATTGCCCAGGCCCGCTCGATCCCGATCGACGTGGTGACCGCCCAGCTCAAGTCGACCGATCCCCGCACCCGCAAGGAGGCCCTCATCACGCTGGCTCGCGCTGGCTCGACCGCCTCCGCGCCCCTGATCACCCCGCTCATGGGCGACTCCGACCCGATCGTGGTCCACACCGCGATCCAGGTCCTGCGCAGCCTCCGCGCGGTCGATCAATCCCTCGCCGTGATCGACAATGCGGCGTCCGCCCCGGCCGTCCGCAAGGGCGCGCTGGATGTGCTGAAGTCCATCCACGATCCCAAGGTCACCGACGCCCTGATCCAGCGCCTGCGCGACGACCAGCCGGTCGCGCGCCGCCAGGACCTCGTCGGCGCGCTCTCCCGCCTCTCGAGCACCGAGACGGCGTGGAACGGCACCTGGTGGGCAACCCGCCCGAGCACGGTCGGGCCGTATTTCGCGCCGGCTCCTTGGACGGAATCCGTCAAGATCCAGAACGCCCTCAGCGGCGTGCTCGACCGCGCCGGCCCCGAGGAAGTGCTGGCCATGGGCCGGACCTTCCAGAAGGAAGGCGTTTCCGCCGGTGCGGCGGTGACCAAGTTCCTCGCCTTCGCCGACTCCGAGCCGGCCCTCGTGCCGCA
>CAMDOO010000077.1 GCA_945903545.1 Opitutus sp. GAS368 | reverse complement strand
ATCATCGCGGTCGCCCGTTTCGACAGGCTCAAGGCCCTGAGCGGAGTCGAAGGGCTCGTCGGGGCAACCCTACCTTTCGATCCCGGCGCGGAGCGGATCCGCGCCCTACCCACAAAAAGGGCGCCGACCCAGAGGTGCGGCGCCTGGTGCAGAAAGAGGGGCGGGCTCAGTTCTGCAGCGTCCGCAGGCGGATGTTGCGGTACTCGACCTTGAAGGGGGCGCCGGTGTGCATCTGGAGGGCGAGGATGCCCTCGCGGGCCCGGACGCTGTCCTGCTCGTCGATGGTCACCGTCGAAACACGGCCATTCAGGATGTGGATGAGGATATTTCCTTTGGCGATGAGGTGGTAGCTGTTCCAGCCGTTCGGCACGAAGCTATCGCCGACCTGAGCCGGGGTGCCGATCGTGCCGAGGAGCTTGAACGTGCCGGTGTCGTCGATCCGCATCATTTCGCCGCGTCGCACCATGATATTGCGCCGGCCCCGCTCCTCGCCCATCTGGCCGGGATACATGTTGGCGTAGTCCATGTCGGCCTGATAGCCGCCGACGACCCACGGGCCGACCTCGGTCATGTTTTTGCTCCGATACTGGATGCCGCTGTTGCCGCCGTTGAGCCGGAATTCGGCCTTGATCTCGAAGTCCTTCACGTTGCTCGCGCGGTAGATGAGGAAGGTGTTCACATCGACCACCTTCTCGGGCGTGCTTTCGCCGACGATCGTGCCGGCCTCGACGCGCCAGAACTTCGGGTCGCCGTCCCAGCCGGTGAGAGTTTTGCCGTCAAAGATCGAGAGGAAGCTCTTGTCGTCCTCGGCCAATATGGTGCCGCCCAGGCCGCCCCCGACGCCCCCGCGTCCGCCGGCTCCGGGGTTCAGACGGGCGAGGGCCGCGGCCTTGACGTTGCCGGCATCGGACTGAAATTTCGAAAACTGATCCGCCCGGCCCGTCGCGAGCGCCTGCTCGGCGGCGCCGACGGCCGTGGCCTTGGCCTGTAGGTCAGTCGCATTTGCTGGTACGGCGAGGCTGGCGGACGTGAGGGCGTTGCGCGCGTTCGTCGCCGCGGTGGAGAGATTGGCGAGGGCCTGAACGGCGGTGTCGACCGCACCCTGCTGAGCGGTCGTCAGCAGTCCAGTGATAGCAGCGGGGAGCGCGGCCATGGCATCGGTGCGGGGCCAAACCTGCGCGGCGCCGCGGCCCGCGCCGGCGGCGGGAGCCTGCGCGAGGGCGGTGCTGGCGAGGAGGGAGGCAAGCGCGGCGGCCGCGAACGTGCGGAGCAGCGGGTCGGGGACAGACGGATGGGCTGTTTGCATGTTTTTCGGGGGTGGCGGTCAGGGTGCGGGAAAGGGGGAATCCCGCGAGTGGAAAGGTGGTGCACCGCCGGCTCAGTTGTAGAGCCAGTAACGCTTGGACTGCTGCTGGTAGATCGCGTTGCGGGCCTGCCAGGTCTGGGTGAAGCCCTCGACGTCGACCTTGGCGCCGTCGCGCTGCAGGGCGTTGAGGAACTCGTGCGAGCCGACCAGCTTGTTGAAGATGTGGCCCTTTTCCGCCAGGGCTTTGGCCACGGGGTTGGGTGGCGTCAGCCGGCAAGCGAGACGCATCAGCTCGAAGCTGAACTGGGTGGGGTTCCATGCCTGCCAGTCATTGACATCGACGTACACGCCGGTGGTGGTTTTGCCGGCGGCATCGGTGACGGAGAGCCGGCGGAAGCCGATCCCGGGCACCTTCAGGGCGGTGAGCTGCTGGAGCAGCTGGTCGGTGGTCAGACCCTTGAAGGCGATGCCTCGGAAATTGTAGTTGGTGCCGATGCCGTGGGTGAAGCCGGTGCCTTCGCAGCCGAGCCCGACCATGGCGTAGCCCACGACGGCGGCGAAATCCTGGACACGCGGCGAGGTGGCCACGAAGCGCAGCCCGGTTTCCGGCCAGAGCATGGAGCGCGACCAGCCGCGCATCGGGATCACCGTGAGCTTGCCCTTGGCGCGAACGGCCTCCGGCACGTCGAGGACTCCCGGCGCCTGGGCGGCCATGCGGGCGAGCTCGCCGATGGTGAGGCCGTGGACGTACGGCACGCGGTAGCCGCCCACGCCGCTCTTGAGGTCGGCATCGAGGATGGGGCCGTCGACCTTGAGCCCGCCGAGCGGGTTGGGCCGGTCGAGGACGATGACTTCGACGCCGTTCGAGAAGCAGCCCTCGATGGCGTAACGCATGCGCACGGCGTGGGTGTAGGAGCGGACCCCGATGTCCTGCAGGTCGACGACGAGCACCTCAACGCCCTTGAGCTGTTCCTTGGTCGGCCGGCCGGTTTTCCCGTCGTAGAGGGAAAACACGGGCAGGCCGGTCTTGGGGTCCTTGTAGTCCGTGAAATTCCGGCCGGCGGGAAACTCGTTGTTGATGCCGTGCTCGATCGCGAAGAGGGCGACGAGCTGGACCCCCGGAGCGCGCCGGAGCACTTCGACGGTGCTCACTCCCTGGCGGTTCACACCGGCCGGCATCGTGAGCAGGCCGACGCGCTTGCCCTTCAGCGCCGCGAAGCCCTGCGACTCGAGCACATCGATGCCGAGCATGATGGGCCCGGTGGGCTCGGGGGGAGCGACCGGTAGGGCCGGCGGGGCCGGCGGGGACGAGGCGGCCCGGGTCGATCCCACGGAGGACGAGCTGGTGGCGCTGCACCCGAGCAGGGCGGAGAGCGCGATGAGGGGCAGGCAGAGTTTTTTCCAGGGGATAGTACCAACCATGGTGGTGCCGGTACTGTGGCGGGCACCCGGCGACCGTCGAGCAGGAAGCGGGCGTTGCTGACCTGAAAGAGCCTTGGATTGGACCGGCAAAGGCGTTTGGCTGGCGGGGCATGAAACACCCCGTCATCTTCGGTTTGGCCCTGTCTCTCTCCTTCGTCGGTGCGGTCCACGCGGCGGGCGCCGTCGTCTCCGATGTCGATCCCTCGACCCTTCCGGTGGTCGGCAAAATCCTGAACCCGGGCACGCGCCAGGCCGCGCCAGAGATTGCCCCGGCCTCGGCCGAGGCCGCCCAAGCGATCCAGCGCATGAAAGCCCCGGACGGCTTCAGGATCTCCCTTTGGGCGGCGGAGCCGATGCTCGCCAATCCCGTCGCCTTCAACTTCGACGAGCGCGGGCGCATCTTCGTGGCCGAGACCTACCGCTACCGCAGCAGCGTGCTGGATATCCGCGACTACATGCGGATCCTCGAGGACGAGCTGGCCAACCGGAACCTCGGTGACTTCACCGCGATGATCAACCGGCGCTTTGACCCCGAGAGCGTGAAGGAGCTGGGGGTCGAGAGCGAGATCCTGCGCGTGGTCGAGGACCGCGACCACGACGGGGTGGCGGACCACTCGGCGATCTACGCCGACGGCTTCAACACCGTGCTCGACGGCATCGCCTCGGGCGCGCTCGCCCGCCGTGGCGAGGTCTGGTTCGCGAACATGCCGAGCGTCTGGCGCTTCACCGGCGACGAAAAGGCCGCGACGCGCACCGAGATCAGCCGCGGCTACGGCATCCGCTTCAACTTCACGGGCCACGATCTGCACGGTCTGGCCTTCGGCCCGGATGGAAAACTCTACTTCTCGGCGGGCGACCGGGGCACGCACGCCACCGCGAAGGACGGCTCCGTCGCCGACTCGCCCGATGCCGGCGCGGTTTTCCGCAGCAATCCCGACGGGACCCAGTTGGAAATTTTCGCGCGCGGCCTGCGCAATCCCCAGTCTCTGGTCTTCACGGAGAACGGCGATCTCTTCACGGGTGACAACGATTCCGACCAGGGTGACGAGGAGCGGCTCGTGCACGTGGTGGAGAACGGCGACAGCGGCTGGCGCATCGGCTACCAGTACGCCCCGCTCGGCCGGGCCGGCCCGTGGAACACCGAGAAGCTCTGGCTCCCCCGCACCCCCGCGCAGCCCGCCTACCTGCTCGCGCCGATCATGAACGTCGAGGACGGCCCATCCGGCCTCACCTATTATCCCGGCACCGGCCTCAACCCGAGCTACGCCGGAAATTTCTTCGTGACGCACTTCAAGGGCGGCATCTCCAACAGCGGCGTCTTTACCTACAAGGTGAAGCCCAACGGGGCCAGCTACGTGCCGGCCGCCGCCGCGCCCTTCCTGACTTCGTCGCTCCCGACGGACGTCAAGTTCGGCCCCGATGGCCGCCTCTACGTTTCCGACTGGGCGGACGGCTGGCTCCGGTCCAAGCGCGGCCGCATCTACGCGATCTCTGATCCCACCCAGGACAATAATCCCCTCCTCAAGGAAACCCAGCAGCTCATCGGCGGCGACTGGACCAAGCGGTCCGTCGCGGAACTCAGCCGGCTGCTCGCCCATCCCGATTGGCGGGTGCGGCTCGAGGCGCAGTACACCCTCGCCGAGCGTGGCGCGGGCAGCGTGGCGACATTCGGTGGCGTGGCGCGCGATGCCCGCGCGAATCCGCTGGCCCGGCTCCACGCCATCTGGGGTCTCGGTCAGCTCGCGGGCAAGCAGCCGGCCGCCCTGACGCGGGTGCGCCCGCTGTTGCAGGACAAGGATCCCGAGGTGCGTGCGCAGGCGGCGAAGGTACTCGGCGAGCAGGGCGCCGCCAACGCGGCGGCGGCCCTGATCACGGCGCTAAAGGACGAGAACGCCCGCGTGAAATTCTTTGCCGCCCAATCGCTCGGCAAGCTCAAGCACGCCGCCGCCGCGCCTGCCCTGTTCGAGGCGTTGCGCGCGAACGCCGACCAGGATGAGTACCTGCGCCACGCCCTCGTCATGGGCCTCGTGGGCGGCAACAACACCGTGGCCCTCAACGCCGCTGTCACGGATTCGTCGCGCGCCGCCCGTCTCGGGGCCCTGCTGGCCCTCCGGCGCCTGGGTTCTCCGTCCGTCGAGCGCTTCCTCGCCGATGCCGATCCGTACCTCGTCCGCGAGGCGGCCATCGCGATCAACGACGCCCCGCTCACCGCCGCGTACCCCGCGCTCGCGGCCATGCTCGACAAATCCGCGGCAGACGAGTCCATCGCCCTCCGCGCCATCAACGCCCATTTCCGCCTGGGCCAGGCGGCCGGTGCGACGGCCCTCGCCCGGTTCGCCGCCCGCACCGAGGTGCCGGTCAAGCTGCGCGTCGAGGCCATCACCCAGCTCGGACTCTGGCAGAATCCCCCGGCGCGCGACCGCCTGGTCGGCATCTTCCGGCCGGTCGCACAAACGACCCGGGAAACGGTCGTGGTCCGCGACGCCGTGTCCCCGGTGGTCGGCTCGCTGCTGGATCCTGCGGCGCCGTCCGAGGTCCTCACCGCCGCGATCGCGCTCGTGGAAAAACTCCAGGTGACCGCGGCCGCCGACGGACTTCTGGCGGTGCTCGGCAATCCCCAGCAGACGATCCCCAATCGCGTCGCCGCGCTAAACGCGCTCGACCGGATGAACGACCGCCGGCTCCCGGAGGCGATTGCCCTGGCCGGTGCCGCGGCGGACACCCGGCTGCGGCTTGCCGCGCTGCCGCTCGTCGCCCGGCTCGAGCCCGCGCGGGCGGTGGCGGCCCTGACGACCGCCATCACGAGCGGCACGGTCGAGGAGCAGAAGCTCGCGCTGGATATTCTCGGGGCGATCAACCTCCCGGCTGCAGATGTCCTGATTACCGCCCAGTTAAAGTATCTCGCCGAGGACAAGGTCGCCCCCGCCGCCCAGCTGGAATTGCTTCAGGCTGCGGCCAAGCGCTCCAGTCCCGAGGTGAAGCAGCTTCTGGCCGACCGCACGGCGGCGTTGGCGGCCAAGCCGGATCCGCTGGCGGCCTTTGCGCCGTCGCTGCTCGGTGGCGACCGCGCGCGCGGGCAGAAGATCTTCGAGACCCAGCCGGTCATGGCCTGCATCCGCTGCCACCGCGTGGGCACCGAGAGCGGCTCCGAGGTGGGGCCGAACCTCGCCGGCATTGGCGTGCTGAACTCGCGCGAGCAGCTCTTGGAATCCATCATCAAGCCCAACGCGAAATTCGCGGCGGGCTTCGAGAACGTGCTGCTCACCCGCACCGCCGGCGGCACCGTCGCGGGCACGGTCACGGCTGAGACCCCGACCGCTCTCACCCTGCGGGATCCGGACGGGAAGACGGTGGAAATCGCGAAGTCCGAGATCGCCAGCAGGCAACCGGCCCCGTCGGGCATGCCGGAGATTTACGCCACGGTGCTCTCGTCGGGCGACCTGCGCGACGTGATCGAGTATCTGGCCAGCCTCCGTCCGGCCGGCCGCGGCGGTGCTGGCGGCCGCGCGGGCGGCGGTGCGGCTGCCGGTGCGGCGGCGGCGGCCACCGCGGGTCGTGGGGCTGCGGCCCCTGCGGCTCCGGTGCCGGTCCTCCGGGCCCTCCGGAACGTGCCGGCGCCCACGAAGCCGGCGCCGTAAGTCGTCCCCTGGCCGGACGGCGTTTGCGGCCGGCCTAGGCGGCTTGGCGTCGGGGGCGCCGTTTGGGATTGTGGGCCGGCACGAGGATGCGATCGAGTAGGTCGAGCAGGAGACCAAGCATAAGACCGGCGACCAGGCCGCCGACAATCAGGGCGTTAATGGCGTCGCCCACCTGCGCGGTCCAGTGCACGTCTCCCGCGGGGACGAGGGCGGTTTCCGCTCCGGGCTCGAGCAGTACGACGCCGAGGCCATCTTCGGCCTGCCCCGTCACAGGATCGATGGCGTCGAGGCTTTTCCCAAAGCCCGCCGCGTCGATCAGGGTCCGGCCCAGATGGTGGGTGGCGTAGTAGATGGGTGCGGCCGTGAAGGGGTTGGTGAGGAACTGGAGCGCGCCGAGGACCTTGAAGTTGACCCGCAGCAGCAGCGCGAGCGCCAGGGCGATGGGCAGCTGCAAGCCCATCAGGGGCAGGAGCGAGAGGATGGACCCGGCGTAGAACGCCGGCCGCAGGTGGACGCGCTTGAATGACCAGAGGTACGAGCGTTTTCGGGCCAGCGTCGCGAAGCGGCCGATGAGTGGGTATTTGTGAAAGACCGCCCGGCGGGGCATGAACCGCAGGAAAAAACGGGCCCGACGTCTGGCGTTGTGATGCGGCGGAGAGGTGTCGGGAGTGAGGCTCATGGTGAGACGAAGACGGTTGCGACCTGTTGTTGCAGCAGGACGGCGGTGCGCGCCAGTTGTTCCGCCCCGGGGGTTCCGGTGGTGGCGAGCGCATGGCATCGCACGGCAGGCGGAACCTCGGCGGTGCTTATCATCCCGGCGAAGACATGCACGGTTTTGCCGAGCGCAAGGGCGCGTCGCACGACGGATCCCGGCCCTTTGCCCACCAGGGAACTGGCGTCGAACCGGCCTTCGCCGGTGATGACGAGGTCGGCGGCCTGCATGCGGGCCTCGAGGTCGAGCCAGTCGGAAACGAGTTCAAAGCCGGCCACGAGTTCGGCGCCCAGCGCGGCCATGAGCCCGAAGGCGATCCCGCCCGCGGCGCCGGAGCCGGGTTGGTCGATGAGGCTGTCCGGCCGCCGGAAGCGGGCCGTGAGCATCAGGGCGAGCCGCACGGTCCCGTGCTCTAGCCGCGCGCGGTCGGCGGGGCGCAACCCCTTTTGCGGGGCGAAGACGGCCGCGGCGCCGTTGGATCCGAGGAGTGAATTGGTCACATCGCAAGCGATCCGCACGGGCGGGAGCGGGAGCCCGTTCGACAGGCTCAGGGCGAGCGGTCCCGCGCCAAACTGGGTGATATCATCCCAGCGCGCCGGCACCGGCGGATGCACTTTTTCGCCGTGGTTGTCCCGCAGCTCCAGCCCGAGCGCCGCGAGGGCGCCGAGGCCGAGGTCGTGGGTCGCGCTGCCGCCGACGCCGAGGAGGATGACGCCCGCACCGGCGTCGGCGGCAGCGCGCATGAGTTCTCCGGTCCCGAGGCTCGAGGTTTGCCACGGGTCCCTTTGGTCGGGCGGGAGCAGCGCCAGACCGCTTGCGGTCGCCATTTCCACGAGGGCCACGGTCGCGTCGGCCGCCAGGCCGGAACCAAGCGCGAGGCGTTGGCGGGCGCGGACGGGAATGCGTGCGAGGGGCACCAGGCCGAACGCGGCCTCGATGGGGTCACCGCGCGGTCCCGTGACCTGGCGCCGCTCGAGCCGTCCGCCGGCGGCGCGCGTGAGGATGGAGGCGAAGCCGTCGCCCCCGTCGGCGAGCGGGCAGGATTCGATTTCCCAATCGGGCTGTGCGGCGCGCAGGCCCGCCGCCGCGGCGGCACAGGCCTCGGGTGCGGTCAGCGACCCCTTGAACTTGTCGAACGCCAGCAGGACGCGCAGCCGCCGCGACGTCGGAGTAGTTGGCATTTGGTAGTTGGGAATTGGGGCCGGGTCAAAACCGGTAGGGCGGCGATTCCGCTCGCCGCCGGATGACGATCATTGCGGCGGTCACGGAGTGACACGCCCTACCGGATCGAGACCATCATGGTGGGGGGTGGTCACGGCTTGACGGTCAATTTGGAGGTCACATTCGCCACTCCCGACGTGTCGAGCGCGAGGGCCACGGCGCGGCCGAGCTGGGTCTCGGAATGCACCGTGCCCCGCAGGGTCACCTTGCCGCCGCTGCAGTCGACATAGATCGCGCGGGCCGAGAGTTCGTCGTCGAGGACCAGCCTGGCGTTGATCTGGGCGACGATGCGGGCGTCGTTCAGGGTGCCGCCCGCGGCCACGGCGTTCGAGCGCACGACCTCGCCGGTCTTCTGGAGGTCGGCCTTGATTTCCTCGGGCGTAAGATGCCACTCCTGCAGCTTCAGTCCGACGGAACCCTTGAGCGCGGCGGCGGACTGGCGCGCGGAGGCGGCGGCGGGGACGGCGTCGTCGCGGTACCACTGCATCGCGAAGGCTCCGGCGACGAGTCCAAGGGCGAAGATGAAAAGGGCCTTCATCGCCGGTCATTGACCGACCCGCCGGGAAAAAGTGTCAAGCTGCGGATCGTGTCCGCGGGGCCGATTTGTCCCGCGAATCCCGGAGGTAGTGTCATCTATTAGATGACACTACCCGGTAGGGACCGCAGCTGCGCCGGGTCGGATTTCCGCGCGGGAACCGGTCCCGGGTGGAAAACGGCAAAGAGAAAGATTGTCGGCGCGGGGCGGGGCGGAGTGACTGCGATCGTGCTCATCACCTGCCAAATGGGGTTTCAGGACCTGCTCGCCCGGGAAGTCGCGGAACGCGGCGGCGTGGAGCAGGCGCGGGGTCCGGGCTGGGTGCGGGTGCCGGAGACTGCGGTGGTGACGCCGGACTGGGTGGCCGGGCTGGCGTTTGCGCACTTGGCGCTCATGGCTCCGGTGGAGGTGGAGGGGGAGTCGGTCAACGGGCTGGCGCAGAAGATCGCGGATTATTTTCTCCAGAGCCTGCGCGGCGAGCGGATCGAGGCGGCGTGGCCGTGCGTGTGGCAGGGGCCGGCGGAGGTGGTCGGGCTGGGGCGGCGGATCTCGGCGGTCGAGACGGCCTGCGGCGAGCTGTTCCGGAAAAGACTGGCGCGGGTGGCCAAGCTGGCGGTGCTCGATCTCCCGGCCGGCCGCGGACTGCGGCGCGGGCTGTTTGTCTACTTCACTGATTTTGGCCGGGCGGTGGTGGCGCGGGAGGCGTTTGCGCACGGGCCACACCGGATGGCGGACGATCCCCAGGCGCCCTCGCGGAGTTACCTGAAAATCGAGGAGGCGTACACCGTGCTCGGCGTGACGCCGCGCGACGGCGAGACCGCAGTCGACCTCGGCGCGGCTCCCGGCGGCTGGAGCTACAGCGCGGCGCAGCGCGGGGCGCGGGTGATCGCGATCGACAACGGCCCGCTGAAGGGCGGGGCGCTCGGCCACGCGCGGATCGACCACCGGCGGGAGGATGCGTTTCGTTTCCAGCCCGCGCCCGGCGAGGTGTTCGACTGGATGCTCTGCGACCTCGTGGAGGAGCCGCACCATGTGCTGCGCCAGCTGGTAGCTCAGTGGTTGGAGCACGGCTGGTGCCGGCGCTTCGTGATCAACCTGAAGTTCGGCCGGGTGGATGCCATCGAGCTCCTGCGCGAGTTGCGCGCCCCGGATTCGCCGTTCACGCGCTGCGCGCCGGGCACGCAGGTGCTGCATCTGTACCATGATCGCGAGGAGTTCACGGTGGTCGGGGAGGTGGGACGATGAAGGCCGTCCGGACAGGTTTCACGCAGAGACGCAGAGAACGCGGAGACCGGACCTGGATTGATTTGAGTCTCTTCTCTGTGATCTCCGTTTCTAGGTGGGCCCAATGTTCCCGATGAAGTCTAACGAACTCACGCTCTGCGGGCTCCCGGCGGTGAAGGCGCGCTTCGATCGTGATGCGGGCTCGATCGTGCGGCTGTTCTTCGACGAGGCGACCGGCCGGAAGGTCGGCGCGATCTGCAAGGCGCTCGCGCAAACCCGCAAGGTCTACCGCTGCGTGCCGCCGGTGGAGTTGGAGAAGATTGCGGGCTCGAAGCATCACGGCGGGATCGTGGCGGTGGTGCGGGCGGAGGCGCCGCGGGCGCCGAGCCCGGCCGAGATTGCGGCCTGGGCGAAGCGGCGGGAGCCGGTGCTGGTGCTCGATCGCATCGGCAACGCGCACAACCTGGGCGCGATTGCGCGGACCGCAGCCTACTTGGGTGTTTCGCTGCTGGTGCTGGCCGATGATCCCGCGGCGTCGCGACCCAACGACGCGGCCTACCGGGTGTCCGAGGGCGGCCTGGAGCAGCTGGAGGTGCGCGCGGTGAAGGATGTTGCGGCCTTCCTGAAGGCGCTGGCCGCCGCCGGCTATGAGGTCTGTGGCGCGGCGACGCGCGGCGCCCCTTTGCTTCGCTCGAACGATGCCAAAGGTAGGGCGGGACCGCCGGGCGCGCCGGGCCGGGCGTCGAATGCGGCGGGCCCAGCCCGTTCGACCGACTCAGGGCGGGCGGTCCCGCCCGACCCGCAACCCGCAAAGCCGATCGCGCTGGTGCTCGGCAACGAAGAGCACGGCATGGCCCCGGCGGTGGAGCGGGCCTGCACGCGGCTGGTCACGATTCCCGGCAGCGGAAAGGTCGAGTCACTAAACGTCTCGGTCGCCGCGGCGATCCTGCTGTGGGAGCTTGTTCGCAAGCAGTGACGCGTGACGGGTGACAAGTGACGAGAATGAGTCGGTGAATCAGCCTTCCTCCTTCGTCTGATCCGCTCTCGTCACTCGTCACCTGTCACCCGTCACTTCAATAATCATCCATCACGAACCACATCACCCAAGTGATGCCGACCGTGAAGAGGATGATCCCGGCGCCGGCGAAAACCAGCACGACCCCGCCCTGCAGAAGGCCGGCGGTAACGAAGAACCCGTTGCCGCCGACCATCAGCAACCAGTAGTCGCGTTTGCGGAGCGAGGGGCGGCGGACTTTTTCCTCCAAGTCGTTCAGGCCGGCGGCATTGGCGCGGGCCAGGTTGGTAAGGAGAATGTCATGCACGTCGTTTTCGCCGGGTGGCTTCGGCCGGGACGGAATGCCGCTGATCGAGACGCCGGCGGCGCCAGGAGACGGGCGCGGCGCGGACGGTGGTGCGGGGAAGGAGGCAGGCCCGGCGGCCTGCTTGAAGAGGTCCGTGACGTCGATTGAGGGGTGTTGATCGGAACGCGCGTTGACTTCGTCGAACTGCGCCTCCCTGAGGTCGTAGAACTTCCGCGGCGGATCCGGTTCCTCGGGCATCCGGCCACTATCACCGGGCGGAAGAGGAAGCCAAGGCTGGGTTGGAAAAGTTGGCCGCTCGCGGATCGAATCGATTTGGTCGGCTCGTCCACCTTCACCGTGTCCACGGCCGACAAATCGAGCCAGACCTGTCTCAAGCCATCAGGCGCGGAGGAATGGCAGCCTGGCACCCGTCACGTGGCACTTGTCCCCGCGCGGCCACCGGCCGCGGCGGCTCTCAGCGCTTGGCGCGCTGGGCCTTGAGCACCACGCGGAACATCTGGATGCAGAGCCAGAAAACCGCGGACATGCAGGCGGCAGTCAGACCACCCCACAGCACCACCCAGAACGGGTCGTACGACGGCACATGCCGGGAAACCAGCGTGTAGATGATGGCGAAGAACGCGAGGACGAGGACCGCGTCAACGGCCAGGGAAACGGGGGTAAAGGATTTACCTTCTTGCTGCGACATGAGGCCGGGATTGAAGGGGGTGGCGCCCGGCGATGTCGACCCCGGATTTTTTGGCCTGCGGGGTAGAAGCAGAAGTAACCACGGCTGACACGGATTCGAGCTCGTTCCCGAGGCCGTTTTTACAGGAGGGGCGTGGAGGGCAGGGAGAATATCAGGAGTCAGTTTTCCCTTTCCTCCGGGCCCACCTGTGCAAACCGGTTCGGATGTCCGGGGTCAGAATCCGTGTCATCCGTATTATCCGTGGTTACTTCCGGGATTCCGCCTGGGTCCGGGTCGTTTCGAAAAAAAGTTCAGATTGGCTGAAAGATCGGGACGGTTTTCTGCGTTATACCGGGTATGAGCACTCTCCTTGCCGCGAACCGCCGATGCCGCCGAAATCTGCCACGTTGGATGCTGGGCTGGTCCTTGATCCTGTCTGGGATCCTGGGAGCGGCGGAGAGGATCCCGCCGCCGGAGATGGCGGCGCGGCATGAGGATCTTCGCGCCGAAATCGGCCGGCTCGATGACGCCTATTTCCGCCGGGCTGACCCCATGACCAGCGACCGGGTCTATGATGGACTGAAAAGGGAACTGGCGGTGCTCGAGCGGACTTATCCGGTGCTGGCGGCAGGCCACCCGGCGGACGGGTTCGGTGATGATCGTTCGGGGTTGTTTCGCACCGCCCGGCACCGGGTGCCGATGCTGGGGCTCGACAAGGTCTACACCGAGGCCGAGCTGCGGGCCTTTGTGGCGGCGGCGCAGGCGGGACCGGAGGGTTTTGTGATCGAGCCCAAGGTGGACGGCGTGGCGCTCAGCCTGACGTATGAGCGGGGGCGGCTCGTGCGGGCGGTGACGCGGGGCGACGGGGCCGAGGGCGACGACGTCACGGACCTCGTGCGCGGGCTGCCGGGTCTGCCGCAGGAGTTGGCCAAGGCCGCGCCGGTCCCGGC
>CAMDOO010000076.1 GCA_945903545.1 Opitutus sp. GAS368 | reverse complement strand
AGCTTTTTCATGGGGTGGCGGGGGGGCCCGGGGCAGGGCGGAGGGGTTGATGCCGGGCGCCGCGGGAACGGAGGGTCGCCGGCAGGATGTTGGCGGCAAGCGCAAGCAAGAGGAGCGTTCCTGTCAACAGGCCGGCGGCCTCGCGCGGCAGGCGCGCGTGGACGAGCCCGTTGTTGAGGATGGCAATCGCGGCGACCCCGAGGAGCGTCCCAGGGATGCTGCCCGTACCGCCGAAGATGCTGGTGCCGCCGAGCACCACCGCCGTGATGGCAAAGAGCTCGTAGCCGGTGCCGGCGTCGGCCCGGGCCTGGCCGAGGCGCGCAGTGTAGATGATGGCGGCGAGCGCCGCGACCGTGCCAGCCAGCATGTAGGCGAGCGCCAGCCTTCGTTCTACCGGGATGCCGGCGAACCGCGCGCCCTCCGGGGCATGGCCCATGGCGCGGAAGGAACGCCCGAAGACCGTGCGGTGCACGAGCAGCCACATCCCGGCCGCGACGATCGCGAAGACCGGGGCCTGCGCCGGCAGCCCGAGCCAGCGCTCCTGCCCGAGGGCAAGGAAACCGGCGGGGAAATTCGTGAACGTGTCGACCCCGCGCGTCAGCGCCTCCGCGAGGCCGCGGAAAAGCGAATAGGTGCCGAGGGTCACGATCAGCGGCGGCAGCCGCAGCGCCGTGATCAGCGTGGCGTTGAGTCCGCCCGCCAGCGCGCCGAGCCCGAGCGTGAGCGCCGCGGCGGCGGGCACCGGCACGCCGCCATCGCGCCAGAGCTTGCCGAACACCACGGCGGACAGGCCGAGCAGCGAGCCCACCGAAAGGTCGATCCCGCCCGTGATGATCACCGGGGTCATGACCAGCGCGAGCAGGCCGATCTCCACCGAGTGCCGGAGGATGTCGAACTGGTTGTCGAGCGTGGCAAAGCGCGCCCCGGCGATATTGAAGCCGACCCACTCGACCACGATCACGGCGAGCAGGATGGTTTCCTGGCGCAGCCAGAGGCGCTTGGCCGGGCTGGGGGCCGACGCGCTCATGACTGGCCCTTTCCGGCACGGCGCGACCGCAGTCCGTCGGCCACCACGGCGAGCAGGATCACGCCGCCCTGGATGGCTTTTTCCCAGTAGGCCTCGACATGCAGGTGGGTGAGGGCGGGCGAGATGCAGGCGAGGAGCAGCACGCCGGGCAGCACGCCCCAGAGGCTGCCGCGGCCGCCGGAGATCGCGATGCCGCCGACCACGACGGCGGCGATGGCCTTGAGCTCGAGGCCGGTGCCGGACTTCGGGTCGACCTGCGGTGACTGGATCAGGTTGAGCATCGCGGCGAGGCCGGTGAAGGCGCCGGCCGCGACAAAGGTGAGGAACGTGACCCGCCGCGGGCGCAGGCCGGCGAGGCGCGCGGCCTCGGCGTCGGAGCCGACGGCGTACACAAAGCGCCCGGCGGCCAGATTCCGGAGTGCGAGCGCGAGCAGCACCAGCAGCACGAGGGCCGAGAGCACCACCGTCCACTGGCCGGCGGCTTGCGCGAGGCCGAGCCACTGGAGGCCGTCGGGCAGCGTGACAAATTCACCCTGCCGCAAAAGGCGCAGGCCCTCGCGCCAGGAG
Organism: Opitutus sp. GAS368; assembly: GCA_945903545.1. Classification (GTDB taxonomy): domain Bacteria; phylum Verrucomicrobiota; class Verrucomicrobiia; order Opitutales; family Opitutaceae; genus CAIYFD01. Next base: position 11,561 of record CAMDOO010000076.1, on the reverse strand, counting down.
ACCATGGTGGCGAGGGTGATCACGATCGACGGCAGTCCGAGCCCCGCGACGAGCGCACCGTTGATCGCCCCGAGCAGCGCGCCCAGCGCGATGGCTGCGGGGGGCAGCAGCCAGGCCGGGCAGCCGGTGCCGGCCAGCAGGCCGATGCACACGCCCACGACGCCGAACTGGGAGCCGAGCGAGATGTCGATCTGCCGGGAGAGGATGACGAGCGCCGCCCCGCAGGCCACCAGCAGCACCGGCGCCTCGCGCGTCGCCAGCGACAGCAGGGGCTGCGCCTGGTAGAACCCGGGGGCGAGGAAACGCAGGGCGACCAGCACCGCGAGCAGGGCCCCGGCCACGGACCATTCGCGGAAGTTCTCCTTCATGCGGCGGCCTTTCGGAATGGTGTCACGCAGAGACGCAGAGGACGCAGAGAGCGATCCGGGTTCCGAACTCCGCGTTCTCTGCGTCTCTGCGTGAAATTAAATTCCGATGATGGCTTCATGCCGCTTCTCCTTTGCCGCCTTGGCCTAGCGCGGCGGCCATCACCGCGTGGGGATCGGCGCCGCCGGGCAGCTCGGCCACGAGGGTGCCGCCGCGCATCACGGCGATCCGGTCGCTCATGCCGACGACCTCCGGCAGATCACTGGAGATCAGCAGCACGGCGATGCCCTCGGCGGTGAGCTGGCGGATGAGGCGGTGGATCTCGCTCTTGGCCCCGACGTCGATGCCCTGGGTGGGCTCGTCGAGGATCAGCAGGCGCGGCTGGGTCGCCAGCCAGCGGGCCAGCGCGACCTTCTGCTGGTTGCCGCCGGAAAGGCTGCCCCCCTTGGCCTCGGGGCCGGCGGCCTTGATCGCCAATTGGCGCATGTAATCGAGCGTGAGGTCGCGCTCGGCACGGTCGCGCAGCCAGCCGCGGGGGAAGATCCGCCGGTGGATGGCGAGGGTGGCGTTGTGGGCGATCGGCATCTCGAGGATGACCCCGTGGCGCCGCCGGTCCTCGGGCACGTAGGCTATGCGCAGTTCCTGGGCCTCGCGAGGGGAACGGATTGTTTTCGCCCCGCCCTCGATCAGGATCCGTCCGCTCGTGGCCGGGGTTAATCCAAAGAGAATATGCGCCAGCTCCGTGCGCCCTGCGCCCACCAGCCCGGCGAGCCCCAGCACCTCGCCTGCGCGAATCTCCAGCGAGACGTTTTCAACCCCTGACACCGAGCACCCCACGGCTTCCAATTTCAGAACGGGCGCCCCCGGGGCGCCCGTTCTGGGCGGGTAGATCTGCGACACCTCGCGGCCGACCATCAGCTTGATCAGCCCGGCCTCGTTGATCGCGCCGGCCGGGCAGGTCCCGACGCTCTCGCCGTCGCGGAGGACGGTCACCCGGTCCGCGAGGCGGAAGATCTCCCCGAGCCGGTGGGAGATGTAGATGATGCCGACCCCGTCGGCGCGCAGCTCGTCGATCACCTTGAAGAGGAGCTCCTGCTCGCGCTGCGTGAGGGCCGCGGTGGGCTCGTCCATGATCACGATCCGGGCCCCGGCGCCGAGGGCGCAGGCGATCTCGACGAGCTGCTGCTCGGGCATCGAGAGCGTGCGCACGGCGGCATCGGGCGGGATGGGCGCCCCGAGGCGGGCGAGCAGCTGCGCCGCCGTGGCCCGGCGCGCCTTCCAGTCCACGCGGCGGAGGCCGGTGGCGGGATCGAGACGGAGGGCGAGGTTCTCGGCCACGCTGAGCTCCGGGAAAAGCGCGGGCTGCTGGTAGATGCAGGCGATGCCCAGCGCATGGGCCTCGGCCGGGGTGAGACGTGCGAGCGCGCGGCCCCCGAGCAGGATGGCGCCGGCGTCGGGCTCGACCGCGCCGGTGATGACCTTCACGAGTGTGCTCTTGCCGGCGCCGTTCTCGCCGAGCAGCGCGTGCACCTCGCCCGGCCGCAGGTCGAAGCTCACCCCCCGCAACGCGCGCACGCCGGCATACGATTTTTCAATCTGGCGGAGTTCGAGCAACGGTGGGGACATGCGCCGGGGCGGGGGTGGGGAAATCGCAGCGCCCCCGGCCCGCCGCGTCAACCGCCGCGCCGACCCACGTTACCGCCGGTAACGCGACCGATACTCGCTGGGCGTCATGCCCATTATTTCGCGGAAGGCCCGCGAAAAATGGCTTTTGTCAGAAAAGCCGTACTCCTTGGCGACGGATGTGAGCAGGCGGTCGGTAAACACCAGGGCCTGGCAACTCATCCGGACCCGCAGTTCCCGGATATAGGCATGGGGCGAGCGCTGATAGGCTTCCCCGAACTGGCGTTGGAAGACGCGGAGCGACAGGCCGCAGACCTTGGCGATTTTCCGGTTGGTGAGGGGCTCGCGAAAATGCTGCCCGATGTAATTCATGGCGTGGGCGAGGGGTGTGCCGCCCTGGCTTTCCGCTTCCTCCCGCGCCATCGGCACGGCAATCCCGACGGTTCCCACGATCCGGCCCTGGGGATTCCGCAAAGGGAGCTTGGTGGTCGAATACCAAAGGCCCAAGTGGTTGAAGACCACCAGCTCGATGCGGCCCACCACGGCTTCGCCCGCCAGGGCCTTGGCGTCGTCGCAGTGGAATTGATTCGCGCGCGCCAACTCGGAGAAATTCCGGTCCGTATGTCCCAGCAGGTCCCACCGGCTGTTCCGGCCGTGGAGCAGCACCAGCGCCCGGTTCACCCAGCGGAACCGGCTCTCGGTGTCCTTGATCCAGAAAAGCGTGTCCGGCAGTTGGTCGAACAACTCCAGCGCCGGCGTGGTGATTGCGCCCAAGGACTGCAGTTCCACGGCCAGGTCCGGTTCCCGTTTTTTGGTCCGGCTCATCGCGGGTCGGCCGGCGTGCCGCCACCGGCGCTCAGGGTCATGGGGGGCGAACCAAGGTGCGGGGCGGCGAAGGCCCAGGCGGGCGAACATGGGATGGGGATGGGGTGCAAGCCATAGGAAGACGCGGATCGGGGGTGGTTCCCTGATCCCAATCTTTTTCCTCATCGCTTCCGGCGGGTGCGCGCGGCCGGCGGCCCGGCACCATTTGACTTGCATGACCCGGTGCATCCCGGTTCCCCATTGCACCCTTTCCCCGCGTTCGCCCGGGACACCCCGGGTGTATGGTCAGGCGGTATGTCTCTCCCCCAAGACACAGAAACAGCCCACTGGTTTGCGTCCGAAGTTCAGCCCCACGAGCCCGAACTCCGGCGGTACCTGCATGGCTTGGCGGCGCGCGACAACATCGACGACCTGGTGCAGGAGACGTATTTCCGGCTGCTGCGGGCCCGTTTGAAGCGGACCGTGCTGCTGCCCCGCGGCCTGCTTTTCGCCATCGCCCGCAATGCCGCGCGGGATATTTTCCGGCGCGACGCGGTTTCCAAGACCACGGGCGTAGCGGAAATGGCGGAGTTGGACGTCGTAGATGATATGGCACCGGACCCGCAAAAGGTGGTCACCCTGCGCCAGGAAACCGAAATCCTCCAAGCCGCCATCAAGTCCCTCCCGGAACGCTGCCGCACCGTGCTCCTCCTGCGCAAAATCCAAAACCTCTCCCACAAGGAAATCGCCGACCGCATGGGCATCTCCGTGCACACCGTGGAGTCGCAGCTCACCAAGGCCCTGAAACGCTGCCAGGAATACTTCGAGCAGCACGGGGCGATGCCGGACAAGAAGGGCAAATCCTCCCCATGAAGCCACCCGAGGCGAATGAACCGGCCGACCAGCCCGACGCCGCCCTCAAGGCGGCGGCGCAGGCTTGGGTCCTGCAGCATGACCGCGGCTTGGCGCCCGCCGAGTCGGAGGCATTCGACGCCTGGCTGGAGGCCGACCCGCGCCACGCCGAGGCGTGGGAGCAATCCTCCGGGATCTGGGGCCAGCTCGACCTTTTGGGTGCCACCGATCCGGCCTTGCTCGCGGCCGCGCAGCCGCGCCGGAACTGGGCGGGCTGGCTGACGGGGGCCGCGGCGGCCGCCGCCCTCGCCGTCGCTTATTTTGGGTGGTGGGCGCCGGCCCGGACGGCCCCGGACCCCGGTTCCGCGGTGATCGCGACCGCGGCCCCGCGGATGATGCAGCTGGCCGACGGCACCACGGTTTTCCTCAAGGCCGGCAGCGAGCTGGTCGAGCGCTTCACCAACACCGAGCGCCGCGTGCTACTCGTCCGGGGCGAGGCCCTCTTCGATGTCGCGAAGAACAAGGACTGGCCCTTCGTGGTGCGCGCCGGGACGGTGGAAGTCCGGGCCGTGGGCACGGCGTTCAACGTCCAGCTGCAATCCGCGTCGGTCGAGGTCCGGGTGACCGAGGGTCAGGTGCGGGTCACGCCCGACCAATCCTCCCCGGCCGCGGCCGCGGCGGCGGAGCAGCCGCTCGTGAGTGCCGGGCAGCGGGCGGTCGTGGATCTCACGCCCAAGGCCCGCGCCACGGTGCAGGTGTTTGCGATGAGTTCCGACCAGATCACGCAATCCAAGGCACTCCAGGACCCGATGATCCGCCTCGGGGGCTCCACCCTCGGGGAGCTGGCCGGCGAATTCCAGCGCCGCACGGGCCAGGTCCTGGTCTTTGCCGACCCGGAACTGAAAAAGATTCAGGTGGGCGGACAGATTCGAGGCGACAATCTCGCCGGTTTCCTTTGGCTGCTGGAGGATAATTATGGCATCAAGTCGGAACGCTCGTCCGACGGGAACCTCATCCTCCGCAAGGCCCCCTGACCCCCGGGGCGACGCCCGGGGGCTGGTTTTTTCGCGAGTGGCCCGAGCCCTTCTTTTCCTCGTGGTGCTGGCGTTCGGGCTCGTGGAGCCGCTGCCGGCGGCGGAGCCGGCCCGGAAGCACTTCGTCATTCCCGAGGCGGAGGCCGCGCGGGCGCTGGACGCGTTCTCCGCGCAGTCGACGACGGAGATGTTCTACGTTCCGGACCAGGTGCGCGGGGTCCAGACCAAGGCCATCGACGGGCAGTTCACGGATCGCGAGGCCCTCGACCGGCTGCTGGCGGGGACCACCTTGCGGGTCATGCCGGACCCCCGGTCGGGCGTGCTTGTGATCGTCTCGACCCTGACCGGCCGCGCGCCGGCGGAAAAAGTCCCCGGGGCGGAACCGGCCCGGGGCCTGATCGCGGCCTTGCGCGCCCTGCCGGAGAAGCTGGGCCTGCGCCCCGTGGCGTCCGGCGAGAATCCCGCCCCGGACGAAGTCGTGCGCCTGAATCCCTTCGAGGTGGTCGACGTGAAGGACGGCGGGTTTCAATCCTCCTCCGTCGGTTCCGGCAGTCGCCTGGCCCTCGACCTGAAGGACACCCCGGTGGCCTACTCGGTGATCAACCGGGAGTTCATCGAGGCCCTCGGCATCACCGACCTTGCCGAGGCGGCCGCCTGGGCAACCGGGCAGACCTTTTATTTCAGCGACAACGGCGGCGACGCCGCCGGCCGGCCCTCGCAGTATTTTGCCCGGGGCGCCCTGACCACGCAGGGCGGGGCGGATTCCTTCGGGGCGCAGCGGAATTTTTATCAGAACGCGAACCAGGGCGGCGACAGCTACTCCGTGGAAACGTATGACTTCGGCCGCAGTCCCAACGCCCCGCTCTTCGGCCAGGGCAGCGGCGTGGGTGGCGATTCGGGCAATGGCGGCCTGGGCGGCATCTCCAGCATCCAGAGCAAGCGGGCCTACCTTGACCGCACCGCGACCGTGGTCACGGCCGAGCTTGGCTCGTGGAGTTACCGGCGGGCCACGCTCGACTACAACCGTCCGCTCGGGGAGCGCCTGGGGCTGCGCCTCAACGCGGTCGATCTCGACCAGCGCGGCTGGCGTTATTTGGACATGCGGAAGACGCGCGGCCTGAACCTGACCGGCACCTTCCGGCCGACCGGCGCGACCGAGCTCCGGCTCGAGGCCTCGACCGAGAAAAACCAGAGCCACAATGTCGGCGCGGGCTGGGACGAGTACGTTTCGGGCTGGGACGGGCGCACGGTTTTTCGCGGGCCGATCACCAACTCGATGCTCTCGACGGACGGCACTCCCGGCGCCCTCACGGTGGCCAATGCCAGTTATGGCAGCTTCACGGACGTGACGTGGGATACCGCCCAGAACAACCCGACGGTGGCGCCGACGGCGCTGCGCCAGCCGGCCTGGGTCCTCACCAACTGGGGCGAGAGCTTCGTCCAGAGCCGCTATTACACGGCCCAGGCGACCGCGAAGTACTGGGAGGAAAAGGTGGTCGTCACGGGCGCCTATCGCCGCGACCTGAACTTCGGCAACTCGAAGAGCGCGCTGCCCCGCGGCCTGCTCCCGACCAACTGGAACGGCAGCGACGCGATCTACCGGCCCGACGCCCCGAAGGATTACTTCACGATGACCTACATCCAGAAGAACACCACCACGGGTGTCCCGGTCACGGGCAAGGCGATCCTCTCGGCCAATCGTCCGACGGCGAACAACGCCTTCGGCGTGCCGGTCCCGATCGCGATCTACAACGGTGAGCGCTTCCGCGACGACTACAACAACCCGACGAACCGCAGCTACTCGAACAACAAGAGCTACGGCATTGTCTGGCACGTCGTGAAGCAGTTCTCGCTGCTGGCGAACTTCGCGGACAGCTACACGCCGCGGAATTCCATCACGCTGGACATGGACAACAATATCCGCGATCCGCAGAAGTCCAAGAGCCGCGATCTTGGCTTCACGTTCAGCCTGTTGAACAACCGCCTGACGGGTAAATACAACTACTACGACCAGACTCGGCAGAACGACAGCCTCAACGCGCTCACCGGCATCAATGGCCTCTATCAGGCCAACGATGCCACCAATGCCGACAACACGGCGTCGGGCCGCAATATCCGCAACATCGCGGACCTGCCCGGTGCTGATTACCAGGATCGCCGGAACTTCGGCGCCGAGGTGGACCTTGCGTTCAACTTCAACCGCGCCCTCCGCTTCACCGCGAACGGCACCTCCGGTTCCTACTCGTTGTCGAACATTGGCCGCCTGACCAAGGCTTACGTCCCGGCCCACGCCGCGGATTTTCTCCAGATCCTGCAGGATGCCGGTGGCATGCTGGACACCTCCCAAAAGCCCGTCGGCGCCCCCAACGCGCCGGGCCTGGCGGTGATCAATCCGGGGATCACGCCCGCCCTCGTGGCGGATCGCGATTCGGCCATCAGCAACTACAACCTCATCTGGGTGAACTTCCAGAACCTGGTCACGCAGCGCACGGTTCGGATCTCCCTCCCCCGCAGCGCCAACGTCTTCGCGGACTACACGCTGCAGACGGGCCGGGCCAAGGGCCTGCGCATCGGCGTCGGCGTCCAGTGGCAGAAGGCCTTGATTGGGGCGCAAAGCGCGGACACGACCCTGGATCCCAACAACCCGATCCCGACGGCCATTCCGTTCCCCGGCCGCAACGGGGACAACTCCACGCGTCTCTGGGGCAACAACAACTACGTGACCCAGATGAACATCGCCTACGCGTTCAAGCTGAAGAACGGGAATCCCCTGAACGTGTCGCTGCGCATCAATAACTTCCTGAACGATCGTTCCAAGATCTTCGGGGACAATGGGGTGTTCGGCGGCGCCGGGTTCCCCGGCACCACCGGCCTGCGCCAGCCGCAGGGCAACCTGCTCCTCCCGAACCGCGAGCGCCAGCCGTACGTCCTCAGCTCGATCCACGAGCCGATCAACGCGCGCCTGACGGCCAGCTACAAGTTCGGCAACTCGCGCAGCCGTTGAGCCAGACTTGATGGATGCCGAGGCTCTGCTCCGTGGGATTATAGGATCCAACCGGTAGATCTCGGTATTTCGTCACATGCAAGGGGGCTGGTGACCCTGGGTTAGGTTCACTAGACGACGGCCGTCAGGGCACGGGCTCTGCCGGCCGTCACTTCATGTTTTTGAGACCGCCATCATCCGACTTTTGTCTCTCTTTCCTCAGCCGCGTGCTTCCATCCGCCGCCCGGAGCTCCTAAGTTTCGTTCGTGAAAACCAGATTTCCCGCCGTCTCGCTGCTGGTCGCCGGTCTCGCCTTGCACGCGATCGCCCAGCCGCCGCCCGACGCCTCCCGGTCTCTGGCCCCCGCGGATCCTGTGCCCGCGCCGGCGGCCAATGCGACGCCTTCCGTCAAGTCCGATCCTCCGCCGCCACCGGCGCCCGCCCCGGACAAACCGGCTGAGCCGGCGCCGTTCTTCAAGGAGTGGACGATGGAGGACCTGCTTCCTGCCATCGCCGACCTCGGCAAGGACCGGAACTACCGCAACGGCGGCCGCGTTTTCCAAGCGGCGGCCTGCGGGGCCTGCCACTCGTTTTCCACCTTCTGGGAGGGCAGCGGCCTCGCCCCGGACCTGACGCCCGTCGCGTCCAAGTTCACGCGCGACGAAATCCTCCGCTCGATCCTCGAGCCCTCGGCCACGATCAACGGCCAGTACTACCTCACGAACTTCAAGCTCAAGAGCGGCGCCGTGATCCCGGGCGTGCTGCGCGAGGTGAAGAACAAGAAATACGTCATCGCCGGCTCGGTCGCGGCCCCGGACGCCACCTTCGAGATCCCCGAGGAAGACATCGTCTCCGAGGAACCCTCGCCGGTTTCCGCCATGCCCGTCGGCCTGCTCTACGGCTTCACCCAGGACCAGATCCTCGACCTCATGGCCTTCCTCGACGCGGGCGGAAATCCCGACGCCGCGATCTACCGGAAATAAATCCCGCCACCTTCGCCCTTTTCTCTCCAACCCCCGATCCTCATGAAAGCTCCCACCCGTAACCTGATCCGCGCCCTGGCCGCCTCGCTGCTGCTGGCGGCGCCCACGCTCGTCGTCGCCCAGCGCGGCGGCGATCTCTCGCGGGCTTATCCCGCGGTGACACCCCGCCCGGCGCTGGTCATGCCGACCACGACGCAGCAGGCGGCCATCAACGGCCTGATCGCCAACACGCAGGCGCTCACGCAGGCCGCCCTCGCCGCCCGGACCGCCGTGCTCGACGCCGCGCTGAACGCGCCGGCGACGATCACCGAGAAGGTCAACGCCCTCGCCGCCGCCGAGCTCGCGCTGGCGCTCGCCCGCGCCGATGAGACCGCGAAGATCCAGGCCACCCCCAGCCGTCTTTCCGCCGTCCAGGTCCGGCAGCTCCCGACCCTGACTGCCCCGATCGCCACCGCCGCCGCGGCGGGTGGCCGCGGCGGTGTCGGGGCCACGGACTACCCGGCCGACCCCAACGAGGTCATCCAGCTCCTCCCCGGCTTCAAGGCCGAGATCGTCGCCCGCGCCAACCGCCCCGTCCAGGGCACCTGGATCAGCCTCACCCAGGACAGCCAGGGCCGGTTCATCCTGGGCGGCAATGAGCAGCAGCCGTTCACGCGCCTCACGCTCGACGCGTCCGGCAACGTCACGAAGAACGAGACCATCGCCACCACCGTCTCCGAGGCCATGGGCTCCGAGTGGATCAACGGCAGTCTCTACGTCAGCGGCGGGCGCTCCGATGACATCGTCTACACCAAGTCCAACCCCACCTTCTGCTGCGAGGCCGGCGACATGGGCATCCAGCGCCTGAGCGACCCGAACGAGGACGGCAGCTTCAGCAAGATCGAGACGCTGCTCTGGCTCGACGGCACCGAGGGCGGCCACAGCGACCACGGCGTGCACGACATCGTGCCGGCCCCGGACGGGAAGTCCCTCTTCATGATCAACGGCAACATGGTCTATTACCCGGAGCAGGTGTCGCCGAATTCCCCGGTGCGCTTCACGGCCGATGACCGCGTGGTTCCCACCCTTGGCACGGCGTTCCGCAACACCCCCGGCCAGGCCCGGGTCAGCCCCGCCGACGCCGCCAAGGCCGGCCGCTACGGCTACGGCGGCTGGATTGGGAAGATGGATTTCAGCGCCAAGGACTTCAGCCTCTTCGCCACCGGCCTGCGCAACCCGCTCCACTTCGCCTTCAACGGTGACGGTGAGATCTTCACCTACGACAGCGACCACGAGCCCGAGGTCGGCGTGCCGTGGTACACCCCGACCCGCGTCATGTGGGTCCCCAGCGCGGCCAACTTCGGCCACCGCTCGGGTGGCGACAGCGGCAAGTACCCCGATTGGTACGAGGACGCCTCGCAGCCGATCTTCAACATCGGCCTCGGCAGCCCGGTCGGCGTGAAGTTCGGCTACAACACGAAGTTCCCGGCCGCGTACCAGAAGGCGCTCTACATCGCCGACAACAACTACGGCCGCATCATGGCGCTCCACCTCAAGCCGGTGGGCAGCGGCTACACCGTCAGCTCGATGGAATACTTCGCCCAGCCGAAGTCGCTTTTCGCCAATTCCCCGACCACGGCGCACAACGTTACCGACATGCTGGTCGGAAAGGACGGCGCCTTCTACTACGTCATCGGCAACCGCGGCACCCAGTCCTACCTGATGCGCGTCACCTACACCGGCAACCAACCGACCGCCAAGGTGAACTACGCCAACGTCGACGGCGCGGAGGCCCGCAAGGTCCGCCACGACCTCGAGGCTTTCCATACGACCACGAACGACCCGCGCGCCGTTGCCGCCGCCTGGACCCGCCTTGGTGACGAGGACCGCCCGATCCGCTACGCTGCCCGCGTCGCCCTTGAGACCGTCGCCCCGGCCAGCTGGAAGGCGCGCGCCCTCGCCGAGACCGACGCCGCGACCGCCCTTGGCGGCCTGCTCGCCCTGGCCCGCGTCGGCGGGAAGGACTCCGCCGAGGAGCTCTACACCGCGCTCGCCAAGTTCCCGCTCACGGCCCTCCCGGACACCCTGAAGATCCGCAAGCTCCGCATCTACCAGGTCGCGATCAGCCGCAACGGCAAGCCGGCCGACGCGGCCTCCGCGCGCATCGTCGCCGATGTCGACTCGATCTTCCCCGGCCCGACCTTCGCGCTGAACACCGAGTCCTCCCAGCTCCTCGCCTACTTCAACGCGCCCTCCGCGGTTCCGAAGACCATGACCGTCATCGCGCGGTCCCGCATCTACCAGGAGAACTTCGCCTACCGCTACAACATCCGCGGCGTGACCACCGGCTGGACGCCCGAGCTGCGCAAGGCGTACTTCACGTGGTTCAACGACGATCACGCGAACGACAACTTCCTGTACGATTACCGCGAGTGGTTTGAGCGCGTGAACCGCCGCCCGGCGCTCGCCGGCAACGCCGGCCCGATGGGCCAGGTGCGCACCGCGGCCATGGCCACGCTCACCGACGCCGAGAAGACCAATGCCGAGCTCACCGCGATCCTCGCTGCTTTCCCCGCCGCCGGCGCCGGCCGCGGCGGTCGTGGCGGTGCCGGTCAGTTTGGTCCCTGAGGCCTTCGGCACCTGAGAACATGAACACCCGTACCACCGCGTTCCTCGCGGCACTGCTCGGCGCCGCGTCCACCCTCCACGCCCAGCCCGCCGGCCGCGGCGGCCAGGCCGGCACGCCGTTGTCCATCACGCAGCAGCTCACGCTCACCCGCGAGATGGATGTCCCGGCGGCACTGACCTCGGCCCAGGCGGCCGCGGCCACCGCGCTGGCCCGGGCTTCGCTCACCGTTCCGTCCAACCCGGCCGACCTCACGGCCCGGGCGAATGATCTCGCGGCGGCCGAGCTCGCCCTCGCCTCGGGCCGGGCCG
>CAMDOO010000075.1 GCA_945903545.1 Opitutus sp. GAS368 | reverse complement strand
CGTGTGGAAACCATCGGGGATGATCGCGGCTGACCCACCGGGTCAGCCTTACCTCGGCATGGGCCCCCCGTGCTTCGCTCTTCGCGCTTCGCAGGGCGCGTCCGGTGGACGCGAAAAGCCCGGCCGCCCGTGCGGGCTGGCCGGGCTGGAGCGGAACCGGGTCCTTTACTTGGCCGTCAAGGCAGCCAGCTCGGCGGCCATGAACTCGCCGACTTTCGCCTTGGCGTCGGCGAAGGGGATCTCGCCCTTGTCCAGCTTGGCCAGGAAGGCCTTCTGGGCGAGGTAGTCCTTGTTCACGAGGCCGGCCTTGCTTTGGAGCATGCGCCACGACTTGCGGCGCTCGATCGCGAACAGGACCATCTGGCGGGTGACGGAGTAGTACTTAAACTTCCCGCCGGTCTCGACCTTGATGTAGCAGCCGAAGTTCGGGACGAAGCTGCGGTGCTTCGGGTCGAATACCCGGCGGTGGATCACGTCGTCCTGGGTGATGAAGGCGAGCATGTCGTCGATCAGGATCTGCTTCGCGGCTTCGTCCTCCTTGATCGACTTGAGGTGCTTGCGGAAACGGCCCTCGGTGACGGCCCAGTGGCCGACGCCGAAGCTGTATTCCTCGCCGGTGGTCGCGTACTTGGTCCGCCACCAGTCGCGATCGACGCTCGGGTTGCCCTTGAGGTCGAGGACCTCCTGGGTGGACTCGCCGCGGCGGGGGTTGAAGACGAACTCGGGCATGCCGCGGCAGTCGCGCACCATCTTCGCCTGGTCGGCGCTCATGTTGTCGCCGACGCCGTGCTCGGGCTGGCAGGTCGTGTAGGCCTGGAAGAAGGCGGTGCCGCGGTACTCGAGGCCGTCGAGCAGCGCCTTGTAGAGCTTGGCGGCGTTGGCCATCGAGACCTGGGCGACGAACGGCGAGCCGTGGCCGCTGGTGAAGGCCTCGGCGACGTTCTTCTTCTCGATCAGCTTGCCCTGGGAGGCGACGCCGAACTGGTTCATGTCGTAGCCGCCGAGCATCGTGGAAGAGTCGGAGTTCTGGCCGCCGGTGTTGGAGTACACCTGCGTGTCCAGCATCAGCATCTTCACATTCGGGCGGTTCTGGAGGATCACCTTGGAGACGTTCTGGAAGCCGATGTCGCCGAGGGCGCCGTCGCCGCCGATGACCCAGACCTTCGGGAGTTCGCGGATTTCCTGCTCGGTCATTAGCGCGTCATCGAGGTGGGTGAGGGTGAAGTACTCCTCCTCGGTGGCCACCTTCTCGGTGCGATCCAACAGTGCGTCGACCAGACGCTCGGGGGAGACCGAGCTGCGGGCATGGGTGACGATGACCGACTCCGCCATGAGCCACGAGATCGTGGCGCCGTCCTGGAAGAGGGAGTTCATCCAGGGATAGGGGTGCGGGTTGCCGGGGGGCGTCGAGCCGTAGACCGTGTTGCAGCCCGTGCTGGCCCCCATCATCATCACGGACATGCCGTTGGCGCGGCGGCCGTCGACCGACTGGAGTTCCTTGTGGTTGAAGGCGTTTTGCTCGAGGATCGCGGCGAGGCCGCCGAGGACTTGGGCGTCGGTGATGCCCCCGTGCTTGGCCTCGTAGGCCGCGATGCGGATGTCGGTGTCGGCGTCGTTCTCGCCGCCGAGGCCCATGATGACATGGGCGAAGGATTTCTTGAACAGCTTGTACTCCGTCTCGCTGCGGGCCTTGACGGCGGCGAGCTTGGCGGCGCCCTCCTTGACGAGGCGGTCGGCCTTGGCGCGGAGGCGGTCGGCCTTCTTGTGGTAGAGCGGCCGCATGTAGGCCTCGGTGACGCTGGCGACGGAGCGGAGGATGCTCTTCTCGCCGCAGCCGGCGCAGGCGCCGTCGCCGGAGACGAGGGCCTCGTAGTTGCGGCGCACCATGAGATGGTTGCGGAGGGCGGCCTCGCGGGAACCGGCGGCATCGCCGTCGTTGTAGAGGCCGAGGTACTTCTGCGGAGTGTCGGGGAGGAGGCGGGAGAAGACCTGCGCGGTGGCGAGGTCGGCGTTGAGCTCCTCGGTCTCGCGGACCATGCGGAGGGCGTCGTGGTCGCCGCAGACCTGCACGCACTCGCCGCAACCCTTGCAGAGGTCGGAGACGAAGATGGAGAACAGGCCGCCGGCGCCGGGGGTCTTGCCCTCGATGGAGCGGAAGATGGCCGGGACGTTGCTGTACGAGAGCGGGAGCTTTTCGATGATGCCGGTGAACTCGGCCTTGGCCTGATCCGAGATCGTGGTGAGGGCGGTGACTTCGGCGCGGATGATGTCCTTGAAGGGGACATCCGTCTTGGCCTTGACCGACTCGTTCATCTTGACGCGGGCGCGCTGCTCGAGGCCGGCGAGCTCGGTGCCGAACATGAGGCGCTGGTCGCGGTCGCGGACGTAATTGTTGACGGCGGTCTTGAGGACCGTGGAGACGTCCTGCGCCATGTTGGGCAGGGCGGTGTCGGGGCAGGCCGTGATGCACTCCATGCACTGGGTGCAGTTCTCGGCGATGTAGACCGGGGTCTCGCGGCGCGCGACGTACTTGGACTGGGTGGCGCCGGAGCCGGCGCCCATGACGCCGACCGAGGCGAGGGCGCCCGCGGGCTGGTGATAGCCGAGGCCGGCGCGGAACTCGGAGTCGAACTTGGCGAGCGTCTGGAAGGGCGCGCGGGCCGGTTGGGCGGCGGGCATGGCCACGCTGCCGCAGCCGGAGGAGCCGCAACCGGCGGTGGGCGGGAAGTTATGCTCGCCGAGCGGGGCCTGGAGCGGGTTGCGCATCGAGGAGCGGTCCGGATCTTCGGAGCGGCCGATCTTGATCTCGGTGACGCGGGAGAAACCCTCGGTCATGACGGTCATGTTCGAGGCGACGACCGCCTCGCCGAAGCGGCCGAACTTCTTCTCGTACTGCTTGTGCACGACCTTGTGGAAGTTCTCCTCGGTGATGCCGAAGGTCTTGAGGAAGGGCGAAACGCGGAAGAACGCACCAAGGAAGGAATTGCCCTGCATGCGCAGCTGCAGCTCGGTCTGGCTGGTCGCCTTGCGGGCGATGTCGAAGCCGGGGAGGATGAACACCCGGAGGTTGTTCTCCTGGACGAACTGGCGGTACTTCGCCGGCACGCGCTGCCAGGCAACCTCGGGAGACTCGCTGGATTCCCAGACGAGCGAGCCGCCCTTCTTCAGGCCCTCGAGCGGGTTCGTGTGGGTAAAGGCCTTGGGGTCGCAGCAGAGCACCACGTCGACGTGGTTGAGCTCGCAATTCACCTTGATAAACGACGGGGCAACGGTGAGGTAGTAGTTGGTCGGGGCGCCCTTCTTCTCGGAACCGTACTTCGGGTTCGCCATGACGAAGAGCTTGTCCTCGAGGACGCCGTCGGCGTCGTAGGTCGGCTTCTGCTCGGAGATGAACTGGCCGAAGTCGCCGATGATCGAGCCGAGGTTCTTGCCGGTGGTGATCATGCCCCAGCCGCCGATGGAGTGGAAGCGGACGGCGATCGCGCCCTCGGGCAGGAGTGACGGGGTGTCCTTGCTGATGACGGCGTAGGGATGGGTGACGCCGAGCACGAAGAAGCTCTCGCCGTCGGCGGCGCTGCGGCCGTCGGTGCGCTTGGAGGAGCCGGTGGCGTACTCATACGCGCCGATGGAGTGCTCGGGACGGAAGTCGCGGGAGCCGATGCCGTAGGAGCCGCGGAAGAGGCGGGGCGTCTCGGCCTGCGTGAGCGAGGGGAGGGTGCCGCCGAACTTGACGCCTTCGGCCGCCTTGCCGAGGGCGACGCGGATGTCGCGTGCCAGCGGGTTGTCGCCGGACATGCCCTCGTCGGTACGCTCGAGGATGATGACGTTCTTCTTGCCCCGGACGGCGTTGATGATGGCGGCCTCGGGGAAGGGGCGGATGACGTTGACGTGGATGGAGCCGACCTTGGCGTTGCGCTGTTCGCGCAGGTAGTCGCAGGCGGCCTCGATGTTGTCAGCGGCGCAGCCGAGGGAAACGAAGACGGTGTCGGCGTCCTCGGTCTTGTATTCGGTGATGACGCCGTAGTGGCGGCCGGTGAGGCGGCCGAACTCAGTGTAGGCGGCCTCGAGGAAGCCCAGGATGGGCTCGTTGAAATTATTCCGGCGGGCGATGACGCCGTTCATGTGGTGCTCCTGGTTCTGCACGGGCCCGAGGAGGATCGGGTTCTTCAGGTCCATCATTTGGGGCACGCGGCGGCGCTTGGTTCCGAAGAGCTCGCGCTGCGCCGGGGTGGGGCAGTCGATCTGGTCGTCGCAGCCGCCGAGGAATTCGCGGAGGAACTCGGCTTCGGGCGCGAGGTACATGCGCTCCGAGTGCGTCGTGAGCATGCCGTCCTGGATGTTCATGCCCGGGTTGAGGGCGAGCTCGCTGACCCGGCGCAAGATGATCGCCTGGTCGGCGGCCTGCTGGGCGTCGCGGGCCATCAGCATCGTCCAGCCGGTGTCGAGGGCGGCGTTGAAGTCGTCGTGGCCGCAGTGGACGTTGAGGGCGTGCTTGGTCAGGGCGCGCGCGCCGACCTCCAGCACCATGGTCGAGAGTTTGCCCGGCGCATGGAAGTACTGCTCCATCGCGTAGACGATGCCCTGGCCGGAGGTGAAGTTGACGGTGCGCCGGCCCGTGACCGCGTAGGCGGTGGCTCCGCCCTGCGCGGCGTGCTCGCCCTCGGTCTCGGCGGCGACCTTCTGCTGGCCCCAGACGTTCAGTTCGCCGGAGGCGAACGAGGCCTGATAGATTTCGCCGCCTTCGGTCGACGGCGTAATCGGGTAGAACACACCGCCCTCCGTGATGCGGGTCTCGACATATTGCGTGACCAGATAGTTGCCGTTGCAGGTCACGCGGATGCCGGGGTACTTCGGCTTCACGCGCGCGGTCGACGGCTTCGCGGCAGGTTTCGAATCGCTGGCGGCGGGGGTGCTCATAGGGCTGGGGTGGCCTCGGCAGTTAGCCTAGGGGGTAAGGCCTGAGAAACCGTGGGCGATAATCCAGAGGGATCAAAGGCAAAAAGCGGCCTGGTAATAATCCCGCGAGGTGGACCCCATCTTTCTCGTTCGGCTTACTCTTTCTCGGCTATAACCGGTTTGAGGCTCGATCCGCAGGCGTCCCCGGGTAGGGCGGGACCGCCGGGCCCGCCGGATCGAGGCTGGTGCACGTCGTGCCGACCCGTCGCGCCCTACCCATGCTGCCCCGACCGAAAACCTCAGCGGAAGAACTTCAGAATGCGCTCCATCGAGGCGACGAGCGCTTCAATGTCACTGGTCTCATTATAGACGTAGAAGCTGGCGCGGGTGGTGCCGGTCAGCCCGAGCTTGCGCATCAGGGGCTGGTTGCAGTGATGGCCGCCCCGGAGCGCCACTCCGTCCTCGTCGGCAAAAGTCACGATGTCGTGGGCGTGAATGTCCGTGAACGCGAAGCTCACGAGGCTGCTGCGGCCACGCGCCGGGCCGAGCAGGCGGATACCGGGAAGGGCGGAGAGGCGTGCGTGGGCCAGCTCGGCCAGTTCCCGATCATGGGCGGCGATGCGGTCGCGACCAAGCCCGTCCAGGTAGTCGCAGGCTGCTCCCAAGGCGATGGCATCGGCAATATTCGGGGTGCCGGCCTCGAAGCGTTCCGGCGACGGCTTCCAGCGGCTTTCGAGGAAGTCGACGTGGTTGATCATGCCGCCGCCACCCTGCCAGGGGGGCATGGCGTCGAGCAGCTCGCGCCGGCCGTAGAGCCCCCCGATCCCGGTAGGTCCGCCCATCTTGTGGCCGGAGAAGGCGAAGAAGTCGCAGCCGAGGGCGCGCACGTCGACCGGCAGGTGCCCGATCGACTGGGCCCCGTCGACCACGGTGATGGCGCCGACCTTCCGGGCCCGGGCGCAGAGGTCGGCAACCGGGTTGATCGTGCCGAGCGTGTTCGAGACGTGCGTGAAGGCGAAGAGCTTCACCTCCGGGGTCAGCAGCCGGTCCAGCTGGGAGAGATCGAGCTGGCCCTCGTCCCCCGTGACGGGAAGGAAGCGCAGGGTTGCCCCGGTGCGCTTGGCGGCCAGCTGCCATGGCACCAGGTTGCTGTGGTGCTCCATCTCGGTGAGCATGATGACATCGCCGGCGCGGAGATTCGCGGTGGCCCAGCTGGCCGCGACCAGATTGACGGATTCGGTGGTGCCGCGGGTGAAGATGATCTCCTCGGGGGCCGCGGCGTTAAGGAAACGGGCGACCCGGGTCCGGGCGCCCTCGTAGGCGTCGGTGGCCCGCATGGAGAGGGCGTGCAGGCCGCGGTGGACGTTGGCGTTGTCGCACCGGTAAAAGTGATCCAGCGATTCAATTACCGCCTGGGGTCGCTGGGTGGTGGCGGCGTTGTCGAGGTAGACCAGCGGTTTGTTGCCCACATTTTGATGCAGAGCGGGAAAGTCGGAGCGGACGTTGGACCAGGAAGGCATCGGAAGTGAGAGTGAGGATGAAAGTGGCTTGAAAGTGAGGGTGAAAGTGGAAGGAGGGAAGAAAAGTGGTCTGCGGGTTTAGCCCACTTTCCCTATCACTCGCACTTTCCCTTCAGTCTTTGTGGCTTTCCGTGGTCGCGGCGACCGGGTCGCCTTTCAGGGCGTTCAGTGCGGCGTGCCAGCCAAGGGTGGCGCACTTGATGCGGGCCGGGAACGCGTGAACCCCGGCGAAGGCCGCGAGATCGCTGATCTCCTCCGGCGCTTGTCCCGTGGTCACGATCTGGCGAAATTCATCATACAACTTCGAGGCCTCTGCCGCGGTGCGCCCTTTGAGCTGGGTGGTCATCAGCGAGGCGCTCGCTTGGGAGATGGCGCAACCTGAGCCGTCGAACGAAATGTCCGCGATCCGGTCTCCGTCCAATCGCAGATAGACGCTGCATTGGTCCCCGCAGGTCGGATTATCGCCGTGGGCGACCCGATTCGCGGTGGGCAGGCGCCCGCGGTTACGGGGACGCTTGTTATGGTCGAGTATGACTTGCTGGTAGAGGTCGGCTAAGTCGGACATGGAAGTGTACCGTGGGTGAGGTGAGTCGAAACGCAAAGCAGGGATTGGACATCCCGTGTATTGATCGCGGAATATTTGGTGGAGTGGGCGCGTTTGCCCGCAGGTTTTCTTTCTACGTGAAAATACGGCGGGATCATGCTTTAGACGGCCTGATTGAGTGCATTAAAATATGTAAACCATTGCTTTTAAGTAATTAAAAATATATAAGTAAAGACTTATGGGTAGGCCTGATCATATCTACACCCCCGATTTTATGCTTGTGGATGCCTGTGACTTGAAATTAAAACATGCCGCTCGATCCCGCTTTTGGGCGCGGGCAATAACATAAAATAAATCATATCCATGAACAAGAACACCTCCAAGGGTTTCACCCTCGTCGAAATCATGATCGTCGTCGTCATCATCGGCCTTCTGGCCGCCATGGCGATTCCTGCCTTCCAAAAGGTCCGTACCAGCTCCCAGGACAAGGCGGTCACCAATAACATGCGCCAGCTCGGTGCGGCGGCTGACCAGTACTTCCTCGAGAACGGTACCTCCACGGCGGCTCTCACCTCCCTCATCGGTTCCGCGGCCTACGTGAAGGCCTTGAACACGGTGGCGAATGAGGCTTACCCGCTCAGTTACACGCAGGGCAACGCCATCATTGTGAGCGGCATCTCCGGCGCGCGTACCCTCACCTATCTGCAGTAAGCAGATTGTTGTTCCCAATTGCGAACCGCCCGCCCAAAAAGCGGGCGGTTTTTTATGCCCCGCTCCCGCCTGATCTTCGGCGTGGCGGCTGCCTTGGCTGTCCTGGCCGGCGCAGTCGTCATGCATCGCCTTCCCGTGGCGGTGCTCGGCTTGGTGGCGGGTGACGCCTCCGGAGTCTTTGACTATTGGCGGGTTTGGGTGATCGGGGCGGTCTTGGGCCTTCTGCTCCTGCGGGCAGTCCGTGAGCGGCCCGAGGAAGCCCGCTGTTGGCTGTTCGGCCTGATTGCCCTGCTGGCCATCGTATTCGGCTTCATCAGTTATCGGCAGGCGCCGGGTGCCGCCGTTTCCCTCGTCCGGCGTTTTGGCTACTGGCAGATCCTGATCGTCAGCGGGCTCTTTGCATGGACCTTGGTCGAAAGCTTGAAGGCGGATGCCAGGCAGTCCCTGGCCTCGTGGCGCAGCTGGACCGGCCCGGGGGCCTTAATTCTCGGCGCCGCGGCTTTTCTCCATGTGCAGGAGCCACATGGCTTCAAAATCGTGATGGACGAGGTCGTCTTGCAGCTGACGGCCATGCGCATGCACTTCGAGCGGGAAGTCTCGGTCGTAGTACGGGGCTATGACTTGGTGGGCAACTTTACCCCGCTAGCCGCCTACGTCGACAAGCGCCCCCTGTTTTATTCCTTTTTGGTCTCAACCTTGCACGATCTCACCGGCTACCGGCCGGCGAATTCATTGATCCTGAATGTGCTGCTGACTCCGGTCCTGACCGGTTTGATCTATGTCACTTGCCGGCGTCTGGCCGGTGCGGCGGCGGGTGTTGCCGGGGTCCTGCTCCTGGTGTCGATCCCACTCGTGCATCAGAATGCCACCGGGGCGGGCTTTGAGTTGCTCAACATGGTCATGATTCTTGCGACCATCTGGCTGGGCATGCGTTATGCCGAGCAGCCCGACTCCAACCGTCTGGGAGCCTTCCTCTTTTCGGGAATCCTGCTGGCCCAAACCCGCTATGAATCCGCCCTCTTCATTTTGCCCGTGGGAGCCGTTCTGGCCTACGTTTGGTGGCGTCAGCGCAGGATGGATTTCCCCTGGCCGGTGACCATTGCCCCCCTGCTGCTCATCATCATCCCTCTCCATTTCAGCGTCTTCAAGGTTAGCGAGGCGTCCTGGCAGCTCAATGATATCCAGGGCGCGGACCACCCGTTCGGTCTGCGCTATTTCAGCGATAACGTCGGCCACGCCCTGAACTTCCTCTTCGCCACGGATCGCATCCAGCCGAACTCATTCCTCGTCTCCGCCTTGGGAATCATCGGTGTCGCCTTCTTCATCCTCGTACTCGTCCGGCAGAGGCGGGAGATCCTCGCCTCGCGCCCCGGGCAGGCGGCGTTTGCGTGTTTTATTCTGGGCTTGATCGCCCATACGGCGCTGATGCTCCTCTATTTCTGGGGCAAGTTCGACGACCCGGTGATCCGCCGGCTGAGCCTGCCGCTGCACCTGCTGCTCATCCTGAGCTTTGTGGCGATCCTGCCCCAGCTGGTGGCGTCGCCCCGCCGCTGGCGGTACCTGTCGTTCGCCACGCTGGCCTTCATTGCCGCTTACACGACCCCGGTCGTGGCGATGCACCGGTACAACCAGGAGAACTTCGCGGCCCGCTGGAACAACTGGCTGGCCGATTACCTCGCCAAGCTGCCTGCCGGCACCACCGCGCTCGCGATTGACCGGCACTCGGGCATCCAGTGGTTCGAGTATGGCTTTTCGAGCATGCCGGTTGACGCCCTTTTCGCCAATCCCGAGAAGTACGCGTTCCATTTCAAGAACCGGAGCTTCCAGAACTTATTCGTGGTGCAGGTGCTTGGCTCCGATTTCGAAAGCAACACGCGCTTCCCGACGGTGGACGATGATGTGGGTGACGGCCTGACGCTCGAGACGGTCGCCGAAGTCACGATGTCCCCGGTCTATCACATGCGGTTGAGCCGCGTGCTCGCCGTGGACGTCGAGAAAATCAAGGAGTCGCGGAAGCGCCGTGAAACCGCGGTGCACATCACGCCCGAGATCAAGTCGGCGATCGACAAGGGCAATTCCAACGCGGTCGACAACTGGTTTCGGATGCTGCCCTAAATGGTAGGGCCCGACGTCCCGGGGGGCCGGTATGGCGTGCAGCGGGCCGCCGGGAACTTGGGTCCTACCTCTGGACCGCCGCCGCGCGGTCCATGGCGTCGACCAGCTCGGTGAGGGAACCGGCGGTGACGGCGGCAATCTCCTCCCGGTTCAGCCGGTAGACAAAGATGGAATTTCCGATGTTGGCCTCGGGGTGGCGCACCCGGAGGTAAAACGCCAGCCGGGCAAACCGCAGTTCGTCGAGGATCTTGAGCTGATCGTTCCGCTTGGTGCGTTCCGCGCCGCTGGCGCCGGGCGGAACCGCCTCGGCAAGATCCCCGCGCAATCTCCGGTATAGACCCTCACGTTCGACGGTCCAGGGGCCGCGCCACGGATTGTAGACGGTTTGCAGCATGGTCGCGCTGATAGCGTAAAGCCCCGGCTCGAGTTCGTACCAGCGCAGGGATTTGTCGTAGGCGTAGACACCGGCCAGCTCGCGCGCCTGAATGCCCTCGTAAGCGGGATCGCCGTTGCCGAAGTAGGAGAGGTAGACCGTTTCCTTCGGCTGTCGGTTTACCTTCAGCCAGGTGGAGAGAGCCGGAAGATCCTGGCCCCAGTCGAGCGAGCTGTCGACGAGCTGGCGCCAGCCGTTTTCCGATCCGCCGACGGCCCGGTGGAAAAACGCGAGGTAATGGGGGCGGGCTGCGACCGACTCGGCCACTCCGATGACCAGCACCAGCGGCACGACCACCCGGCGCAGCCAGCGCAGCGCCGGCACGGCGAGCAGGCCGCCGGACAGGATGAACAGCGGCGGGTAAAGCGGGAGGATGTGCCGGTGGCCGATGTTGAGCGGACTCAGCACCGCGAAGGCGCCGTAGACTGCAAACAGCGCGAGCAGGGGAAACACCGGCGCAATGTCCGCCAGGCCCCGTTGGCGTGCCGCCCCGACCAGGTACCGCACCCCCAGCGCGCCAGCCCCGACGACCGCCAGTAGTTCCGCGAGCGTGCTCTTGGCGAGGAAGGCGTACGGGAAGAACCACCACCACCCCGTGTTGCTGTAGTTGCCGAGCAGGAAAGCGCTGCGGCCCATGCCTTGGTAGTTCAGGTGGGCGAATCCCTCGATGAAAGCCTCGGGCAGGACATGCCACTGCAGCATCGTCACGAGTGGCGACCGCCAAACCCCCGCCATCGAAAGCAGCTCCGGCCACGGAATGTAGTACTTCCAGCCCTCGGGCACCCCGTCCGCGAAACCGGAGAAACGCCAGCCGAAGGATGTCCAGATGATCGCCCACGTGCCGATCGCCACCAGCCCGCCCGCGCCAACAAGCGCGACGAGCTTTGCTTTCGCCGACACGAGATTTCGTTCCGGGGACGAGGGACGGAGCGTAAGCACGATCGGTTTTCGTGTGACGCATCGCCACACGATCAACACCACGAAGATTGGCGGCAGGAGCACCGCCGAAAACTTTGCCACGGCCGCCAGGCCCACGGCACCGGCGGCCAGCAGCACCCGGCCCGCGGTGATGCGCTCCGTCATCCGCCACAGCGCGCCGGTCGCGGCCAGCAGCCAGAACGCGGCGCACATGTCGGATGTCACCATCGGCCCGTGCGCGAGGATCGTCGGTGAAATCGCGAAGAGCCCGAGCGAGAACCAGCCCGCCGCCGGCCCCCAGAGCCGGCGCGACCACAGGAAAACGAGCAGTCCCGTCGCCACGCTCCAGAACGCCATGGTGGCCCGCGCGGTGAAGAGCAGGTAGTCCGTGTTGTTGCCCGAGCGGAAAAAGAAATTCTGTGACACCCCCCAGACGTGCGAATTTTGCCAGAGGAGCGTGTTGTCCGCCGGCTCAAGCCGCGGCGCGGGGAACGTCGCGAGCAGGGCCAGGCCGCCCCAGCGCTGCGGCAGGTTGCCGTTCTCGGTGTGAAACCGGTAGTCGTCGAATTTCCAGTAGGTGTAGCCGGCGGTCAGGTGAGCGGTCTCGTCGTACGCCACGCCCTTGCCGATCTGCGAGGTCACCGCCAGCCACCAGTGCAGTGCGAGCAGGGCCGTCACACCGGCGACCAGCGCCATCCGGCGCCGGCTGGCGGTCGGTCCGGTTTCAGGCGCGGGTGGGGGCAGGGACATCGCGCCTCAGCGTGTCGGATTCCTCCGGTCGCCTGCAAGCAGTCGGTTGGCCGGCGACATCGTTGGGAGAGGTTTGGGAGCGGTGGCCACCACGAGGATGTAAACTAATAGTTGACGTTTCCCCGAGTTCCTCGGTCGAGGGGAATGTCATCTATTAAATGACAAGTTGGGCGCGGCGGGTGTGGTACCGGACAAACTGCGCCGCATGAGCACGCTGGGATAGTTGGTGGAGCGCCATTGCACGCGTTCAACGAACGCGTAACCCCACCGTTGGTAGGTCGCGATCAAGTCCGCGGCCGGTTCGGCGGTGTCGAGGGCCATGAACCGCGCGCCTTGGGCCAGGGCGTGAGCGAGGCCCGCCTCGTGCAGGCGGCGGCCGATGCCCTGTCCGGAGCAGGCAGGCTCGACTGCGAATGGGCCGAAGTTGCAGGTGTGCGGATCGCGGTAGGTGGCGCCCCGGCTTTCCGGCGTGGGAGGATAGATCGTGATCGTCCCGATGATTTTTCCGTCCCGCTCGGCGGCCAGGGGATGACCCTTGAAGAGGCGCTCGGCCGTGATCTCCGGCGTCTGGTGGGTGGCGACATAGTGCAGCCCTTGGGCGGCCAGCGGAGCGTAGGCGCGGTGCAGCATGGCGGTGAGCGCCACGATGTCGTCCTGAGGCGTGATCAACCGAACCTGCATCGCCGGCTCAGGGATTGAGGATCCGGATCGCCGCGAGGCGCGTGCCGTCGGCGGCGAAGGCGGTCGCGAGGACTTGGCCGGGTTGCTCCAGCTTACCGGTGAAGTCCAGCGCGAGGCGCGTGATTGGGCTGGGCAGCGTGGCACTCCAGGCGTTTGCCATCTCCGCGCCGGCTGGATTGCCGTCGGCGGCCAATGGCGTGGCAGCCAACGTCGCGTTGGCCGCCGTCAGGTCGAAAAGCTTCGTGCGCGGCACGGTCCCGAGTTGGGCGAGTTCGATGCGGGCGATGGGTTGCGCTGGGGCGGCCAGCACGAGCTCGAGCTTGGTCCGGTTGGCACTGCTCCCGGCCGAGGCGCGGCCGGTCGAAAGCGGGGCGACGGTCCGGCCCTTGCGGACCCAGAAGGCGTAGCCGTCGACCTCGAAAACCTTCTGGAACTCCGTGCCGAGATAAGCGCCGAGGGCGCCGCGCACGCGGAAGCCGCGCTCGACGAGGAAGGCCAGGGTGTCCAGTTGGACGATCAGCACGGGCCGGGGATCGCTGCGCAGCCGTTCGCGGATTGCGGCCTGCCTCACCTCCGAGAGTGAGAGGAACCATTGCGTGGCGTTGTCCAGCGTCGGG
>CAMDOO010000074.1 GCA_945903545.1 Opitutus sp. GAS368 | reverse complement strand
AGCAATCGCGCCGCAGGTCGGCCAGGGCGCTCTGGCCGACGCGGTTGAAGGCGAGCGCGCTGTTGAAAGAACAAATCGCCTGGAGCGTCACCGCGCAGGCGAGCAGCAGCCCCATCTCGTTGACCGTGACCAATCCCAGCACCGGCAGGACGGCGCGCTCGGGGGTCAGCGCCGCGTCGATCAGCGCGCCGGAGAGAAAGGGAAACGCGAGGCCGAGGCCCGCACTGATGAAGAGCGTCACGAGGCCGGCCACAAACCGCCCGCGATAGGGCCGCACGTATTTGGCGAGTTCAATGGCCTGCCCGAGCGTTTCGCGGTTCAGCGGGGCCTTGGGCAGGCGATCCTGCGCAATGTCATCCTTGGACGGTTGGGAGCGGGCCATGGGACGCGAAACTCAGCGGGCGGGCGAAAAAACACAAGGGGCGCGAGAGGAATGGGCATCCGGAGGGTCCGAGGATCAGAGATTCAGAGGATCTGTTCTTCAGACCCTCCGATCCTCGGACCCTCTGCACATCCGCCACGCCCAACGGGATCTCAATGATCCTGGCACCAGATCCAGGCCGGCGGGCAATTCAGCGGGACCAGCTTGGGCCGCTTGCCGCAGAGGGTCTTCGCCTCGGCCCAGGGGAGGACGGGCCAGTAGGTGTATTGCACGTAGCGGCCGATCCAGCCGCGCTCGACCCCGGCCACGAGCGCCGCGAGGAAGGCCGAGCGGGACTTCTCCTCGAGGGAGAACAGCGGGACCGAGGACACGACCACGGCGTTCCGGAGCCCGGAGAAAATCTCCTCGTGCACCTCCTCGAACAGACCGGCAAAGACATCGACCCCGGGCAGGCGGCGTTGCAGCCGGGCCGCCAAAGCCCCGTTGGCCTCGACCGCCTTGATCGGGCGGCGGCCATCACTCACGCGCAACAGCGCATCCGTGACTACACCCGAGCCCGCCCCGATCTCGACGATGCCGGACTCCGGCCGGCCCCGCACCGCACTGCGAGCGAGGGCCCGGGCAAGGAACTGGCTGGCGGGACAGATCGCACCCATCTCGCGCGGGTTGCGGCGGAGGGCCTGCATCCAAGGCAGAAAACCGCCCAGTCCGTGCTTCTGCGTGTCTCCGAGGGTATCTTCACAGGAAATCTGCATGGGGTCAGAGACGGGCATCGGCGATAGGAGTAACCAGCACTACCCCGATAGGCTCTGCAAAGTTTCAGGCCCTGCCGAGAAAAGAATTCGGCGACTTGATGGCCCGGGTCACGACAAGGTCGCAGCCTTATGACAATTTTGCGACGTGACTGACGGCGGGTCGAGCTGGCTCGACTTGTCAGCCGTAGGCTCGGCGAAGGCTGACGAGTCCCTCGACCATGCTCGGGACCTTGAGCTTGTTGAAACGGCCGGCCGCGATCAGCCCGGAAGGTTTCACGCAGAGAAGGCCGCTGCGCGGCCAAGGCAAAGGGCGCGAAGATTCGAACCCAAAAGGATTGTTCCGGACTCCGTGTTCTCTGCCCCTCTGTGTGCCAAACGGTCGGAGTCACCGTGGTCGACGCGAACGGCCGGGGCCCCGAGCACTTGTCCCATGACTGGACTCACACTGGACCAACGATTGGACTTACACTGGTCTTACGCCCATCGGCTTCCCAGCCGTCGTTTGCCGCCTTATGCAAGTAGGGACTTCAGTAGCCGGTCGTGCACCGCAGTCGCGGCGATCGGCTCGGTGCCGTTGCCCGTGCCGATGAGCACCGGCCATTCGGAGCTGTCGGCGGGACACGTGCCGTGCGAACCCTTCACGAGCGAGGGGTCGAGCGGGATGACGTCCATCAGCATGCGGAAACCGAGTTTCTTTTTCACGAGCTTGAGCCCGATCCGCAGCTTCGGGGCCGCCAGTGCGGGGTCGACGAAGAGCTCGACCGGGTCGTAGCCGTACTTGCGGTGGATATCGACGCAGCGCGCGAAATCCGGCGCCCGATTGTCGTCTATCCAGTAGTAATAGGTGAACCAGGCGTCCTCGGCGGAGAACACCACGAGGTCACCCGAGCGGCCGTGGTCGAGACCGGCGGCCCGGATCGTTTCTCCCTCCAGGACTGAAGCGACGCCCTCAATATTCTCCAGGACCGCGCGGACTTTCGGCCGGAGGGCCGGGTCGCGGACGTAAACATGGGCGATCTGGTGGTCGGCAATGGCAAAGGCCGCGCTCGCGCCGCAATCGAGCAGCTCGCGGCCCATCTCCTCGCGGATGGCGATCCAGCCCTTTTCCCGGAAAATGCGATTCAAGGCGATGGAGCGCGTGACCTTCGTGATGCCGTACTCCGAGAGGACCACGGAGCGCACTCCCTGCTTGGCGTAGAAGTCGATCAGGTCGCCCGTGACACGGTCGATCGCGCGGACATCCTCCGCTAGCTTCGGGTCGTCGGGCCCGAGACGCTGCAGGTTGTAGTCAAGGTGCGGCAGGTAAACGAGCGACAGGTCGGGCCGGTGGCGCTCCTCTGTCCAGCGCGCGGAGCCGGCGATCCACTCGGACGAAGGCAGTCCGGCGATCGGACCCCAGAACGAGGGAAACGGAAAGTCGCCCAGTTCCTTTTTGATGTCGTCGCGGATCGACGCCGGGTGGCTGTAGACGTCGAAGAACTTCCGCCCGTCCGACGGGTACATCGGCCGCGGCGTGATCGACCAGTCGGCGCTGGAGTACATGTTGTACCACCAGAAAAGCTTCGCGCAGGTGAAGCCGGGCCGGAGTTCTCGCGCGCGCTCCCAGAGCTTTTTCCCGTGCACGACGTGGTTCGACTGCTTCCAGAAGTGGTGCTCGGCCAGCTCGCGGTCGAACCAACCGTTCGCCACGGCCCCATGACCCGAGGGCGGCAGGCCGGTGAGATAGGTGCTCTGGGCCGTGCAGGTCAGCGCCGGCAGCACGGGCTTCACGCGCAGCAGTCCGCCCTGCGCCACCAACGCGTTCAGCCGCGGCGTGTTTTCCCCGAGAAGTCGCGGGGTGAGTCCCACGACGTTGAGGATGGCGGTGCGGGCGGACATGATCGGTCGAGAGTCGAGAGCTAAGAGTCCAGAGCCGGAAGAGGCGAGCTTCGGGCCGATCGGATCGGGCTCTCGACTCTCAGCTCTGGACTCTCGACTGGGTCGTCAGCCATACCGCTGCATCAGCTCGTCCATCGCGGCCTTCACGTCGGAGGCCTTCATCTCGTGGACATCGAGCCGGACGCCCGGGGCCTTGATCATGGGGATGGTGAGCTGGCCGCCGAGGTGCTCGCGGAACTCCTCGAGGCCGTCGAGCACGTCCTGCGGGCCCTTGGCGCCGCGGACCTGGCGGATGGGCTTGAAGAGCTCGAAGCCGAGGCGCTGCAGCAGCGCGAGGATGCGGTCGGTCCACTCGGCCGAGAGCAGCCCGGTGCGGCGGGCGTAGAGGAGGTCGATGGCCATGCCAACCGCGACGGCCTCGCCGTGGCTGACACGGAAGTCGGAGAGCTGCTCAAGCTTGTGCGCGGCCCAGTGGCCGAAATCGAGGGGCCGGCCCGAGCCGCGCTCGAACGGGTCGCCGCCGGTCGCGATGTGCTCCATGTGCTGGCGGGCGCTCTCGCGGATGACGGCCTCGAACGGCTCCTGCTCGAACTTGGCGAGGGCGTCGGCCCGGGTCTCGATGAACTCGTAGAACTTGGGATCGCGGACGAGCGACACCTTAACCGCCTCGATCAGGCCGCAGCGGCGCTCGCGCTCGGGCAGGCCCTTGAGGAAGTCGAGGTCGTTGACCACGGCGTGCGGGACGGAGAACGCGCCGAGCCAGTTTTTCTTGCCGAAGAAATTGATGCCGTTCTTCACGCCGATGCCGCCGTCGCCCTGGCTGAGGCTGGTCGTGGGGAGACGCACGAGCGGGATCCCGCGGTGGGCGGTGGAGGCCGCGAAGCCGACCATGTCGAGCATGGCGCCGCCGCCGAGGACGATCACGAAGGAATGCCGGCAGAGCTTGGTCTCGTTGATCACGGACCAGACGTGCTGCAGGTGCTGGAAATCGTTCTTCACGATCTCGCCGCCCGGGAGATCGACGGGGGGAGTCAGGAGCTCGATGCGATCCTGGTGCACGGCAAACCACGCCGAGATGCGTTTATCGATGCCCGGGAAGGCAAACTCCAGCCCACCGTCCCAGAAAATCACGGCCCGGGCCTTTCCGCCCGGCTCGCGCGGGGTGAGCAGGTCCGCCAGGACGTGGTTGTCCGGGGCAAACACGTTGCGCGTGAAGATCAGCCGGTGCTCATTGGGCACCGCGATGGGTTTGATGAAAGAGTCCATGGGGAAACCGCGGGAGAACGGTCAGGTGGAGGCTGCGAGACGCTGGGCCAAGCGTCCAACCGGAATCGCCACGACGCAAACCACGGCACCGGCCCAGGCACCGGCAGCAGCGAGCGTGATGGCGTCGATCAGCGGGATGAAGGCGAGCAGGCGGCCGATCTTCTTCCCGGTGCGCGCCGCCTCGCCACTTCCCTGTTTGTACTCCATCCGCGCGAGCAGGCTGAGCACGACAATGTAGGCGAACACGGCGGCGGTCCACGCCCAGAACCATGTACCCGCGTCGTGCCCGGGCAGCGTGGCCAGGGAGATACCGAGGAAGGAGCGGCAGCCGGCCATGAGAAAAACGGAGCCGGTCCAGCGCTTGTGCAGCCAGTCGTAGGCGAGGATCACGGCAACCAGTGCACCCAAGGCCCAGGGAGCCGCGCCGGCGCGCCAGAGAATCGCCACGCCGATCGCCATCTCGATCGCACCGACGGCTAGGGCGGCGTTCCGCGAGAACACGCCGGTCGGGATCGCCCGCTCGGGGCGGTGTTTTCGATCAAAGTCGGCATCCGCCACGTCGTTGAGGGTGGCGCCACCGGCGTAGAGCAGGAATCCCGCGACCAGAGCCTGCACGAGTAACCCGCCCGAGGGCCAGACCGCACCGGTCGCACTTGAGAGGACGAGCGCCGCGATGACGTTCGACGCGACCGAAGGCAGGTTCCCAGCCCGTGCCATGTCGAGGATGGCGCGGAAGGGGGGACGGGGTTGGGAGGATGCGGCCGTCATGCCGTGGGACAAAAGGTAGGGGCGCGTGTCCCCACGCGCCCTTGTTCGACACGGTTGGCAGGCTGCGACCCAGGGCGGCTGGGGACAGCCGCCCCTACCTTTTTTTCGCCCGAGATTAAACCGACCGTCGTCATGGCAATCAGGCCGGATCCGCCAGCCCTCGCGCCCGGCAGGCGGCCAGGGTCCAGTCGTACTCCCCCACGAGCTGGTCCTCGATGCCCGAGCGGAGCGCAGCGGGCAGGACTTCCCACGTGTAGGTCTCCATCTCGAAATGCTCGCAGGAGCCCGGATGCGCGGCGATCCAGTCGAGGGCGCCGAGCAGGTGGTCGCGCGTCTCGCCGAACGGCGCGCCGGGCTGGGCGTGCAGCGGCACATGGAAATGCACGCGCCACTCGTCGTCCGGCGGATTGGCGGGCGTGTCGGCGAGCGCCTCGGGCAAATCGGTGTAGCGGTGGCGCACCACCCCGCCGCGCGCAGCCACGACCTGGTGGAGGTAGGTCGGCTCGACGAATTGCTGCAGGGCCTGGCGGGCCGCGGCGTCGGGCTTCACCCGCAGCGCGGAGCTGAGGTGGAGCTTGCTCAGGCGCAGGCCGGCGGCGGCGATCCGGTCAAGGGCCTCGCCGGGCGACTCGAACTCGATCGCGAGATGGCAGCAGTCGTAGTTCACGCCGACATAGCGGCGGAGGTCGGCCGCGCCCGGATCGGACGCCATCCAGTCGCCAAAGAAGGCCACGGTCTCGGCGCTCGTCTCAAAGTAGCAGAGCGGCTCCGGCTCGAACCCGAGGTGCAGGTCGCGGCCGGTCAGGGCGGAGACCTTTTCCACGTGGCGCGCGGCCGCGCTGACGTTGGCGAAGATTGCCTGGCGCCGCGCCGGCTCGCGGGCGACAAACTCTTTAAATGAGCCCGGGACGGTGCTGACGCTGCCGGCGACGCCCGCCGGGACGAGCCGGGCGATCAGGTCGACGAGGCGGTTGGTGTACTCGAGCCGCTCGGGCGTGGACCAGTCGGGGGCGTAGACCTGTTCCTTGACGCGCGTGCCGTGGAAGCTGCCGTACGGAAATCCGTTGATCGTAAAAACGTAGCAGTCGTGAAATTCCAACCAGCGTTGGAATTTCACCAACTCCGCTGGCGCGGAGAGTTCGGCCGCCGCCCTCGCGCCGAGCCTTAGGCCGATGGCGTAGGGTTGGCCGGGGGCGACGCGCTGCCGGACCGGCAGCGTGAATTTCTCGAGTGTGCCGAAGGTCTCCGCCCACGTCTCGCCGCGGTGGACGTTCGTGCAGTAGGCGAGATGGATGCCGTGGCGGAGTTTCATCGTGCTGCCGAGTCGTGATCGAAATTTCCCAAACTTTCCCGCGGATTCCACGGATGAACGCGGATGTCGGAACGGGATTGCGATTGGTTATCCGCGTCGATCCGTGAAATCCGCGGGAAGGATCGGGGTAACGCCGAGCCGGAGGCATTTTTCCGCCGCTGGTTCATCCCGCGGCGCCGACCTTGAACTTCGGGCACTGCGAGAGGAAGCGCACGGGGTTCTGGTAGACCACCTGGTCGATGAACTCCTCGCTGTAGCCGCGTGCGCGCATTTCGAGGCATGCCTTGGGCACGGAGAGCGGGTCGCTGTGGCCCCAGTCGCAGGCCGAGTTCATCCAGATCCGCTCGCGGCCGCAGATCTCAATCATGTCCACGGCGCGGGGCGGCGAGGATTTCGAGTCGGGATAGAGCGTGATGCCGGCCCAGAAACCCTGGTCGAGCACCCGCTTGATCGTGTGCTCCTCGACGTGGTCGATGATCACGCGCTCGGGTTTCACGCCGGGGTGCGACTTCAGGACATCGGAAATGAGCTTCGTCCCCTTGAGCTTGTCCTCGAGGTGCGGGGTGTGGACGAGGATGAGCTGGTTGTGCTTCACCGCGAGGTCCACGTGCATCTCGAGCACCTTCATCTCATTCTTGGTATTCCGGTTCAGGCCGATCTCGCCGATGCCGAGCACGGTGGGCTTGGCCAGGAACTCGGGGATCAGGGCGAGCACGTCGCGGGCGAGCGCGAGGTCCTCGGCTTCCTTCGGGTTAATGCAGAGCCAGCAATAGTGCGGCAGCTTGTACTTGGCGGCCCGGGCGGGCTCGTACTCCGTGATCTGGCGGAAATAGTCCCGGAAACCATCGGCGGAGCTGCGGTCGTAGCCGGCCCAGAAGGCGGGCTCGCAGACCGCCTGGCAGCCGGCGATGACCATCGCCTGGTAGTCGTCAGTCGTGCGA
The DNA here is from genome assembly GCA_945903545.1 of Opitutus sp. GAS368. Lineage (GTDB taxonomy): Bacteria > Verrucomicrobiota > Verrucomicrobiia > Opitutales > Opitutaceae > CAIYFD01. The sequence continues at coordinate 6,309 of CAMDOO010000074.1, read as the reverse complement.
CTGACCATGTGGCCGTGGGGTTCGATGTAGCGCATGGGGGGTGGGCGGAAGGGGGAAAGTTATTGGTTATCGGTTATTTATTATTGGGGTCGGAAGCTCGGAACGAATAACCGGCAACCAATAACTGATAACTTCTCCGGGAGCCGTCAGGCTCCCGGAGGCCGGTAGGCGCCGTAGGCCGCCTTGCCGGTGGAAACGGCGTCGGGCTCGGTGGTGGGGTCGCTGAAGGATTCGAGGATGCGGCGGGCGCGCTCGGGTTTGCCGTCGGCCAGGGCGGAGAGCGCGGCGCGCATGGCGACGCAGCGGTAGTCGGAGGCGACACCGTAGCGCTCGACGCGGTCGAGAAAGGCCGCGACCTCAATGAGCTTGGCGCGCACGGGGACGAAGCCGAGGTCGACGATCTTCTGCCGGTCCGCGGGAAGGACGGTCGGCGTGCCGGGGGATGGGGCAGCGGAGCTCATGGGGATGGGAGGAACAGAATCCGGACCGGGCGAAGCGTCAAAGCAAACCATGGGTTTATGGTAGGGCGCGGACTCCGTTCCGCGCCGGAGGTTGAATGTAGGCCGGGTGACCTCACCCGGCGATGATCCATTCGGGGTGAGGTCACCCCGAATACATCGGCGGCGAGCGGAGTCGCCGCCCTACCGGATTATGACATTATCGTTGGCCGGTCTCGTTCACCGCACCTCGCGGACGATCCGGAAGCCGACTTCCCATTTGTCGGCTGGGCCGCCAGCGTGGGTGGAGTAGATGACATTCTTCACATCGCCGAGGAAGGCGCCGCCCTTCAGGACGTGCACCGTGCCCTTGGTGGGCGGCTTGGGATCGTTGTAGAGCTTGTCGTTGTAGAAGTCGTCCACCCACTCCCAGACATTGCCCAGCATGTCATAGACGCCCCACGGGTTCGGCACCTTGGTACCGACCGGCATCGTGGTGCCGAGGCGGGTGTTCCCGAGCACGGCGGTGGCGCGGATCTGTTCCCAGGTCGGATCGTCCCCGATCCCGGCCTTGCCGGCGTACTCCCATTCAAACTCGGTCGGCAGGCGGTACACGTTGGTTTTTTCGAGGGCGTTGAGTTTCTTGATGAACGCCTGGGCATCGGCCCAGGTCACCGTCTCGACCGGATGCTTGGCCCCGTCGTTCACGCCGAACTTGCCGGTCTGAAACGTGGCCGGGTTGCTGCCCATGACCTTGGTCCACTGCTCCTGGGTGACCTCGTAGGTACCGAGGTAAAACGCCTTGGGGATGACCACATTGAAGCCCGGGTACTTGGCGCGGTCGGCGCGGATCAGTTCGTCGGCCTTCGCGAGGTCAGCGGGGGTACCACCGCCGCCACGCCCACCGGCGCCGGCGCTGCCGGAAGCCTGCTGGACCAAATTCGACCTGGCGGTCTCGCTCACGCGATTGGCCGTTTGTTGGAGGGCGCTGAAACCATCCGCGCGGGCCAGCGCCAGGGCCAGCTCCGCGTCGGCCAGGGTCTTGGCCTGGACCTCGAGCTGGGCGCGGGGCGTCCCGTTCATCGAGGCATTCAGCAGCGCGGTGCGCGCGGCACCGACGGCCTGCTCGGCGGGGGCGATTGTCTCGTTCAGCTTCGTGACGGCCGCCGCCTGCGGGGCCGTCATGCCGCTCGCGCCCGGGCTGCCGGCGGGAAACGGAGGTGCAAAACGCCCGTAGGTGAAGCTGCCGGCCGGAATCAGGCTGAATTCCATGCCGATGCTGTTGACGGTTTTCTTGGCGGGCTCGGCGGCCTGGCCGGGGAGCGCAACCGAGAGGGCGAAGAGGAGCGTGGTGAGGGTCTTCATTTTAGAGTTCCTTGATGAAGAGGTTGCGGAAGCGGAGAGCCCCGTTCGGTTTCCAGGAGGTGAGCGCCATGCTGCTGCCGGCCTCGCTGGTGGGGGCGGTCCAGTGGAGCTGCAGGCCGATGAAACCGTCGGTCTCGCCGGCGATCTGGGAGTTGTTGACCTGGACTTCCCAGAGCTGGACGTCGTTCAGCCAGCAGGTGATGAGCGGGTCGTCACCCACCATGCGGACGCGGACGGAATTCCAGCCGTTGGGATTCCACAGTTCCGCGAACCGCGTGGTGCGGCCCGGTGCGCTGAGCGGCTTGAGGGACTCCACCATGAGGTCGGTGGTCGACTGGCCGCCGGTGAGCTCGAGTTGGTAGGCATAGCCGCTTTCCGAGGAGCGCAGGAAGAGGCCGCTGTTGTAGAAGGGCTGGATGTCGGTCTCGACGTAGAACTCGAAGTTCTTGTAGCGCTTGTCGGTCATGAGCAGCCCGCCCTGGCCGTAGGGATTCTGGAACAGGGTCATCGCCCCGCCCTCGATGCGGAAGCCGCCCACGCTGCCATGGCGGACGGTGCGGCTCCAGTGCCAGCCCTTCATGTCCTTGCCGTTGAACAATGGCTTGAAGCCGGTGAGGGGCAGCTTGGTCATGGGGGCGGGAGCGGGCTCGGCCGCGAAGGCGGAAACCGCGCCGAGCAGAAGCAGTGCGAGGCAGTGCCGGATTTTCATGGGGGCGGGAATTGGGAGCGGTTGGGCGGACGACCTGGGTGCGGTCGCCGCCGGGATGGCGGATCAATTCTTTCGGGGCGGGGTATCGAGCCGGCTTTGAAAGTAAGCCTCGGTGGTGAGAGCCAGCGGGTTTCCGGGAAAAAGGGCGAGGCTTTGCTGGGCGCAGCGGAGCGCGGCCTGCATCTGCTCGCGCATGCTGGCCTCGGTCAACGGCAGACGGCTGACCGAGAGGCCGAGGATGATCTGCGAGTGCAGGTCGGAGTCGGACCCATACCGGGCAAACAGTCCGGGATCCGCGACCCGGCCAGTCAGAAACGGGGCGTAATCGCGCGGCCGCCCCTGCAGGGCCTTGAGGAGGTTCTGGGTGAAGGTCGGCGCCTTCTGGTAGAAGCTGAGCGGCGAGGTGAACTCAAGGATGGGCCGGTCGTCGGTGTGCAGCGGGGCCTCCCCGGCGTAGCGCCGGAAGCCCTCCTCATCCAGATGCAGGAAGTGCACAAACTGGTAGGGGTGCACGACGTTGATCTCCTGAAGGTCCCGCCGGATGGTCCCGTTCGCAAAACCACGCTCCACCCGGGCGAGGTCGATCCGCAGCGGGCCCGGCGTGCCGAGCAGGATCGCGAAGTTGGTCTCGGTGGAGTTGATGAACCAGAGCGACGGATGGGCGTAGACGGCCGCGAACGACTGGAGGAGCGTCTGGAACTCCGGGCCGGTGATCGCCGCCATCGGCACCCACGCACAGGCGATGCCGTCCGCGGTCAGGCGCGATTTCATCAGTTCGAAATACTCCCGGGTGTAGAGGTAGCCGTTCTGCTTGTACTGCAAGTTGGTCACGTCGGTCGCGATCACGTCGTACCGGAGCGGCGTCATGTGCAGGTGGTGGCGCGCGTCGTCGAGGATCACGCGGACGTTGGGCTGGCCGAGGACCCGGCCGTTCTGGGACTCGAACCACGGCGCGGCGCGGATGACCTCCGGCTCGATCTCCGCGCAGTCCACCTGGATGCCATGCTGCGCCATCGACCACGAGGTGCCGCCGCTGCCGAAGCCGACCGTCAGCGCGCGCTTGGGGTCCGGGTGCAGCAGCAGGGGCAGGTGTGCCAGCATCTTGGAGTCGACCTTGGACCCGGCGTCGGTCGACGCCACGAGCTGGCCATCCACGTAGATCCGCCGGACGGGTTCGCCGGCGGGCTGGTCGACCGGCTCGACGACGGTGACCGTTGCGGACGGCCCATCGTGTTGCGCCAGCACCCGCAGGCTCGGGGGTGAACCCGGCTGACCTACCGGCCGGACCAGCCAGCCGGCGGCATCAGGGGCGAGGCGGCCGATCCGAAACGGAGGGGGAGCCAGAAAGGCCAAAGCCAGCCCGGCGACGACGACCAGCAGGCCCACCGGCTGCAGAAGCCGCCATCGCGGGACGACCCCGGGGGGGTTGAACGCAGCAAGCAGCGCCAGTCCGATCAGCCCATTGAGGCAGGCCATGAGGGCGCCCGTGCGGATCAGGCCCACGGCCGGGATGGCCCACAGGCCGACCAGCAGCACCCCGGCGGCGGCGCCGACGTTGCCGAGACAGAAAATTCTCCCGCTGGTGACATCCGTCTCCGAGCGCCGGGCAACCAGCACTTGGCAGACCGCGGGGAACGCGAGCCCGAGAAAAACCGAGGGCAGGAGAACCACCGCTAGGGCGAAGCCCGCCTCGACGGTCAGCACGCCGCCCATGGTCAGCGTTCCCGCATTGCCCGGGAGGGTGATGTACTGGCGGTTGAACCCGGGCATGGCGTAGGTCGCGGCCAGTCCGAGCAACGCGGTCGCACCCGTCCCGAGGCTGCCGAGGGCGAAGATCGCGATCCCATCCATCCGCCGCGCCAGCCACCGGTAGACGAGCAGGCCGCCCAGGGCCGAGCCGCCAAGGTAAACCGCGAGCGTCAGCGTGAACGTGGCGAACGAGCTCGTATTGTAGAGCCCGAGCAGCCGCAGCCACACGATCTCGTAGCCGAGCGCGAGCATCGAGGTGACGAAGTAAAGCCACGGCAGCGCCCGCCGGAGGCCGGCGGTGGCGGGCGGGGAGACCGAAGGATCCGACCCTGTAGGAGCCTGCTTGCAGGCGATCCGGGTCGGCCCGCCCACACCGTCCATCGCCTGCAAGCAGGCTCCTACAGTTTCAAGCGGCACCTCCTCCGGCCGCCGCCGAAAGACCCAGAGCGCCAGAAGTCCCACCGCTAGGTTGCAGCCCGCGGCGGCCGTAAGGCTGGCGCTGGTGCCGATCCGATTGATCAGGACAAATCCCGTGACGAGGCAGCCGAGCACGGCGCCGAGGGTGTTGATGCCGCCGACAAGCGCCACGGAGTCCCCCACCCGCCCGCTGTGCTCGGCGAGCATGCGGTTCATCGCGGGAACCGTCGCGCCCATGCCGAGCGTGGCGGGCAGCACGGCGCCGAGGCAAAGCAGCAGCCGCAGGATGAAATGCGCGCCGTCGCCGGAGCCGGTTTCCTGCAGGTAGGCCAGCTGCAGTCGGTCGGCCACGCGCAGGAGGCCGGGCACCGCCAGGACCGACAACCCGATCCCGAGCTGCGCCACCGCGTAGAAGCGCGCGGCATCGCGCACCCGCGCCAGCAGGCGGCCGCCAACGAGGCTGCCGAGGGCCAGCCCCAGGAAAACGGCCGTGAGGATGACCGTGGTGCCGGTGGCGCTGGCGCCGAAGACCAGCAGCAGCATCCGCTGCCAGGCGGACTCGGCGATGAGCGCGCTGACCCCGGAGAGGAAAAAAAGGCAGGCCGCGGGACCGGCGGAACGAATGACTCGGGTGGTTGAGTTCATCCGAAGCGCGCCAGCCCGCGGCCTCCCGGCTCAGAGCTTCTTGATCCAGATATTCCGGTACCAGACCTCGTTGTCCGCCGGGCCCTCGAGCTGCAGGGAGATGATACCCTTGAGCGCGCGCCGGCTGGCGTCGTCGTCGATCACCACGGTGAAGACGCGCCCGTTGAGCATGTGGATGAGCGTGTTGCCGCGGGCGATGATCTCGACCTGGTTCCAGTCGCCCGGCTTGAAGAACTGCTGCACCGGGAGGTCGGCGACCTTGCCGAGAACCGTCCGCACCGAGTTGCCGTTGGCATCGGCGGTCATGAGCAGGATCTCGCCTGTCTGGGCGGCGACCCCGCGGCCCTGGCCCTCGTAGAACGAGCCGGTGTTGCCCGTCGGCGTGGGGAGGAAGTCGAACTGGTAACCGCTGACCTGCCAGGGGTGGCCGGTGCCATTGCCATACGGAATGGCTGGCTCGCCCACCGGCAGGAGTCCGGCCTTCAGCGCATCATCCAGGGTCTTGACGTTCGCGGGCAGCGGCTTGCCGAGCGGATCGGCGATCGCGGCCGCGACATTGCGCAGCGGGATGGTGGCGGCGCCACCACCGCCGCGTCCACCGGCAGCCTCCACGCGCTTCGGTTCGCCGTCCTGCGCGCGCAGGGCGGTCTCGAGGCGACCGCGGTACTGGATGCCCGCATTCCCGCTCGTGAGCTTCACCTCCACCTTCAGATGAAAGTCCGCAAAGACCTCCTTGTAGTGGATGTGGTACTGGCCGAAATCCACGAAGTTCTTCGGTTCCAGGGTCTGGTGACGGTGGATGGTGCCGTTCTGGACATCCCACTTGCCGTCCTCCGCCTCCCAGCCGGTGAGCGTCTTGCCATCAAAGAGCGAGACGAAGCCGGTCTGGTCGTAGTACGCGGCCTGCCAGTTGGCGGCCGCACCCCCGCGACCTCCACCGGCTCCACCGCGGGCATAAGCCGTGGCCTGTTCCGCGGTGAGGGGCTG
>CAMDOO010000073.1 GCA_945903545.1 Opitutus sp. GAS368 | reverse complement strand
CGGAATCGAAGAGATTCATTCGCGTTTATTGGCGTCCATTCGCGGGCCACCTTCCGCGGTCAACGGTTCTCCAACACGATCAGGCCGGCGGCGGTGTTGGAGGCGGGCACATGGTAGTGCCGGCCGACCTCCTGCACGTGGTCGTTCAGAGCGCCGCGCATGATCAGCCAGACGATCATCTCGATGCCCTCGGCGCCGGCATCGCGGATATAGTCGACGTGCTTCAGGTCGATCAGCCGCTGCGGATTGGCCGTCAGGTCGTTGAGGAACGCGGTGTCCCACTCCTTGTTGATCAGCCCGGCCCGCTCGCCGTGGATCTGGTGGGACATCCCGCCGGTGCCGAAGATGACCACCTTCTGGTCCTTGCCGTAGGACTCGACCGCCTTGCGGATGGCGCGGCCCAGGGCATGGCAGCGAGCACCGGTGGGCTGCGGGTAGAGCACGACGTTGACCTCGATGGGTATGACCTTGAACGGCCATTCCTTCGGCTGGCCGCAGGTGATGGAGAGCGGGACCGTGAGGCCATGGTCGACCTGCAGCTGGTGCATGATCGTGAGATCGAAGCCGTCGAGCACGAGCGATTCGACCAAGTGCCACGCCAGGTCGGGATCGCCTTTCACCACGGGCACCGGGCGCGGCCCCCACCCCTCGTCGGCCGGCTGGAACTCGTCGCCCACGCCGAGGGCAAAGGTCGGAATGGTATCGGGCGGCAGGGCGGCGCAGTGGTCGTTGTAGCAAAGGATGACGACGTCGGGTTTCACCTCCGCGAGCCACTTCCGCACGGGGCCGTAGCCGTCGAACAGCGATTTCCAGTACGGTTCCTGGGTCTTGCCCTCGTCCATCGCGACGCCGATGGCGGGAACATGGGAGGTGCCGACACCGGCGATGATTTTGGCCATGGGAAAGGGATCAGGAGGCGGGCTTCTGCTCCGCCTTGCTGCGGTTGCCCGCGAGTGGACGGCCGCCGGCGAGCATCATGGCGCGGTAGTCGTCCTGCGCCATGCCGGCCATGCACCCGGCCATGTACTGGAAGGTCTTCCGGTCGGTGCCACCGAGTTTGGACATGTGGTAGATATTGCCGCCGAGCCGGAGCATGCCGGTCCAGTCGCGGGCGAGGACCACGGCCCGCTGCTCCTCGGTGAGGGTAAATTTCGCGAGGTAGGCCTTCTCATCCCTGAGGAATTCCTCCCGATTGGCGGCCTTGAGCAGCGAGGTGAAGAACAGGTTCAGGTGCAGGCCGAGGCGGGCGCGTTCCTTGGTGAACACGTAGGTGCCCGGGATGTCGTTCAGCTCGTCCTTGATCTCCTTGAGTGTGCTCATGGCGCGGTGGGCGGGGTGGATTCAGGAATGGGCGCCGCGGGGGTGGAAGGCAAGCGGCGCGACCGGGGCGCCGCGATCAGCGGGCGGCCGGCTTCAGGTGCCTGTCGAGGAAGGTGCGCACTATGGCCTTGGTGAGGTCGTTGTAGAAAGCCGCCCCGCCGTGGCCGGCGCCGGCGATCTTGTAGAAAGTCACGTCGCGTCCGGCCGCCTTGAGCGCGGCGAAGAGCAGCTCGCTTTGGTGGAAGGGCACGAGCGCGTCCTGCTCGCCGTGGACGACCAGGAAGGGCGGGTCATCGGGCGTGACATAGGTGATGGGGTTGGCGCGGGCGACCTTGTCCTGGTTCTCCTGGATGGCGCCGCCGACCAACCGCGATTCGGGGGAGGTGGCGATGTCGTGCCCCATGTTGGTCGGCGAAAGACGGTGGGCGTCCATCTGCAGGAAGTCACTCGGGCCGAAGAAATCCACGACGGCCTGCACGCGGCTCGATAACCCGGGCGAACCGCCCGCACCCTCCAGTTCGGCCACCTCGCCGGTCAGGCCGAGGATGCTCGACAGGTGTCCGCCGGAGGATTCGCCCCAAGCGGCGAACCGGGCGGCATCGAGCGAATACTGCTGGGCATTCGCCCGCAGCCAGCGGACGGCGGCCTTCACATCATGGGCCTGGGAGGGCCACTGGGCGACGCCGCTGCCCCGGTGATCAATGACCGCCACAGCATAACCGTGCTGCGCGAGCCAGCTGGCATTGGGCGCCTGGGCATTCTTGCCGCCGCCGCCCCAGGCGGAGCCGAAAGTCCAGACCACGACGGGCAGGGTGCCCGTGAATTGTTCGGGCCGGTAGAGCTCGAGCGAAAGTTCCAGGGCATCGATCCGGGTGAAGACCAGGTCCCGGATCACGGTGGTGCCGGCGGGTGCCGGGGCGGGGCCGCCGCGACCCCGACCGCCTCCCCGCTGGCCGGGAGGCGCAGCCGGCGCCGCCGGGACCTCGGCGGCGGACAGGAGGTTGGTACCGAGCAGCAATGCAATGGCGAAGGCGACGGCGGATTTCATGGGGTCAGGGGGATGGGGGAAGCGGGCCGCGAACACCGGCAGCATCGGAGAATGCCGGGCCGCGAACAATTCGAATTCGCGTTTACAGTGAACCGGGCGGCCATCGCCGGCCGGAATCGCGCGGCAAACTCAATCCCTTGGCTCGCGCCGGGACTCGCGTCCCGTGGCGTCACGTGGCGGGCCCGAAGGAATATTCCGGCTTAGTCGCACGCCCGGCGCACGTGGTCGGGGACAGGCACGGCGATCATCCGGCCTGGAGTTTCCGGGTGGCGCTTCACAAAAACGCGCACCTCACGGCCCTCGGCGAGCAGTTCGGCGCCGCGGCGCAGCTCGTGCCGCATCGTGAAACTCTTGCCGCCCCACTCCGTGATGGAGGTGTGTACCTCCACGTCTTCGCCGTACGAGGTGGGCGCGACGAACCGGCAGGAGACGTCCACCACCGGCGTGCCGAGGATACCCTCGGTCTTTTCCAGCTCCCGCCAAGGCGGCACGCCCGCCGCGGCAAAGAAATGCCGCGAGGAGGCGTCGAACCAGCGGAAGAAATTCGGGAAGTAGGCGATGCCGGCGGGATCGCAATCGCCGAACTCGACGTGGACGCGGTGGATGTGGGTGCGGGGCATGGGGGAATCTTTGGCCGCGCCTCGGCCATCGGGCGGACACCGAAACAGTTTTAGCCTATAACTGAATGGCAAGAGCGATTCGCGCCCGCCCGGGCGCCTAGAGTTCCGCGGCGATGAGCTTGCTCAACAGGCGCATGAACTCGGCCCTTTCGGTCTCGGAGAACAGGGCGACCGCCTGGCGTTCATGCCGGTCCACGGCCGAGGCGGCCCTTGTGACCAGGCGTTTTCCGGCCGGCGTCAGCTGGAGCTGGCGGGCCCGCTCATCGTGGGGATGCCTCACCCGCTGGACCAGTTTGGCCTGCTCGAGGCGGTCGAGCAGGGTGGCCATGTTGGGCGGATCCATCGCCAGCGCACCGCCCAGGCTCTTTTGGCTCGCCCCGGGATTGTCCTGCAAAAGCACCAGCGTCGCGAACTCCGCCGGCCGGAGGCCCAGCTTCTTCATCGGCTTGCCATATTCCCGGGCAATCCGGAGGGACGCCCGCCGCAGGTTGTAGCCGATGAAGGCCAGCAGCCGGGTTTGATCGACGACCTGATGGATCCGGGGTCGGGCGGGTAACGCTGGGGGCATGCCACGAGACGAACACCCCGGGCCTTGAAGGCAAGGCGCCGATGACTGCGGGATTGCGGCCGGCGGACGTTCGTCTAGCGCTAAAGGACCCCATGAAGCGTCCGGGCCTTTTCCTGTCTGCGTTGCTCGTGTGTGCGGCGTTCACCCCTTCGCTCGCAGCCGCCGAGGCGCCGTTCACCAGCTGGCCCGTGATCCGGCGGGAGAGCAAGCCGTGGACCCGCTGGTGGTGGCCGGGGAACGGGGTCGACCCCGCGGGGCTGACCGGGCAGCTGGAAAAGTTTGCCGCGGCCGGACTCGGTGGCGTGGAGATCACGCCGATCTACGGGGCCACCGGCTTTGAGAGCCGCTATCTGGATTTCCTCTCGCCGGGCTGGATGCAGATGCTCGGCCACACCGGCCGGGAGGCGGCCCGCCTCGGGCTGGGCGTCGACATGGCGACCGGCACCGGCTGGCCCTTCGGCGGACCGTGGGTGCCGGAGGCCGACACCAACACGAAGATCGTGCTGGTGGACGGACGCCTCGCCGGCGAACCAACCAAGATGGCCGTGAAACGCGCCGGCCCCGGCGGCGAGGGCCCCGTGCTCGATCCCTACTCGACCGAGGCGCTCAAGCGTTATCTCCAGCCCTTCGACCGGGCCTTCCGCGATTTTCCCTCGGGGCTAGTGCGGGGACAGTTCCACGACTCCTTCGAGTACTACAGCGCCGGCTGGACCCCCACCCTGCCCCAGGTCTTCCGGCAGATGCACGGCTACGACCTGCAGGATTTCGCGGGCGAGCTCATGGACCAGAAGGCCACGGCCCCCGATACCCTGGCCCGGCTCAAGAACGATTACCGCGAGACGCTGGCGAAGCTGCATCTCGATTACCTCCGCACCTGGGTGGATTGGTCGCACGCCCGCGGCTGGGTCGTGCGAAACCAGTCGCACGGCGCGCCGGGCAACCTGCTCGATCTCTACGCCAACGCCGACATCCCGGAAACCGAGGTCTTCGGCTCCACCCCGTTTCCCATCCCCGGCCTCCGCCGGCTCGCCGACGAGGTCCGCCACGACCAGGACCTGCCGGAATCGCTCGTGATCCGCATGGCCTCGTCGGCCGCCCATGTCGCCGGCCGCCCCCTCGCCTCAAGCGAGACCAGCACCTGGCTGCGCGAGCACTGGAAGGTCTCTCTCGCCTACACCAAACCCGAGATCGACCGGCTGTTTACCGACGGGATCAACCACATCTTCTACCACGGGAGCGTCTATTCGCCGCCGGATGCCGCGTGGCCCGGCTGGTTGTTCTATGCCTCGACCCAGTTCAACCCCAGCAACCCGTGGTGGGACGACTTCAGCGCGCTCAACAACTACGTGACCCGCGTGCAGTCGATCCTGCAGGCCGGCCGGCCGGACAACGACGTCCTCCTCTACTGGCCGTTTGCCGACATCATCGACGATCGGGCGGGACAGATGAAGCAGTTCACCGTCCATGACGTGAAGTGGCTGACCGAGCAACCCGTCGGCCGCCTCGCGCGCGAGCTCATCGCCGCCGGCCACAGCTTCGATTTCATTTCCGACGCCCAACTGGCCGAGACCACCGTCCTGAAAAACGGCCTCGTCACCAAGGGCGGCCGCTACCAGGTGCTCCTCGTGCCCGCGACGCGCCGCCTGCCCGTCGCGACGCTGCGGCAGATCCTGGCCCTGGCGCGCGCCGGCGCGCCGGTGCAGTTCTTCGGTTTGCCGGAAGATGTCCCCGGCTTGGGCCGGCTAGACGAGCGCCGCGCCGAATTCCGGACCCTGCTGGAGCAGGCCCGGACGCTGGCGGCCGCCCGCGGCAGCACCCTGCACCTGGCGGCGACCGATCCGGCCGGGGCCGTGGCGCGCGACGGATTGCCCGCCGCGCTGGGCGCCAGCCGCGAACCGGTCGTCGCCACCGGCCTGAGCTTCGTGCGCCGGGTCCGTGCCGACGGTTACGATTATTTCTTTGCCAACCTCACCGCCAACGAGGTCCGCGGCTGGATCACGCTCGGGCGCGCCGCCCGCTCGATGCTGCTCTTCGATCCCCTGAACGGGAACCGTGGAAGCGCCGCGGGGCGCCTGGGCGCCGACGGCCGGGCGCAGGTTTATCTTCAGCTCAAACCGGGTGAATCCATGATTCTCCGCACCGGTTCCAGTCGCGTGCCCGCCAACCTGCCCATCTGGCGCTACCGCGAACCCGCGGGCGTCCCCGTGGCCTTGGCGGGAACGTGGAAGATCGAATTCATCAAGGGAGGACCGGAGCTGCCCGCGGCGCTGGAGACCGCGGTGCTGCAATCGTGGACCGAGCTCGGCGGGCCGGCCGCCCAGCGCTTCGGCGGGACCGCCCGCTATCGGATCGAGTTCAACGCCCCCGGGACGAAGGCCGACGACTGGCTGCTCGACCTCGGCGAGGTTCGCGAGGTCGCCCGCATCCGCCTCAATGACCGGGAGGTGGCAACCGCGTGGAGCCTGCCTTTCCAGGTCCGGGTCGGGTCCTTTCTCCGGCCGGGACGCAATGTGCTTGAGCTGGAGGTCTCCAACCTGGCGGCGAATCGCATCCGCAACCTGGACCAGCGGAAGGTGAACTGGAAAATCATGCGGGAGATCAATTTCGTGGACATCAACTACAAGCCCTTTGACGCCAGCAACTGGGCCCTCACCCCGAGCGGCCTGCTCGGGCCGGTCACGCTGATCCCGCTGGGCGCGACCAAGCTGTAGCACCGGCAGACCTCTGCCGGTGACTCTCTGGGTCGAAGGTTCATTTTCACTGTAGCTGGCCTCGGCGAGGCCGGCACCGGGTCACCGACCCCGGCTACAGAATTGAAGGCTCAACAAAACGCACCACTACAGGACGCCCAGACGCTTGATTCCTGCCGGAACCTGATAAGCTAACCGTCCCAGCCTTCGCCAAGCCTAAGGCTGGCTTTGCCGCCGCGTTCACTCTCCTGCTCCCATCTCCGATCTCTCTTCTCCACCTTCACTTTAACCCTCACCTTCATTTCCTTCATGTCCACCGCCACGCCGCAGAAATTCGAGTTCCAAGCCGAGATCAAGCAGCTGCTCGATATCGTCATCCACTCCCTCTACACCGAGAAGGAGATCTTCGTCCGCGAGCTGGTTTCCAACGCGTCCGACGCGCTCGAGAAGCTCCGCCACACGCAGATCACTGAGAAGGACATCTTCGACGACAAGCTGGAGCTGGAGATCAACGTCACGACCGACGACAAGGCGAAGACGATCACGATCCAGGACTTCGGCATCGGCATGACGCGTGACGAGCTGGTGAAGAACCTCGGCACCATCGCCCACTCGGGCTCCAAGGCCTTCCTCCAAGCCCTCGGTGAGGGCGGCGCCAAGAACTCCAACCTCATCGGCCAGTTCGGCGTCGGCTTCTACTCCGCCTTCATGGTCGCCAAGTCCGTCAAGGTCTACTCGCACTCGTGGCGCGCCGCCGAGCCCGGCCATGTGTGGAGCAGCGACGGCGCCGGCAGCTACGAGCTCGAGCCGTCCGAAGGCGAGCGCCGCGGCGCGAAGATCGTCATCACGCTCAAGGACGACTGCTCCGAGTTCGCCGAGGACTGGAAGATCAAGGAGATCCTCGAGCGCTACAGCGCGTTCGTCTCGTACCCGATCAACCTCAACGGCAAGCGCATCAACACCGTCCAAGCCCTCTGGCTGCGGAGCAAGAACGAGATCAAGGAGGAGGAGTACACCGAGTTCTACAAGTTCCAGGCCCACGCCTTCGACGAACCGCGCCTGCGCCTCCACTTCAGCGCCGACGCTCCGCTCGCGATCAATGCCCTGCTCTTCGTGCCCAAAGACAACACCGAGAAGCTCGGCTTCGCCCGCCTCGAGCCGTCTGTCTCGCTCTATTGCCGCAAGGTGCTGATCGACGCCAAGCCCAAGGACATCCTCCCGGAGTGGCTGCGCTTTCTCAAGGGGGTCGTCGACAGCGAGGACCTCCCCCTGAACATCTCGCGCGAGACGATGCAGGACCGCTCGCTGCTCGAGAAGCTGAACAAGGTAATCACGAAGCGCTTCCTGAAATTCCTCGAGGAGGAGGCGAAGAACCGGCCGGAGGCCTACGCGGAATTCTTCCGGGAGTTCGGCCACTTCCTGAAGGAGGGCGCGGCGCTTGACCACACCCACAAGGACCAGGCCACGAAGCTGCTGCGTTTTGCCTCGTCGCTCACCGAGAAGGACAAGACCACCTCGCTCACCGAGTACGTCTCCCGGATGGGCGCCGAGCAAAAGGAGATCTATTACCTCGTCGGCCCCAACCGCTCCGCCATCGAGTCCGGCCCTTACCTCGAGGCCTTCAAGGCCCGCAACCTCGAGGTGCTCTTCTGCTACGAGAGCGTCGACGAGTACGTGATGAACAACGTGCGCGAGTTCGACGGCAAGAAGCTGACGGCCGCCGACCACGCCGACGTGAAGCTCTCCGATCTCCCCAAGCCGGAGGGCGCGCTGGCTGACAGCGATGTCGCCACCCTCACCGGCTGGCTCAAGACGACCCTGGGAGAGCGTGTCGCCGAGGTGAAGGCAAGCGACCGGCTCGTGGATTCACCCGTGCTCGCGCTCAACGCCGACAAGTTCATGTCGCCCCACATGCGGCGGATGATGAAGGCGATGAACAAGGACGGAGCGGATTCGCCCGTGCGCGTGAACCTGGAAATCAATCCCCGCCATGCCGTGATCAAGCGGCTGTTTGAACTGCACGGATCCAACCCGGACCGGGCCAAGCTCGTGGCGGAACAACTCTTGGACAACGCCCTGATCTGCGCCGGATTGCTCGACGACGCCACCGCCATGGTGGCCCGCCTGAACCTGATCCTGGCGAACGCTTAATATCCTACCCACCGCGGATTGTGCGTCCGGATCGTGCTGCACCTGCCAAAATGGCCATGCCATTTTGGTTCGGCCGGCGCTCGGCCAAGTCCGGGCGCCCGTCCTATTACAGGTTTCTTGCAACTTCGATATCGACCTGATGGCAAGGTTCGTTCAAACAACTGAACCGGTGCGGGGCAATTTTGCCCTCCACCCATATAAATATTTGCCCTCCATCCATATAAATAAAATGAAATCAAATAAGCATCAGTCCCAGGGTTTCACCCTCGTCGAAATCATGATCGTCGTCGTCATCATCGGCCTCTTGGCCGCGATGGCCATTCCGGCCTTCCAAAAGGTCCGTTCCAGTTCCCAGGACAAGGCGGTCACCAATAACATGCGCCAGCTCGGTGCGGCGGCTGACCAGTACTTCCTCGAGAACGGTACCTCCACGGCGGCTCTCACCTCCCTCATCGGTTCCGCGGCCTACGTGAAGGCCCTGAACACGGTGGCGAACGAGGCTTACCCGGTCAGCTACACGCAGGGTGAAGCCATCATCGTGAGCGGCATCGCGGGTTCCCGCACCCTCACCTACTTGCAGTAAGCGATCCCTCGCTGCATTCCTCCAAAGCCGCGCCCTCCCGGGCGCGGCTTTTTTGCGGGCTGATTCAACCAGTGCAACCGGTATCGTACATGGGGAACCGCCAAGTTCGCCACGGCACGCGAAGCCCGGAAACGAATCCTTCGCCCTTTTTCGCACCTTTCGTGGTTCACCTTCATGAATCCGGCTCAGGCCGAGGCGGGCCGCAACTCCATCAGGCGCTTCACTCGCCTTACCAGATCCCGGGGACTGAACGGCTTCACCACGTAATCCAAGGCCCCGAGTTCCAGTCCCACATGGCGCGACTCGGGCGAGGACCAGCCGCTCAACAGCATGATGGGGATCGTGGCGGTCCGCAGGTCATGCCGGAGGATCTCGCAGAGCGCGAATCCGTCGATGTCGGGCAGCATCAGGTCCAGCAGGATGAGCGCGGGATGCGACTTGCCGATCTTGGCCATCGCCTCCCGGCCGGTGGCCGCCGTCTCGACCCGGTAACCCTCGCGGGTCAGCAGGTGCGAAACCAGCGACGAGACATCCGCTTCGTCCTCGATGCACAGGATACTGGGGGTGGACATGCACCCCGACCTTAAACCGGCAATGTCACGGCGTGATGACCGGGGCGTGACGATCGGGTCAAGATTCCGGTCGGGCCCCGGTGAAATTCCGGTGACGGCCGCAGCGGCGACTTGCCTCGGGGTCGCCCTGGCCCGCTTGCTCGCGCCGCGCCCATGCCGCCGAAATTCCCGCCGCTTTCCGCCGTCGATCATTCCTCACGCTGGACCATCCCGCGACCGCTGGCCGGTCTGCCGCCCGTCCTGCTTTTTTTCCTGATCTCAACGGCCGCGCGGGCCGGCCAGCCCGAGGGTTACCCCGAGGCGGTGGCGCTCTACCAGTCCCGGCAGTACTCGGAGGCGCAGCAGGCCTTCAGCCGGGTCGCCCGGGCACACCCGGAGGACATCGAGGTGAATTTTCACCTCGGACGGCTCGCGCTGTGGTTCAATGACGCGCCAGCGGCACTCGAGCATCTGGAGCGCGCCCACCGGGGCGCGCCGAATGACGCCCGCGTGTTGAACGCACTGGGCGACACCTATGGCCTGCAGGCGCAAAAGGCCCCGTTGCTCGCAAAGCTGGGCTGGGCCCGCCAGTGCCGCGCCGCCTACGAACGGGCCGTCGAGCTCGATCCCGCATGCACCGCCTACCGCTGGAGTCTCCTCGCCTTCTACCAACTCGCCCCGCGGCTGGTCGGGGGGAGCGAGGACAAGGCGCGCCGCGAGGCCGAGGTGATCAGCCGGCTGGATCCGGCGGCGGGGCGGGTCGCCCGCGCCACCCTGCACCTCGCGGCGCACGAGGCCGACCGCGCCTTCGCCGAGTTCGACTCCGTGCTGCGCGAGCACCCCGACGACTTCATCGCGCTTTACCAGGTCGGCCGCTGCGCCGACGTGAGCGGCCAGCAGCTCGCCCGCGGCCTCCGGGCGCTGCGCCGCTGCCTCGAGCTGCCCTCCCCCATCGGGGAGGCCGCGCCGCGCCGGGTTCACGTGCTATCGCGCCTCGCCAGCATCCTCGACCGGCTGGGCGACCCCGCGGCGGCGCGCGCGGCGCGCGAGCAGTCCACCCGGCTGGAGCCGGATTTCAGGCCGGAGAAGGACGCCCTCAAGAACTGAGGCGGTCATCCGCTTCGCATTTGACCGCAGGCGTTCCGCGGGCTGCCGCCAAATTCGCTGTGCAATATGGCGGAGGGGGTGGGATTCGAACCCACGGTACCCTTTCGGGCACGCCTGATTTCGAGTCAGGTACGATAGACCACTCTGCCACCCCTCCGGTCAGGATCGGGCAACGTAGGGCCGGCCTCGGAAAACGGAAGCGGAAAAAACAGCGGGCCGCGAGAGGGAGCGCCTTGCGCCGAGGCCCACGACGAGGGGGTCAGAAATGCCGCGTGCAAGTCACGGTCAGTCTTCCCCAACCCCAATGCCTCAGGCGTCCCTGTCCTCCGCCCGGCCCTTGCCGCCGTTGGCGGGGAGGTGCTGGGGGAACACGAGGTAGTAATTCATCAGCCACCAGCTGCGCGATGAGCGGTAGAACAGGATGGGGAACCCAATCGCGCCCACGCCGGCGAGCCAGGCGGCGGTTGTGCCGCTCATCACATCGAAAAACCAGAGCAGCATGACGGGCAGCAGGTAGAGCACGATCGTCATGCCGTAGTTGAGCGAAGCCGAGCCGAGGTAGAAGCCCTCGTCGTTGTCGCGCTCGATGGTGAAATCGCAGGTCGCGCAGCGCTTGTTCACCGTGAAGATTTTCCCCGGTTGGAACAGTGTCCGGCCGCCGCAGTTCGGGCAGCGGTTGGACAGGCCGCGGGTGATGATCTGGAGGCGCGTCACGGTCATGACGCGCAAGTAACAAGTACGAAGTATCAAGTGGCAAGAAAGGAGCCGGCGGTAGAGCGGCGACTCCGCTCGCCGCCGGGTTCGAAATCACGGCGGTCACGGGAGTGACGCGCCCTACCGGGGACAGCCAACGCTGCCGGGCAGCAAAAAGCCCGGGCTGTCTGGCCCGGGCTCTTAAACTTCAACTTCCGACTGCAACGGCTCGGCGCGGGTTACGTGCCAAGCTGGTAGCGTGTGAAGCGGCGGACTTGGATGTTCTCGCCGATCTTGGTGATGTTCTCCGTGACCATGTCCTTCACGGTCTTCTCGGGGAGCTTCACGAACGGCTGATCGAGCAGGCAGACGGTCGAGTAATACTTCTCGATCTTGCCCTCGACGATCTTCTGCACGGCGGCCGGCGGCTTGCCGACAACCTGGGCGGCGGCGATGTCGCGCTCCTTGACGAGGTCGGCCTCCGGGACCTGCTCGCGGGAAACGTACGTCGGGTTGGCCGCGGCGATCTGCAGGCACAGGTCCTTGCAGAAGGCGCGGAACTCGTCGGTGCGGGCCACGAAGTCGGTCTCGCAGTTGACCTCGATGAGGACGCCAACCTTCCCACCGACGTGAATGTAACTCTCGATCAGGCCGTCCTTCGCGAGGCGGTCGGCCTTCTTCGCGGCGGAAGCGACGCCCTTCTTGCGAAGGATCGTGATCGCTTCCGCTACGTTCCCGTTGGTCTCGGTGAGGGCCTTCTTGCAGTCCAGCAGACCGGCGCCGGTCTGGGCACGCAGGTCCGCCACCATTTGGGCAGTGATAGTGTTGCTCATTAGTGAGATTGGGCGGTTGGCTGCTTATTCGGCCTTCACCGGGGCGCGACGGGGGCGGACGACCTTCTTCTTGGCGGCGATCGCCTCGGCATCGCCCTCGACGACGGCCTCAACGCCGGCGGGAAGCACAACCTTCGAGAGATCGATCTCGCCGGAGGACGGCACGGTGGCCTGCGCCTCGCCTGGTTGGGCGCGGGGGGCGTTGCGGCGGCTGTCGCGCTGGGACAGGCCTTCCTGAATCGCGGCCACGACGGCCTCGACGATGATGCGGACCGACTTCACGGCGTCGTCGTTGCCCGGGATCGGGAACTTGAGCTGCGAGGGATCCGAGTTGGTGTCGACCAGGCCCACCGTGGTGATGCCGCTGCGGTTGCCCTCGGCGACGGCGATCTTCTCGTGGTTGGTGTCGACCACGAACATCGCGGTCGGCAGGCCGGCCATGTCGGAGATGCCGTTGAAATTACGGGTCATGCGGGTCATCTCGCGCTTGATCGCGGCGATTTCCTTGGAGGCGAGCTTGTCCATCTCGCCGTTCGTTTCCATCTGCTGGTACTTCTTGAACTTCGCGATGGAGCGCGTGACGGTCTGGAAATTGGTCAGCGTGCCGCCGAGCCAGCGGTCGACGCAGTAGGGCATGTTGGTCGACGTCGCGGCCTCGCGGATGATTTCCTGGGCCTGGCGCTTGGTGCCGACGAAGAGGACGTTGCCGCCATTGGCGACGGTCTCGGTGAGGAACTGGCAGGCCTTCTCGAGGGCGACGTGGGTCTTGCCGAGGTCGATGATGCTGATGCCCTGGCGGTGATCGAACACGTAGGGCTTGGAACGGGGGTTCCAACGCTTGGTCTGGTGCCCGAAATGCACGCCGGCATCGAGCAGGTCTTTAACGGTTACACTGATGCTCATGGTCTGGGATCTATGTATCTTGCGAAAACACAGGTCGGCCAATGGGCCGCCTTGCGATCGAATGATGTGGTTGTGGTTGTTGTTTTGACCGTCCTTTTGAGGGGACAGAGGGTCCAAGACAGGGTGAGCCCCCACCTCTGGCAAGCGCGAATTACGGAGGCTACCGATCCGGTAGGGCGGTGACTCCGCTCGCCGTCGGGCTCGACCTGGGCGCCCAATCAACCGGCTGGCCGGCACGGCGGTCACGGAACCGTTTCGACAAGCTCAAGGCCCCGAGCCCGGTCGCGGGGCGACGCGCCCTACCAATGAGGCCGGGATTTCCCCCGGTCCGGCCCGACTCGGGCATTGACGCGGAATTTGCGCGAACGTTTCCTCCGGGCCATGCATGAACCCAAGCCGGTCGCTGCCGGTACCAAGTATCGGCGCATTATCCTGAAGCTCAGCGGCGAGGTGCTGCGGGGCGGCAAGTCGGGCGACCCCATCGACGCGGCCACCCTCGAGCGCACCTGCCTGCAGGTGAAGGAGATCCATGACCTTGGTGTCCAGATCGGCGTCGTGATCGGCGGCGGCAATATCTTCCGCGGTCTCACCGGTGAACAACGCGGCGTCGACCGCACGACCGGCGACTACATGGGCATGCTGGCCACCGTCATCAACGGCCTCGCCCTGATGGACTGCCTCGAAAAGATGGGGGTCACCACCCGCGTCCAGAGCGCCATCCCGATGAACCAGATCGCGGAGCCGTTCATCATGCGCCGCGCCCTGCGCCATTTGGAGAAGGGCCGCGTGGTCATCTTCATCGCCGGCACCGGCAACCCCTACTTCTCGAC
>CAMDOO010000072.1 GCA_945903545.1 Opitutus sp. GAS368 | reverse complement strand
AGCCGCTGGAGAAATAGGTCCGCTTACAGGCCGCCACGACCGGCCGGCACGGCAACCGGGGCGGCCGCGCCGCCACCAGCACCACCGGCGGCACCCGCGGCACCCGCGGCACCACCGCGGCCGCCAGTAGCAGCGCCACCACCCGCGCCGCCACGGCCGGCCGCGACAATCGGGGTGTCGATGATGGCCTTCAGGGTCGGGGTGATATCAGCCGCGGGGATCTGCGAAATGGCATCGATGCGGATCGTCGCGTTGGAGCCCGCGAAGTTGTTGCCGCCGCGGAACTCGGTCGCCGCGGTCTGGAACCACTTGAGGTACTCCTCACGCAGCTCCGGGGTCCAGCCGTTGTGGGTGACGCGCAGCATCTGGGCAAAGTAGACTTGGTCTTCCTGCTTCTGCAGGGAGTACTGGGTCCGGCCCAGGTTGTCGGCGCGATTCGTGGGGGCATTCGGGTTGGAATCCTGCCGCTGACGGAGCTGCTGGTTGGCCCACTCCTTGATGCCGTAGTAGCTGGGGGCCGCCGGCGCATTGCGCAGGAGCGACATGATCTTGGCCGGGGCGCTCGGGGCGTCGAGATAGGCCAGCATGTCGGCCAATTCCCAGTTCATCTCGCGCTGCATCGCGGGCATCATGGGGTCGAACTTGGCGATCAGGCGCTGACGGGTGGCCTCATCGGGTGCGCCGAGACGGATCATCACGAGGCTGTAGGCGCGCAGGAGATCGAGCTTCTCCTGGAAGTTAATCTGGCGGGGGTCGATGCGGTCGAGGGCGGCAAACATGCGGGCCTGGAGGGCCTTGTCCGGCGGCGGGGTCTTGCCCGGGACGGTGTGGTAGACGTCCTTGCCGCTCACGCGGGCGAGGGCGACGATCGCGGCCATCGAACGGCGCGGGTCGGTCTCGGTCAGGGCCTGGTCGGTCCAGCCCTTCTTGTCCTGCCACTCGAGCGCGACGCGCGCGGCGTAGCGCATGAAGCGGTCCTGGTCACCCAGGTATGGCCAGAGGGTCTTCACCGCGGCCGCGTCCTGCTTGCCGTGGAACTTCTCCAGCGCCTGGCGCTGCCGGCGATCGGCCGCAAACTTCGTGTCGGGGCCCGAGGGGGCAACCGACTCGGCGCCGGTGTAGGTCACGCGGTAAACCTGGGTCTGCGCGCGGCCGCCGGTGAGGATGAGCATGGAGCCGTCAGCCTTGTTGACCGTGACGCCGCTGACCGGGAAGGGACGACCCTCGATGAAGATCTGCGTCTGGCCCTCGTAGGAGGAGCCCTTCGGGGTCAGGAAAGTCGAGTGGAGGTAACCGTAGGACCAGTCGCCAAGGAACACCGCGTCCTGGTAACGGGCCGGGAACTTCAGGCCCACGCCATTGCCAAAGCCGACGGGCGAACCCGCGCCAACCTCGGAGATGTAGGGCGTCAGGTCGAACTGCCACTGCGGGTGCTTGCGGGAGCCGTTGCGGAAGCCGAAATCGGCGCCGCTGACGATGTGCTGGACGTTGGTCGGGCGGTACCACGGGTCGCCCATGTCCCATTCCATGTCGGAATCGTAGGTGAAAAACTCGCCGTCCTTGTTGAAGTCGGAACCGACCGCGTTGCGCTGGCCCATGGCAAACAGCTCGAAATTCTTGCCGTCCCGGCCGAAGGTGGAGACGTAGCCCTCCAAGGTGTTTTCGCCGTAGGAGTCGTCCATGAAGCCCGTCTTGATGCGCATCGTCAGGACATCCTCGCCCCAGTTGCGCGAGACGCGGTAGGACTGGAACACCGTGGGTCGGGTCGAGTTGCCGTTCTGCACGAAGATCGAGTTGCCATCCGGCGCGAGGCGAAGGTGGTGGGTGCCGTGGTCACCGCTGGCGACCACATTGCGGATCACCTCGGTCTTGTCGTAGATGTCGTCGTTGTTGGTGTCGGTCAGCTTGTAGACCCCATGCGCCAGCAGGTTGCTGCGGTTGACGTTCATGTACAGGCCACCCCACGCCGCGAGGAGGCCCTCGGAGGCGCCGACCTGGGTGCCGGTGAGGGTCTGCACCCTCACCTCGCCGGCCTCGCCCACCTTCGGGATCGTCAGGCGGTGCAAGGAGTCCATGCCGGCATCGTAGCCGGTGACGAGCAGACGGCCCTTGTCATCCCACGCATGCGCAACCCACTGGCCCTGCACCGTGGGGACATTGTAGATGAGCTCGAGCTTGAAATCCTTGGGCACCTTAAAATCGCGTCCGACGAAAATCCCGTCGGCGGACTCAATGGTGCCGTCGGCCAGATTGAGCTCGGGGAATGCACCGTGCAATGAAGCGGCCGCGAAAGCGGCCAGAAGTGGCAGTGTGAACTTTTTCATGGGAACAGGGGGTTGCTTGTTTTGACCGCACCCTGAAGGGCGCGGGACACAAAAAGGGGGCGCTAAAATCCAGTGACTGCCACCGACTGTCGCAAGGATAAATACGAGCGGGCCGGAAAATTTTTGGCACTTCCAGACAACCTTTTGCCGCGCCAAAAAATCGTCTTGCGCTTGGGGGCCTCTTGGAAACTCACTCGAAGTCCCGAGCGGGTCGTTTCCCCGCTCGGCAACCCTAACCCCCGATGAAATCCTATTCCCTCCTTCGCCCCGCCTTGCTCGCGGCGGGACTCCTCACCCTTGGCGCGGCGACCGCGTTCGGTCAGGCCGCGGCAGCTGCTCCCGCCGCTGGCGGTGGCGGTGGCGGTGGACGCGGCGGCGCCACCCCGGGCACGGCCGGCATCGCCCGTCCCATCCCGCCTGGCGGCCTTCCCGACGAGGCCCTGCAAGCTCCGGTCCTGAATGACATGGAGGTCACCGAGATCACGCGGACAAAGATGACCACCCTGGCTGGTCCCACCAAGGCGGTGGACACGGCGCGGGCCGAACTGACCAAGGCGATCTTCTCCCTGCCGGTGAACGCCCAGGGCATCACCGCCACTGTGCAGGCCTTGGCGAATGCGGAGTCGGCTTTGGCCATGGGCCGCGCCGATGCCTTCACCGCGATTCTCAAGGGCGACAAGGAAGTCGCCCCGGAAAAGAAGGGTGCCATTGCCCGGGCGATCGGCGGCGCGCCGGCGGCCACCGGCGGTGGTCGCGGCGGCAACTGATTGCTCTCCCGTTTTTCCTCGCCGCCGGGTTTTTCCCGGCGGCTTTTTTGTGCTGCTAGGCCCCGATCAACACCGGGGAGCGCGCCGCCGCCAGCGCCGCGCTCAGTTCCGCCGGCCGGATCGGTTTTGTCAGGAAGTCGTTCATCCCGGCCGCCAGCGCCCGCGTTCGGTCCGAGTGCATGGCGTTTGCCGTCAAGGCAATGATCCAAGGCTGCGGGACACCGACCAGGCCCCGGATCCGCTGGGTTGCCTCGTAGCCGTCCATCACGGGCATCTCGATATCCATCAGCACCACCTCCGCCGGCTCGCGCAGGAATTCCGCCACGGCTTCCTCGCCATTGTTCGCCATCCGCGGCGCGAAGCCCAGCCGGGCGAGCAACATGGTCGCCACGCGTTGATTGACGGGATTGTCCTCCACGAGCAGCAGGGAGCAGCCTTCCGGCCGGGCCGGGGCGGTTTCGCGCGGGGCCGGCCGCGTTCCCTCGGCCATGGCCGGCACCACCGCGCGGCCCAGCACCCGCTGCAGGATGCCGAAGAGCTGTCCTGGCTTGATGGGTTTCTTGAGCCGTCCCGCCAGAGGCACGCCCACCTCTGCATGACCGGGATGATCGAGCTCCACCACCGGCGCCGACGAAGGCCATCGGGTGCAGCGCAGCCGCGCATCCAGGATCACGGCATCCCACGGGCCGCGGTTTTCCAGCTCCGCCTGTATCGCACCCGGATTCGCGGCGCCCGCCGGCGCGGCACCCCAATCAGCCAACTGCGCCATGAGGTGCGCCCGCAGGCTGTCATTCGGAACCCCGATCAACACCGCCCGTCCGGCGAAGGCTGTCGGCGCGCCCAGCCACGCGGGCCGGACTGGGAGCGGTTCCTCGGCGGCGACCAGCGTGAAGTGGAACGTAGACCCGCGCCCGTGCTCGCTCTCCACCCACATGCGCCCTCCCATGGCCTCAGCTACCCAGCTGCACCAGGTCCTGCTCAATCTCGGCACCAACTCCTCCCATGCGATGCAGGCCTCCGGCGGCATCATGCGCATCGTGGTCCGCCCCGTCACGCTTGAGGGAGAGGCCGCGGCGCGCCACCAGCTGAGCCCCGGGGCCTATGTGGAAATCCTGTTCAGCGACAGCGGCCACGGCATGGACGAGGAAATCCGGCTGCGAATCTTCGATCCGTTCTTCACCACCAAGGAGACCGGCCAGGGCACGGGCCTCGGGCTCTCGGCGGTCCACGGCATCATCGAGGCGCACCAGGGGGCGATCGAGGCAGCCAGCGAGGTGAACGTCGGCACCACCTTCACGATATACCTGCCCGCCGCGGTCGAGGAGGAGGCCGCGCCGGAGGAGGCGCCCGCGCCGGTGGTGCGGGGCAACAACGAATTGATCGCGGTGGTGGACGACGAGGACATGGTCCGGGCTTTCGTGCAGATGGCGCTTGAGCGCTCCGGTTACCGCGTGCGGGCGTTCGACACCGCCGCCGCCTGCCTCGAGACCCTGCGCAAGAAGCCGGGCGAGTTCGCCCTGCTCCTCACCGACCAGACCATGCCGATGATGAAGGGCCTCGAGCTCGCCGAGGCCGTGCGGCAATTCGATCTCCACCTGCCGGTGATGATCATGTCGGGCTACTTTTCCCGCATCTCACCCGACAACCTCGCGCGGATCGGCCACGTGTCGATGATCGCCAAGCCTTTCACCAACGCCGAGATCTCCCAGGCGGTCCATCGCGTCATGAACGGGCAGCCGGCGGTGACCGGCCCCACCGATCAATAGTGCGGCGGTCGTTCCTCGATCGGGGCCGGCGCGGTCCCGTCCCCGGGGCCCGGGGACTCCTGGCGGTCACGGAGCGCGCGCAGCTCACGGCGGAGCCGCACGACATCCTCCACGAGCTCGAGCATCGCCTTGTCCTGCTCGGTCTGATGCCGCTCCAGGTACGCAACCTTCTCCTCCAGAGTCTTAATTTGTTCGTGCAACAGTCGGGGGCGCGGCGGCGGCCTTGAGCTTCTCAAGCTCAGGCAGCACCACGCGGTTGTAACAGTCGGGGCAGACCGAGTGGCTGAACTCGCTCCCGGTACGCTGGTTGATGTAGCCCTCGATCTGCTGCCAGTAGTTTTTGTCGTCGCGGATCTTTTTGCAGTACGAGCAGATCGGCAGCATCTCCTCGAGTTGCTGGACCTGAGTGGCAAAGCGCAGGATCCGTTCGGCGACGCGCAGCCGCATCCACAGTTCCTCGAAGTTGAGCGGCTTGGTGAGGAAGTCATCCACGCCCGCGTCCGCCGCGGAACGCTGGTTGTCGGCCGTCGCATCGTTCCCGGTCAGCAGGATGAAATAGGTGTACTCCGCCCCCGCCCGGCCGCGGATCCGGCGGCAGAGCTCCAGGCCGTCAACCCGGGGCATGAGCCAGTCGCTCACCACCACGCGGACGGGTTCTTTCTGCAGCTTTTCCCAAGCCGCCTCTCCATCCACGGCCTCGATGCACTCATGGCCGAGGCGCCGCAACGCCTGCCGCAGCACCGCGAGGGCCACCGGGTCGTCTTCGACGGCAAGAATTTTCACTGGGGCAAAGGAGGAGGTTTTGGGGTCGTCCGCAACGGCGAAACGCGGGACGCTGTCAGCCGGCCATCACCAGCAGGCGCCGCAGCTCCGCCGGGGTGGTGACCGGACTCTGGCAGGTATAGGCCTCGCACACATAGGCCGTGGCCCGGCCGTCACGCGGGGTCATCGCCGCGGTCCACAGGATCGCCGGGTCGGCCCGGAGCAAGGTGCGCCGCGGCCCGAAAACCACCGCCAGCTCGGCGGCCAGGGCCCGGAAATCGGGAGCCGCCGGGTCGCCGGCCAGCACGACATGCCGGGGCGGCTCCAGCGCCGCCTCCACCGCGCAGAGCATCTGCGGCAGGGCCTGCGGTGCGCTCCGCCAGCGGGACTCAAAGGCCGCGAGGGTCTCACCCGCGCGCGTCCGGCGTCCGGCATCCTGGAAAATCGCGCCCAACCGCAGCTGGTTCAACGCCGCCAGGGAACTCGGCGCCGGTTCGGCCCCGTCGTAATCCTCCCGCAGGCGCAGGACCAGGTCCGGCGCCCCGGCCGCAGAGTTGAAATAGCCGCCGTCGGCCGCGCGGAACAATTCGTCCATCTTCCGCTGCAACCGGTCGGCCCATAAAAGCCAGCGCGTCTCGAAGCCCGCCTCGTAGAGATCGAGCAAACCCTGGATCAGGCAGGCGTAATCCTCCGCAAATCCTTCCGCGGCGCCCCGGCCTTCCAGCCAGCTCCGGTACAGCACGCCCCGCCCTGCGTCATGCAATTCGCGCTCGATGAATTCAGCCGCGCGGGTGGCCGCCTGCAGCAGGGTGCTTTCACCCTCCCCTTCGAGGACAATGTGACCCCGCGCCAGCGCCGAGATCATGAGTCCGTTCCACGCAGTGATGATCTTTTCATCCCGCTGCGGCCGGGGCCGGCGCGCCCGCACGTCCCGCAGGACCGCGAGGCCGGCGATCAGCCGCCGGTTGGCCTCCTCGGGATCCAGCCCAAGCTTGCGCGCCGTCGCCACGAGCGGTTGGCGCTGCGCGAGGATGTTGGCGCCCCGGAATTCGGCGTGGGGATCGGACGCCGGCGGGACATTGCCCCCCGTCGTGAGCCCGAAATGGGTTTCAAAAAGGGCCAAGTCCGCCCCAAGCAGCGCGGCGAGTTCGCCATGCGTCCACAGGTAGAAGGCGCCCTCCGAGGGATGACCACCGCCGGGCGGCTCGCTGTCGGCGTCCTCCGCAGAATAAAAGCCCCCGTCCGGCGCCGCCAGGTCACGCGCCACATAGTCGAAGATGTCCCGCGCCATCCAGGCCAAGCGTTCATCGCCCGTGGCCACGCGGGCCTCGAGGCAGTTGAGTGCGATCTGTGCCTGATCGTAGAGCATTTTCTCGAAGTGCGGCACGAACCATTCCGCATCGACCGAGTACCGGTGGTATCCGCCCCCGACCTGGTCGTGGATCCCGCCCATTGCCATCATGCGCAGCGTCACCGACGCCATCTGGAGCGCCGTCGCCCCCGCACCCTCGGCCGGCCCCTGCAGGGCCGCGATGCGCAGCAGGAAATTCAGGACCGAGCCGCGCGGAAACTTCGGCGCACCACCGAAGCCGCCGCTCTGGGCGTCGAAAGCCTCGTTGAAAGAGTGAAAGCCCCGCTCGAAGGCCTCGCCCGCCGACTCCACCAGCGGCCCGGCGGCGGCCGGCCCCGCCTGCTCGCCGTGGGATTCGCGCAGGAGGTGGATCGCCCGGTCGCCCTCGGCGACCAGCTTGTCGCGCTCCGTCTCCCACCCACGTGCGATCGCCCGCAGGATGGACGGAAATCCCGCCCGCCCCTGGCGATCCTCCGGCGGGAAATAGGTGCCGCCGAAAAACGGCTTGAGCTCCGGGGTCAGCCAGACGCTGAGCGGCCAGCCGCCATGGCCCGTCATGGTCTGCACGTAGGCCATGTAGACCCGGTCGACATCGGGCCGCTCCTCGCGGTCAATCTTCACCGGGATGAAATGCTCGTTCAGCAGGGCGCCGGTGTCCGAGTCCTCAAAGGACTCGTGCGCCATCACGTGGCACCAATGGCAGGTTGAATAGCCAATGGAGACAAAGAGCGGCTTCTGCTCCGCGCGCGCCCGGGCGAAGGCCTCCTCCCCCCACGGCAGCCAGTCCACGGGATTGCCCGCATGCTGGCGCAGATAGGGTGATTTCTCGGCGGCGAGTCGGTTGGGCATGGGAGCCGCCACGAATCAACCCGACCGGCCCGAAAGACAAGCAACCGATGCGGACCGGGCGATACCCAGAGTTTCGCCTATTAAGTGAAACTCCGGGCCGGAACCCCCCAGGACCGGCCCGGACAAATTAATTGCTTCGGGAGGCGGCGCAGCGTTTGCTTGCCGGTTCCGATGCTCACGATCGCCGATGTCTCGAAGTCCTACGGTACCCGCGAACTCTTCGCGGATGTCTCGCTTTTCATCGCGCGCACCGACCGGCTGGGCCTGATCGGCCCCAACGGGGCGGGCAAGTCCACCCTCTTCGGCCTCATCCTCGGCGAGGAGAAGCCCGACACCGGCACCATCGAGTGGGAACGCGGGGCGGACTTTGGCTACCTGCCGCAGGAAAGTGCCCCGGCGGGCGACGAAACCATCCTCCATATCGCCACGAGCGGGAAAAAGCTCGAGCCGACAGAGGACGACTACGACATCGACTACACCCTCGAGCCCCGCGCGAAGAAGATCCTCGCCGGACTCGGATTCAAGGAAGGCGACGCCCTCAAGCTCGCCAAGACCTTCTCCGGCGGCTGGGTCATGCGAGCCCATCTGGCCCGCCTGCTCGTCGCCGAGCCCGCCCTGCTCCTCCTCGACGAGCCGACCAACCATCTCGATCTCGAGGCGCTGCTCTGGTTTCAGGACTACCTGATCCGCTATCCCGGCGGGCTGGTGGTCATTTCGCATGATCGCGCCTTCCTCAACGCGCTCTGCACCGGCATGCTCGATCTCCGCGCCGGCAGGCTCAACTACTACCACGGCAACTACGACAACTACCTGACCGAGAAGGATGCCCGCAAGGATCAGCAGGCCGCCGCCTTCAAGAACCAGCAGCGCGAGATCGCCCACCTGCAGGTCTTCGTGGACCGCTTCGGCGCCAAGGCCTCAATGGCTTCCCGCGCCAAGTCCAAGGAAAAGCAGATCGAGCGCCTCAAGGAGGTCGCCGTCGAGGAGCCTACCGAGGAACTGCGCAAGATGAACTTCAAGTTCCCGCAGCCCCCGCGCTCCGGCCTCAAGGTCATCGAGCTCGAGCACGTGCAGCAGGCGTACGGGAGCCACATCGTTTACAAGGACCTCAATTTCACCGCCCAGCGCGGCGATCGCATCGTCCTCGTCGGCCCGAACGGCGCCGGAAAATCCACGCTCCTCAAGATCCTGGCCGACGTCATTCCGACCCAGGGCGGCCTCCGGGAACCCGGCAGCAACGTCGTCACCGGTTATTTCGCCCAGAACCGCCTCGATAACCTCGATCCGAGCCTCACGGTTTTCGAAAACGTGATGTCGCTCCGCACGAACGAGAACCAGCTCACGGAGCAACAGGGCCGGGCGATTCTCGGCGCCTTCCTTTTCCGCAAGGACGACGTCCACAAGCCCATCGGAGTCCTTTCCGGCGGTGAAAAATCCCGCCTCGCCCTCGCCCGCCTCCTCGTCAAGCCGCCCAACCTCCTCCTCATGGACGAGCCGACGACTCACTTGGACATCCAGTCGATCGACTCGCTCGTCGGTGCGCTCAAGAACTACGAGGGCACGCTCATCTTCATCAGCCACGATGTTCACTTCATCCGGGCCCTCGCGAAAACCGTACTGCACGTCCACAGCGGCCGCCTCACGCCCTACTCTGGCGACTACGATTACTACCTGGATAAGTCCAAAGCCGGCGACGCCCGGGCCGCCCTGACCGCCGGCTTCACCGACGCCCGGCCGGTGCAGGCGAAGCCAGCGAATCTCAAATCTCAGATTTCAAATCTCAAATCGCCGGCGCAGCCAGCCGCGCGCCCGAGCCCGAACGAGATCCGGAAGTTCCGGGAATCCGTCGGCCAGCTGGAAAAGGCCGTGGTTGAGCTCGAAAAACGCCAGGCGGAGATCGCCGCCGAGCTCGAGGCCCCGGAAACCTACAACGACAAGGGCCGGTTCCATCACTTGAATCGGGAGCTGAGCACCGTGGTTGATCAAATCACGACTGCGACCTCCGCTTGGGAGGCTGCGGCCACCAAGTTGACCGAGATGGAAAATAGTTAAGGCTCCGGCAGGACTGTTGGCCGCTCGGGCCTCTGGAACCGACGCACAAGCCGAGGTCGGCGTGATTTCCGCGCTTCTGGCCGAAATCAGCCCACATCGAATCGAAAATCGAATATATGGGGCTGATTTTCGCCAAAATGGCCTCAAATTGGCGCTAAATCATCTGATTCCTGCACCTCCGGTTCACCAGCTATCTCATATCGCACATTCGTGTGATCCGATCCCATTAAAATGAGCCAAAGCTCATGCATTTTATCCCGTCGATGGGGTCCGCAAGGGCCGTTAGAGCCAAAAATGATAAAAGGTGACCTAAAACACAAAAAATACATATTTTTGGGGCTAATTATGCCGAAAAAGACGGGATTTCACGTTCATTATTGATCTTTTGAATCTCAGAAGTGCTTCAATCACACTGTAATTTTCATTAAGTTACGTCAGTCTTTGTAGGCACTAAAAATGGGTTTTTCGCCGATAAAATCACCGAAATTGGCCAGAAATTGGCCAGAATCGCCATTTTTACGAAAAATCGAGGATTGCTTGTACCAGCCAATTCTTTTGAACGGCATCTCGGGAATATCAACTAACCCTCCCGACCAGTCATCAACTCAACCAAGGCACCGCTTGGACTTAAAACAAATCAAACAGATCATCGACCTGATGAAGCGCTCGGAGCTCTCCGAATTCGCGGTCGAGGAAGAGGGTTTCAAACTAAAGATCCGGCGCGGCTTCAACGGCCTGCCGGTCGTTTCCTCCGGACGTGGCTCCAGCCATCCCTTTGTCCCCGGACCTGAGACGACACCCCCCTTTGCCGCGGCTGCTGCCCCGGCACCCGCCCAAGCCGCGGCCGCCCCGGTCCAAACCGTGACCCCCGCAGCTGGCCAAGACGAAGCCGGCGTGATTTACGTCAAGTCGCCCATGGTGGGCACCTTCTACCGCTCCGCTTCCCCGGAATCCAAGCCGTTCGTCGAGCCTGGCACCAAGGTCGCGGAAAGCACCGTGGTCTGCATCATCGAGGCGATGAAGATCATGAACGAGATCCAGTCCGAGGTCAGCGGCACGGTGCTGGAGATGCTCGTGGAAAACGGCCAACCGGTCGAGTACGGCCAGCGTCTCTTCAAGATCAAGCAGGGCTGAGACCCTTCCCTTCGCGCTGTCCGCCGGGTCCGGTTGCCAACCAGCCGACGCCGGCGGCCGGGCTTAGCCTTTTACGCAATGATCCAAAAAATCCTCATCGCCAACCGCGGCGAAATCGCCCTCCGCATCGTCCGGGCCTGCCGCGAACTCGGGATCAAGACCCTGGCCGTCTACTCCGAGGCCGATGTGCAATCGCTCCATGTCCAGCTGGCCGACGAGGCCATCTGCATCGGTGGCCCGAAGAGCTCCGACAGCTACCTGCGCGCCGATCGCATCATCAGTGCCGCGGAGATCGCCGACGTCGATGCTATCCATCCCGGCTACGGATTTCTCTCGGAAAACGCCAAGTTCGCCGAGCAGTGCGAGTCCTGTAACATCAAGTTCATTGGACCAAAGTCGCAGTCGATCAAGATGATGGGCGACAAGGCTGTGGCCAAGGACACCGTCCGCAAGGCCGGCGTGCCGACCGTTCCGGGCTCCGACGGACCCGTTGAGAGCGAGACCGAGGCGGTCAAGATCGCCCGCAAGATCGGCTACCCGGTGATCATCAAGGCCGTCGCCGGCGGTGGCGGCCGCGGCATGCGCATCGCGCACAACGACGTCTCCTTCGCAAAGGAATACCACGTTGCCCGCAACGAGGCCGAGAAGGCCTTCGGCAACGGCGCCGTCTACATCGAGCGCTACATCGAGCGCCCCCGCCACATCGAGTTCCAGATCCTCGCCGACAGCCACGGCAAGACCCTTCATCTCGGCGAGCGCGACTGCTCCGTACAGCGCCGCCACCAGAAGCTGATCGAGGAATCCCCCTCGCCCTTCCTCACGAACGACCTCCGCAAGAAGATGGGCAAGTCTGCCATCCGCGCCGCCGAGGCCGCCAAGTACGAGAACGCCGGTACGATCGAGTTCCTCGTCGATGCCAAGGGGAACTATTACTTCATCGAGATGAACACCCGCATCCAGGTGGAGCACCCCGTGACCGAGGAGTGCACCGGGATCGACCTGATCAAGCAGCAGATCCGCATCGCCAACGGTGAGAAGCTCGATTTCGACCAGGGCGACATCAAGTTCGAGAAGCACGCCATCGAGTGCCGCATCAACGCCGAGGATCCCGCGCGCAACTTCGCGCCCTCCCCGGGCACGATCGGCCTCTACTACGCCCCGGGCGGCCACGGCGTCCGCGTCGATTCCCACGTCTACAGCGGCTACGTCATCCCGCCCTACTACGACTCGATGATCGGCAAGCTGATCACCTACGGCTCGAACCGGAAGACGGCCCTCGAGCGCATGTACCGCGCCCTGAGCGAATACCTGATCCGCGGCATCAAGACCACGATCCCGCTCCAGCGCGCCATCATGTCGGATCCCATCTTCATCGAGGGCAAGGCCACCACGGCCTACATCGAGGAATTCATGAACCGCACGCCGCCGGATCTGTTCACCTGAGAAGAAGCTTGTTCCGAGGGTAGGGCAGACTCGGTGAGTCTGCCGCGATTAGGATCCCGATCCCGGCGGACTCACCGAGTCCGCCCTACCTCCATCAACCAACGCGCACGAGCGCGAGATCGCTCCACTCGCCCATGACGCGTGAGTCGATCCGCCAGCCCGGTGCGGCCTCGGCGAACGCCGCCCGCACCTGCTCCAACTCGGTCGCCAGGATCCCGCTCAGCACCAGCGTGCCGCCCGGGGCCACCGCGCCCACCAGCGTCGCGGCAAAGCGCATCAGCACGTCCGCCTGGATGTTCGCCAGCAGCACATCCGCCTGCACCCCCGCCAAACCGTCATCCAACCCGGCCGTCCGAAAAACCACCCGGTCCGCGAGTCCGTTCATGGCTGCATTCTCCCCGCTGACCCGCACCGCCTCCGGATCATTGTCGAAACCCGAGACCTGACCGAATCCGAGCAAGGCCGCCGATAGTGCAAGGATTCCTGAGCCGCACCCCGCGTCCGTCACCCGTCTCTTGTCACTTGTCACTTGGAACCTGTCACTTGCTGCGAGCGCCACCAGGCGCTCGCAGCACAGCCGCGTCGTCTCGTGGTTGCCCGTGCCAAACGCCAGGCCCGGATCGAGCCAGAGCACTTGCTCGCCCGGCGGCAGCCGGAAGGTTTCCCGCTCCCAGACCGGCACCCAGTGCAGCGGGCCGAACTTCCACGCCTTGAAGTGCGCCTTGTAGCTGTCCTTCCAGTCCTGGTCGGCCAGCGCGCGCAACTCCGGCCCGGCGAGCGGTGCCGCCGGTAACCCGGGTAACAACCCGGCCCAGGCCGCTTCCGCCTCCACCCGCGAGGGAAAGATGCCCTGCACCCAGGCCCGCCTCGCGATTGCGTCCTCGAGCACGCTCCAGTTGCCCTCGCCGCGCTCGAGCAGCAATTCATCGCACGCTTCCGCGGACGCCGCCGGGATCTCAACCTTCAGTTCGAACAATTCCATCCCGGAGGTGTGGCCTCAAAAAGGCGCAAAATCCGCAAAAATAATCCGGCCGGACGCGATTCTGCTCCGCGGAACCCCGGCAGAGGTCTGCCGGGGCCACAACGGATCGATCTCATGTAGCCCGGAAAGACCTCTACCCGGAGATCGAAAATCGATCCGGCGGACTCACCGAGTCCGCCCTACCCGAAACCATCAGCCTCGATCAGCGAATCTCAGCGCTCCCGACCTTTGCGGCCTTTGCGACCTTGGTGCAAAATCATCCGCCCTCCCCGCCGCTCAGCGATTACTCAGATGCGCGATCACCGCCGGCAGCAGGGCATGTTCGGCCGCATGCACCTTGGCGGTCAGCGAATCGAGCGTGTCGGTCGGGTCGATCCGCACCGGGGCCTGGTCGATGATCGGGCCGCCGTCGATCTCCGCCGTGACATAGTGCACGGTGCAGCCGGTGATCTTGACGCCGCGCCGCCATGCCTGGCCAATGGCATCGAGGCCGGGGAAGCTGGGCAGCAGGCTCGGGTGCAGGTTGATGATCCGGCCGGCGAAGGCATTGAGGAAACCGGGTTTCAGCACGCGCATGAAACCAGCGAGGACGATGAGGTCGGCCTTGGTCGCCTTCACCGCGGCGATGAAACGGACCTCGCCCTCGCCGTCGAGCTTGGTGCGGAACGGTCCCGCATCGAGGTGCGTCGCAGACACGCCAAAGCGCGGGCCCAGCGCGAGGATGCCTGCAGCCGGCTGATCGGAGAGGATGGAAACCACCTCCGTCCGGCCCAGGCGGCCAACGGTGCGGGCATGCAGGATGGCCTCGGCGTTGGTGCCGCGGCCCGAGCCAAGGATGACGATGCGCATGGGAGGGGAGGGTCAGAGGGGTTTAACCACGGATTTCACGGATCACACGGATGAAGGAAGCAGAAAACACGCCCGGCAATCCCCGACATTTTTCGAGCGGTGATGAAATGGC
>CAMDOO010000071.1 GCA_945903545.1 Opitutus sp. GAS368 | reverse complement strand
GGGTGGCCAGCAACTCCGCGGTCCATTCGGCGCGCATCTCGGGGTCAAGGTCCCCTAGCCCGGTGGGCGCGGCCGTGGCGCCGGACATGCGGTCGGCTGCCGCCTTGATCACGTCGAGCAGCGGCGCGACCACCGGCAGGCTGAGCGTCACCACAATCAGTTTCTCACCGCGCTTCATCGGATTCCAGGACCGCCGTGAGGTGCCATTGCTGCAGGGTGAAGACATAGGCCTCGGCCTGCTCGCGCACGCCGGTCCAGACGACCGAGCGGCCCTGTTCGTGCACCTCGAGCATGTGGTGCCGCGCCTTCGTCTCGTCGAAGCCGAAGACTTTTTTGAAGACCAGGACCACGTAGGACATCAGGTTCACGGGGTCGTTTAGCACCACCACGTGCCAGTGACCCTCGGTGGCCAGCGCGGTTTGACCCTGCTGGCTGGGATTCCCGAGTGGATCCGTTTGGGAGAAGATCATGCCCGGCCCGACGCACTCTGGACCGCGGCCGCGAGCTTCTGCGCCGCCTCGGCCAGCGGGAGTTTCTCGACGTCCTTCTTCGTGCGCCACTTCAGCTCGACGATGCCTTCCTTCAGACCCTTGCTGCCGATCGTGAGGCGCAGCGGGATGCCGATCAGGTCGGCATCCTTGAACTTTACACCGGGGCGTTCCGCCCGGTCATCGATGAGCACGTCGGCCCCGGCCGCTTCGGCGGCGGCGGCGAGCTGCTTCGCGAGGTCCATCGCCTCGGGTACCAGCGGGTCGAGCACGCAGATCAGCACGTGGAAGGGCGCCACGTTCCAGGGCCAGATGATGCCGTCGGCATCGTGGCTCTGCTCGATCACGGCCTGCAGCGTGCGGCTGATGCCGATGCCGTAGCAGCCCATCACCATCGGGTGGGACTGCTTCTGGTCGTCGGTGTAGACCGCGCCGTACTTGTCGGAGTACTTGGTGCCGAGCTTGAAGATGTGGCCGACCTCGATGCCGCGGCGGACCTTGAGGGGCTGGCCGGACTTCGGATCGGGCTCGCCCGGACGCACGCGGCGGAAATCGCCGAACTTCGTGAGCGCGAGGTCGCGGGTCACATTGACCTGGCGGAGGTGGAAGCCGTCCTTGTTCGCACCGGTGGTGCCGTTGCCGATGAGGCGGATCGCGTGGTCGGCGAAGATGCCGGCGAGCGCGTCGGGATTCCTGATCGTGCCTTTCACCGCGCCGAGGCTGCCGGGCTTGGCGCCGAGCACGGGCTCGATCTCCTCGGCGGTGGCCGGGCGGAAGAGCGTGAATCCGAGGGCGCCGAGCTTGGCCTCCTCGAGTTCGTCACAGCCGCGCAGGATGACGAGGAAGGGCTTGCCGTCGCCCATGTAGACGAGGGTCTTGAACTGCCGGTCGGCCGGGACCGCGTAGGGCGCGGCCTCGAGCGCGGCGATCGTCACCACGCCCGGCGTGGCGAACTCCTCGACCGCGCCCGCGGGGGCGGCGTCGGCCAGGCCGGCGGGCACGAGGCCGCTGGTGGCCTTCTCACGGTTGGCCGCGTAGCCACTCTCCTCGTTGTAGATCACGTCGTCGTCGCCGATCTCGGCCGGGACCATGAACTCATGGGAGAAGCTGCCGCCCATCACGCCGGTGTCGGCCTCGACGGCGATGGCGGTGACGCCGATGCGGCGGAAGAAGGCCTCGTAGGCCGCCTTCATCGCATGGTAGCTCTTGATCGCGCCGTCGTCGTTCGCGTCGAACGAGTAGGCGTCCATCATCACGAACTCGCGGGCGCGCATCAGGCCGAAGCGCGGACGGATCTCGTTGCGGAACTTGGTGGCGATCTGGAAGAAGTTCTTCGGCAGGTCGCGGTAGCTGGTGATCTCGGCCTTCACGAGCGGGGTGATGACCTCCTCGTGGGTCGGCCCGAGGACGAACTCCGGCTCCTTGCCGCGGCCCTTGCCACTGCCGGCATGGTCGACGCGGAACATGATCTCGCGGGCGGCCGCCCAGCGCGGCCCCTGCTCCCAAGTCTCGACGGGATGCACGTGGGGCATCCAGAGCTCGATCCCGCCGCCGGCCTCGATCTCCTCGCGGCAGATCTGCGTGAGCTTCTGCATCACCCGCAGGCCGAGCGGCATGTAGGTGTAGAGCCCGCCGCCGAGCTTGCGCACCAGGCCGGCGCGAACGAGCAGCTTGTGCGAGGCGATCTCGGCATCGGCCGGGCTTTCCTTGAGCGTGGGAACGAAGTACTGCGACCAGAGTTTCATGCGGTTTGGCAACGGTGCAGGGGGTCGGGGCCGGGGCAAATTTATTGTTGGCCGATCATAGGTCCCATAGGGCCCATAGGACCTATGGGGCCTATAGCTTCGCCATTGCCTGCCGACCGGCCCCGCTTTCTCCTTCTCACCCGCCATGCCCCTGCCCGAAAAGAAGCCCTGGCCCATGAAGTGGATCGTGCTCACGATCCTTGTCTTTGTCGTGGGCTACACCTTCGTCACGCTGCGCTACCGTAAGCCGGGCAAGTCCTTCGAGCCCTACGAGGACACCAAGAGCCGCGCCAACACCGGCCGCCTGCTCTCCGCCGGCTACCAGCGGGTCGTCCTCGGCTTTTCCCGACCGACCGATCCGGCCCGCACCGGGGCCGCCGGCAGCAGTGCCGCCGCCATCGCGACCAGCGCGGGCGGGCTGCCCGCGGAGCTCACCCAGGCCCTCATCGACCAGCCGATCCTGCCGGTCTCGATCGATACCGTGACCGCCGCCGGGAGCGCCGCCGCCGCCGCGCCCTATCTGATCCAGTTCACCGCGACCCTGGCGGACAACAAGCACCAGCCCTCCGGCGCCCTGCTCTACCGCAAGGACAAGGAACTCGTCGTCGTCCCGACCTCCGAGAAACTCGTCGGCACCCTCCTCGCACGCGATGCTGGCGCGACCGTCCTCCTCACCGTGCCGGCCGGCGCCCTGCCCGCCGGGCAGTACCGCGTGACCGTGGCCGGCAGCCGGACGGCCCGGAGCTGGACCCTGCAAGTGCATTGACGCGCCCGGCCGCATCCCCGAGAACCTGCGGCCACAACACGATGAGCAACGGCAACGGCCAGACTCCCGCCCAGACACCTTCCGCGCAGGCGACGACGATCAAACCCACGGACCTCCGCGGGATCCTGCAGTACGTGCCGCGTTTCCAGGGGCAGATCTTCGTCATCGCCATCGACGGCGCGATCGTGGCGGACGACAACTTCAGCAACCTCGCCGTCGACATCGCCGTGCTCCGCAGCCTCGGCATCAAGGTTGTGCTCGTCCACGGCATCGGCCACCAGATCGTCGAGCTCTCGGTCGCCCGGAAGATCCCGATTTCCAACGTCCACGGCACCGGCGTGACCGACGCCGCCACGCTCGACCTCGCGGTCCGCGCCTCCTCGCGCGTGGCCCACAGCCTGATCGAGGCCCTCACACAGAACTCGCTGAAGTGTGTCGTCACCAACGCGGTCCGGGCGCTCCCAACCGGCATCATCAAGGGCATCGACCAGCAGTTCACGGGCAAGGTGGAGCGGATCGACAAGGACTTCATCGGCGAGCTCATGGACCGGCAGGTCGTGCCGGTATTTTCCCCGATCGCCTTCGGACCCGACGGCCGTTCGCTCCGGGTCAACTCCGACCTGCTAGCCGCGGAACTGGCCGAGGCCCTGCAGGCCACCAAGATCCTCTACCTCACCGCCGAGCCGGGGCTGGTCATCGACGGCAAGGTGCGGCGCGAGATCTCGCTCGAAGCCCTGAAGAAGATCCTCACCGAGAAGCCCGAGACGATCGCCGAGGCCGGCCGGAGCAAGGCCGAGAACGCCGTGCGAGCGATCGAAACCGGCACGCCGCGCGTGCACGTGATCGACGGCGGCATCTTCGACGGCCTGCTCAACGAGATCTTCTCCGGCGAGGGCGTCGGCTCGCTCGTCTACGGCAACGACTACCAGCAGATCCGGAAGGCCCTGCGGCGCGATGTGCGCTTCATCTACAGCCTCACCCGGAGCGCGGTGAAGCGGGAGGAACTCCTCCACCGCAGCCAGCCCGCGATCGAGAAGAACATCGAGCAGTTCTACGTCTACGAGCTCGACGAGAACATCATCGCGTGCGTCACCCTCTATTTCTATCCGGGCAAGGTGGCGATGGCGGAGGTCGGCTCGGTGTACGTGCTGCCCTTCTACCACAACCGGGGCATCGGCAAGAAGATGGTCGACTACGCCTGCCTCGTCGCGAAGGAACGCGGCGTGACCCAGGTGCTCGCCCTCTCCACGCAGAACTTCGGCTTCTTCATCGACAAGTGCGGTTTCACCGAGAGCACAAAGGACATCCTCCCCGAGGCCCGGCTGAAGACCTACGAGGAAAGCGGCCGGAACCCCAAGGTGCTGGTCCGCCAACTGACCTGAGCCCTCCCGCTCGGACCGCGACTAGCGGGACGTCCAGGCGCCTCTGCCCGCGAGGCACCCTGGATTCGCCTGGCCCTGCCGCCGCCCTCGCCACTCCCGGCCCTTCTTCGCGACCGCCTCCGACGGCAATGTCAACTATCAGATGACACTGCCGTCACCCCGGGGACGCCGCCGACGCTTGTGCATGAGCCAGGATTGGAGCAGCAACGTGCGCTCGGCATCGGGCATCCGGCCGCCCCCGGTCACAAACGCATTGATTTGCTGGCGGGGGAGGCCCAGCAGTCGGCCGAGGGCCGCCTGACTGCCATGCTTCCGGAGCTGGGGGCGCAACTGGCTGCGCAGTTCGTTCCAGAGCGGGGTATGAGGCCCGGGGCGCAAAGAGGTCCAGGCTCCTTCCCCGGCCAATCTTCGGCGGTATTCCAACGCCAGAGCCCGGAACCGGCGGGCGCCCAATTCAAAGCCTGCTTCCGCGAGAATGAGAATGAGCTCGGCCACGGCATCGGTTCGGGGATGAATCCCCCGCTGCCCCGGTTCACGGACTGGATGACGCCTCCCGGGTTTCATGCAAATGCGCCATCGGCATCAGCCCTGTCCACCAGGCCTCCGGCCGGTCCCAGCCGATACAGGGATATGCCGATGCAGAATGAGTCCATACCCTGCATAACGTAAGAATTCTGGCTGATCTTTCAAAAATCCGCACGGATCACGATTTTTCCACCGTCCAAGGCCTCCCGGACAACTCATCCTTTCCCGGGGTCGGGTTCCCCCCCCCCCCCCCCCGACGTAAGTGTCAACTGTTAGTTGACATCCCTACAGCGCTCTCGGTCGTGAAGGAGGCAAACATGTCAACTGATCGTTGACATTGCGGGCATGAAGCGAGCCGTCACGGGCGGGAAGCGCTAGGCGCGGGTGTCGTCGATCCGGTCCACGCGGTAGAGAGGGGCGTCCTCGAAGAGGCGCGTGGTGTGGACCCGGCCGAGGAATTCGAAGCCCACCACCGTGATGCCCTCGGCGCCGCAGAGGGCGGCAAATTCCTGGCTGGCGTAAATCTGGCCGCGCGGGGTGACCGGGTTGATCCGGGCGGTGCGCGTGACGTGCGCCCCGATGCAGGTCTGGCGCGCCTGCACCGCATCCTGGAAGACAAACACCGGGCCGGCGTGCAGCGCGATCGTCACGCCGAGGTCCGGCGGCAGCCCGAGCTTGCCCCAGTCCGTCGCCTGCACGAGGTCGCGGAAACCCACCGCGAAGCGCGCGGCGGCCTCGAGGTCGTCAAAAAGCAGGTGATGCGTGCCGCCCCAGATCTCCGCCACGGCGGGTTTGATCTTCAGGTCCGACAGCAGGCTGGCGACGCGGCCCTTGAACTCGCGGATGTAGAGCGGGAGCTTGGCCTCGGTGATCCGGCGGTAGTTCAGCAGCTCGGCGTAGACCACCGCCTTGATCTCCTGGCGGACGTCGGGCAGCGGCGCGTCGCCGGCCGGCCGCGCGGCGGGGGCGGCGGCCGCCCCGGGAATGACCGGCGGGGCGAT
Source organism: Opitutus sp. GAS368 (assembly GCA_945903545.1). Classification (GTDB taxonomy): domain Bacteria; phylum Verrucomicrobiota; class Verrucomicrobiia; order Opitutales; family Opitutaceae; genus CAIYFD01. The sequence continues at coordinate 9,249 of CAMDOO010000071.1, read as the reverse complement.
GATGTGGACGTTGAGCTGGCGCCGGCGCCAGTCGCCAACGATCGACGCGGTGCCGCCGAGCGAGTCGCCGCCCTTGCCGTCCCAGACGGTGACGGCGTGCAGGTCGAGCGTGAGTGAGTTGGCCTGTAGCGCGGCGAGGCCGGTGACGATGCGGTTCGTATAGACCAGGGCCTGGGCGGTGGCCGGGTCGGAATCCGACGGCGCCGCCTCGGAGGCGTTGGCGAAGAGCACGCTGTTGGCGGCGGCCAGCACGGCATGGAAGCGTTGCTCCCAGTCGGGCCCGGCGAAGCTCACGCTCTGGAGCTTGAAGGCGTCGACCGGGCACGGGAGCACGAGGTTCACGCGGGCGCCGCGCTCGAGCATGCACTCGCAGAAGATCAGGTCGGCGCCGCACGCGGCCGACGAGAAACCGATGCCGGCGTTGACGGCCTCAAGCTGGGCCTTGATCGCGGCGCGCACCTCGGGTTCGCGGCTCGCAGGGAAACGCGGCACGCTGCGGCCGGGGGCGTCGATCATGTGGCCCGCAAACACGACCACCGAGGGGAAATCAAAGCACTGGTCGAGCCAGTCGCGGTCAAGGGCGCGCGGCCCGGAGAACAGGTTGCGCGCGCGGCGCTGGATTGAGGCGAGGTCGCTCCAGCGCACCTTGCCGGAGGGGGCCTGCTTGAGGAGCCCGGCGATGGACCGGGCCTGTCCCTGCATCGAGGCGAGGTCGCGCCAGCGGCCGCGGAAGAGCTGGGCCGCCTTGCGGTAGTGGATGGCGGCCCCCTCGGGGTCGCCGAGATGCACGAGCGCCTCGGCCAGGGTGCCGTGCAGCCAGCCGTCGGCGGACTCGCGCAGGGCGGCCAGCTCGCGCCGGCAGGTCTCGGCCACCTTGTCGGCGACCCCAAGCGCCTTGTCGCGCTCGCCCGAGGCGAGCAGGCAGAACGCCAGGTTGATGCCCGGGTAATAGAAATGCTTCAGCCCAAATGCCTCGCCGTAGAACTCGCAGGCCTTCTGCAGCGCCGCGGCCCCGGTCTCGGGATCGGCCGCGCGGCGCCAGAGCTCCTTGTGGATGCGGCCGAGCAGGCTGAGCGTCTCCTCGTCCTTCGGCGAATCCTTCACCACCTCGGCGAGCACCGCCTGTGCGGCCTCGAGCGCGCCGGCCTGCGTCTGGGCCAGCGCGAGCTGCTGGCGGAGTGTGAGGTTGTCGGGAAAGCGGTGCAGGCCGTCCTTGGCCACCTCGATGGCGGTGAGGAGCTGGCCCGACGACACGGCCTGGCGGACCATCGTCTCGTACTCGGCGATCTCCTCGGCAAAGCCGGCGGGGGAACGCAGAATGCCCTCATCCTCGGGGTTGGATCTCATCGCGCACAGGCTGGAGGAAGCCGGCGCGGGGGATCAATCAAAGTCCGTGCGAAGAACCAGCCATTCGGATTTTGGCACACAGAGACACAGAGAGCACGGAGGGATAGATTCTTTTGGGTTCGAACCAAATCCTTCCGTCCTCCGCGCCCTCTGTGTCTCCGTGTGCCAAAGGTTCGGTGGGTCCGCGGCCCTACCCGAATCCCGGGCTGCAGCCGTTATATCGTGTGACACCGATCCCGGCTCCCCGGCCATTGACCACGCCCAGCTCGCAGCCTACTGATTCGCGCGCGGATCGTCCTGACCCGGCCGCCTGACCCTAGCACCCCGTGTTCCGTCGTTTCACCTCCATGGTGGGCCGCTGCCGGCCCTATTGGCGTCCCTATCTCATGGGGGCCGCCGCGTTGCTCATCGTGGACGGACTGGATGCGTCGGGACCGCAGATCGTGCGCTGGGCGATCGACCACCTCGTCCGGGTCACGTCCGGCACCGGGGCGGCCGCCGGGCCGGACAGCCCCCTCGCCGCCCGCCTCCCCGCCGCGTGGTTCGGGCCCGACTCCTTCATGCACGGCATGTGGGTCTACGGGCTGGCGATGGTGCTGCTCGTCGCGGTGACCGGGTTCTTCCGCTACTTCATGTCAATGGGCTTTGCCATCGGCGGGATCACGCTGTCGAACGACCTCCGCAAGCAGCTCTTCAGCCACACCCAGAAGCTCTCGGCCACCTACCATGACCGGACAAAGGCCGGTGATCTGATGACGCTCGCGACGAGCGACATCAACGCGCTGCGCGAGTTCTACTGGATCGGGCTCTGGATCGGCCTGGACACGCTCTGCTACTTCCTCTTCGTGCCGGCCTTCATGGCGGGCATCAGCGCCAAGCTGCTGCTCGCGAGCTTGCTCACGCTGCCGCTGATCCCATTCATCGTGACCCGGCTCGCCGGGCGGATCGAGGATCGCTACGGGAAGATGCAGGCCCAGCTCGACGCGATGTCGGAGCGGGCGCGCGAGAGCTTCTCGGGCGCTAAGGTGGTGAAGTCGTTCGCCCGCGAGGAGGGCGAGGTGAAGACCTTCGCGAAGATGGGCCACGAGTACCGCCGCCGCGCGCTGCGGCTGTGCTTCGTCGAGGCGCTCGAGCAACCCCTGCTCGTGCTCATGCTCGCCCTCGCCGACCTCGTGATCGTGGGCTACGGCGGCGTGCTCGTGCTGCGGGGCCTGGAGATCCAGCGCGCCCTCGCGGCCCAGGGAGCGGGCGCGGCGGAGATCGAGGCGGCGGTGCAGGCCGCCGGCGCGCTTACCGTGGGTGGGTTCGTGGCGTTCTTCAGTTACCTGATCCGGCTCAGCGGCCCGATGGTCGGGCTCGGCTGGGTCGTGAGCATCTACCTGCGGGGGCGTGTCAGCATGGACCGCATCGAGGCCGTGCTGCATACCAAGCCCGACATCACCGATCCCGCGCAGCCGGTGGCGGTGACGGAGCTCCGCGGCGAGCTCGAGTTCCGCAACCTCACCTTCTCCTACCCCGGCCGGAAACCGGCGGAGACTCCCGCCGGCGACGGGGCCACCACCCCACCCGCCCCGGTCGCAGCCCTCACCGGCATCTCCCTGCGGGTGCCGGCCGGCAAAACCGTGGCACTGGTCGGCGCCGTCGGCAGCGGCAAGAGCACCCTGCTCAACCTCATCCCGCGGCTCTACGATCCGCCAGCCGGGACCGTCTTTGTCGACGGCCACGACGTGCGCGACCTGCCGCTCGGCCTCCTGCGCACGCAGGTCGGCACCGTGCCGCAGGAGACGTTTCTGTTCAGCGAGACGATCCTGGAGAATATCGGAGTAGGGAATGAGGGAGTGGGGGGCGGACAATCCTCGGGCGAGACGTCCATTCCTCCCGCATCCGGAGGCGCGGAGGCCTGGCTGCGCGAATGCGCGAAGCTCGCGCACCTCGACGAGGACGTGACCGGGTTCCCCAAGGGCTACGCCACGATGCTCGGCGAGAAGGGCGTCAATCTCAGCGGCGGCCAGCGCCAGCGCGTGGCCATCGCCCGCGCGGTCGCCCGCCGGCCGCGGATCCTGTTGCTCGACGACTGCCTGAGCGCGGTCGACACCCACACCGAGGCGCGCCTGCTCGGCAACCTGCAGTCGATCATGGCCGGCCGCACCACGCTGATCGTCAGCCATCGCCTCAGTTCGGTCGAGCGGGCCGACGAGATCATCGTGCTCCATGACGGCCGTATCGCCGAGCGCGGCACGCACACCGAGCTGCTCGCCTTGGGCGGACACTATGCCGGGCTCTGGGAAAAGCAGCAGCTGGAACAGGAAGTGGAGGAGACGTCATGAACTGGCTCCCAAAGAATCGGCCGGGGCGCGGCAGCGCCGGTAAGGCTGGGTCGCCGAACCGGCCGGGATTGGACGGATCGTCATCGCGGCCGACCCAGCGGGTCAGCCCTACCTGCGAACTATCGGCGCCCCGGCCATGAGTGACGACTTCGAGGACGACCTGCGCCACGAGCGCATCAAGACCAGCACCCTCGACGTGGCGCTGTTGCGGCGGATGCTGGCTTACGCCAAGCCGTACCGCCTGCGCGTGCTGGCCGGCCTCGGCCTTGTACTGCTGAGCGCCAGCCTCGCCGTCATGCCGCCTCTGCTGGTAGGTGCGATGGTCGACATCCTGTTCCGCACGGGCGAGTCACTACCCGGCAACGCCGTCGCCCGCGTGCTCGCCTTTTTCTCCGGGCTCGACCCGGCGGCGGTCCGGGCGATGTCGGAGACGCGCCTGCTCGCGACCTTCGGCGGCCTCTTCCTCGGACTGCGGGTCGGCGCGTTCTTCGTCGACTGGGCCGGCGCCTACCTGCTGATGGGCCTCGGCCAGCGGGTGCTGTTCGACATCCGCCAGCAGCTCTTCACGCACATCCACTCGCTCTCGCTGAGCTTCTTCCACCGCAACCCGGTCGGACGTCTGGTCAACCGCGTTGCCTTCGACGTCGGCAACATGGAGCGGATGTTCAGCGTCGGCATCGTCACGCTCGCCAAGGACGCCCTAATGCTCCTCTCGATCATGACGCTCCTGCTCCTGATCGACCTGAAGCTGGCGCTGATCGTGATGTCAGTGATCCCACTGCTGATCGTCGCCACGGTGGTCTTCCGCCGCTTCAGCCGGACGGCTTACCGGCGCTGGTACGCGGCGCAGAGCCGGCTCAACGCCTTCATGGCCGAGACCATCGCGGGCGTGCGCGTCGTGCAGCTCTTCCACCGGGAAAAACACCATGAGGCAGTCTATGACCGGGCCGCGGGTGAGTTCGCCAAGGAGTTCCTCGCCCAACGCCGCGCCTGGGCGTGGTACCGGCCGCTGGCCATGACCTTCTCCGCCAGCGGCGTGGGCCTCGTGCTCTGGGTGTGCGGCGACGCCGTGCTGCGCGGGAGCGGGTTGACCCCGGCGGGGCTCGCCGCGGCCGGGGCGATCTCGGTCGGCGTCTTCGTGAGCTACCTCCAGTACGCCGAGCTGTTCTTCCAGCCGATCCGCGACATCGCGGAGAAGATCGACATCGTGATCGGAGCAATGACCAGCGCCGAGCGGATTTTCACCATCGAGGACGAGCGGCCCGAGGTCGCGGATCTGCCCGGGGCGAAGGACCACGGCCGGCTGCGCGGCGAGGTGCGCTTCGACCACGTCGGCTTCGAGTACAAGCCCGGCGAGCCCGTGCTGCGCGACCTCGACCTCACCATCGCGCCCGGCCAGACGGTCGCGCTCGTCGGCCACACCGGCGCGGGCAAGACAACGATCATCAACCTCGTGAACCGGCTCTACGACGTGACCTCGGGCCGCGTGACAGTGGATGGGCGCGACGTGCGGGAATACCAGCTGCAGGCGCTGCGGCGTCACATCGCCGTGGTGCACCAGGACGTCTTCCTCTTCGCCGGCACGATCAGGGAGAACCTGACCCTCGGCGACGAAAGCATCCCGCGCGAACGGGTCGTGGCAGCGTGCCGCCAGGTCGGGGCGGACACCTTCATCGAAAAACGCCCCGGCGGCTACGACGGGATCGTCGAAGGCGGCGGCAAAACCTTCAGCGCCGGCGAGCGCCAGCTCCTGAGCTTCGCCCGCGCGCTGGTGTTCGACCCAGCGATCCTCGTCCTCGACGAGGCGACCAGCAGCATCGACACGCATAGTGAGGAGCTGATCCAGACCGCGCTGCGCACGCTGACCGCGGGGCGGACGAGTATCGTGATCGCGCACCGGCTGAGCACGGTGCAGCGGGCGGATCGGATCTTCGTCCTGCACAAGGGCCGCCTCGCCGAGTCCGGCACGCACCGCGAGCTGCTCGCGCAGCGGGGGATTTACTGGAAACTCTACCGGCTTCAGTACCGGGATGCGGCGTGATCTAAAAAATCGTTCTCGTTCTCCTACTCGTTCTCGTTCTCGGATCCCGAGTCCGTGGCACACACAGAGCGCAGAGGGACGATCCTCCCGCTCATTTTTACCACGGATGGTTCTGAGACCGAGGAGAGGCGGTGCCTCCGCGATGGTTAGCCCGCGAACTCTCCATGGGAAAACCCGAATCCGTCCGACACTATCTCAGTCGCCGGCGCAGAGCACGCTCGTCTCCATGACCGTCATGCCGATTTTCACGATTCTCGGCCTGACCCCTTCGGCTCGACCCCCGCCTTCGCCAAAATGGCGCAACCATTTTGGTTTCTGCCAGCGCGAGGACGAAGTCCGATACGTTGGCAGCTCACAGCTTCTTCGGATCGATCACCAGGTGTTTGATCTTCGTCCGGTCCCATGTGTACGTGACGTGGACGAGGCCGTCGGCAGTCTGGATCACCGCGGGATAGGCGTAGCCGTTGCCGATGGGCTCGGACTCGAGCGTCAGGACGCGCTTCCACGCGACCCCATCGGATGAGAGGGCAATATCGAGCGGATAGCGGAGTCCCTTGGTCGGCGTTTCCGGCAGCGGCGACGAGTGATTGTAAACTAATAGATGACGTCCATCGGCGAGCGTGACGGCGTCCGTGCCCGAATTCGGATTGGGCAGCGTGGTCTTCGCGAGCGGGCTCCACGTCTGGCCGTTGTCGCTCGACCACGAGGTGGCGAGCACGCCGTTCTGCGAGCGGCAGAGCACCTGCAGGCGGCCGTCGGCGTGGAAGAGGATGCTCGGCTGGATGGCCTTCAGGCTGTCGGGACCGCCGTTGACGGCCTTCGTGAATTGCCAAGTCCGGCCCTGGTCGCGCGACGATTCGAAATGGACGCGCCAGCCGCCGGTGCCCTCGCGGCTGGAGGCGCTGAGCCAGGTGCCGTCCTTGAGCACGACGGGCTTGTTCTTGACCGGCCCGAGCACGCCGTCGGGCAGGCGCACGGGCTTGGTCCAGGTCTTACCGGCGTCGGCGGAGGTGGTCATCATGCCCCACCATTCGCTGGGCGACGGGCCGACCTTGTAGAACAGCACCAGCGGTCCGCCCTGCGGGGCCTGGAAGAGCACGGGGTTCCAGGTCGGCAGGCGCGGGCCCTCGGCCTGGATACCGTTGGCGATCTCAACGCCGGGCAGCCATTTGCCGCCCTCCTGACGCGCGACCCAGATGCCGACGTCGGGATTGCGCTCCTTGGTTCCGCCAAACCAAGCAGCCGCCAACCGGCCCGGAGCGATCTCGACGATGGTCGAGGCATGGCACTCGGGATACGGCGCACCTTCATTGATGAAGCCGGAGGCCAGGATCGCGGGCGAAGCGGGCGCCGCCGCCCAAACGGAGGTGGCGAACGCGAGGACGGCCAGAACGGGGATTTTCATGACGGGGTGGGGTTGGAAAATTCTTACCCGGAACGCTGCATTTGAACCACAGATTTCACGGATCCCAAGGATAAGAAATCGATCGCCCGGCAGTTATTACAGGAGGGCAAGGAGGCCACCGAGATTCCCGGAGATGAAACTCTACGGCCTCCGCACCCTCCGGCAAGAAAGCTGCCGGGATCGTTCGTGACACGCTCGGGGCGATTTCCGGATCTATAGCTGGCCTCGTTGAGGCCGGTACCGGGGTCAACGACCCCGGCTACAGCCAAAACGCGCCACTACCTAAAATCCGGTGCTGGAATGGGGCATGTCCCAAGCCTCGACTCTCAGCCCTCGAGTGGATCATTCCGCCCCAGTACATCCCGCCGGGCGAAGCCCAGCGCGGCGATGAGCAGCAGCACCGCGGACGCGAGATAGATGACCGCCCCGAAGGCGATTGCCTCACTCATGTTGTCGACCTGCTTCGTATGCCGGCCGTACTGGGTCGCCACGCCGACCGCGAGCGGGCCCAGGGCGCCGCCGCCCCACCCAACCGCGTTCATGATGCCCACCGCCGTCGCGCGGGCCCGCGGCTCGATCACGTCGAAGAGCGCGGCGAAGATGAAGAAGCACACGAACCAGAGCATGCCGACGACAGTCCACTTGTAGTGCCGAGACAAGGCGGGACCGGGGGAGGAGGAACTCGGCATGGCGAAGGGAAAAGGTCGCCGCCAGCGGCGACGGACGAAAGGGGTGCGAAACGCTCAACCTCCAGAAATGAAAGTGAAAGAGGAAAGTGAGTGAACGTGGAAGGTGCGAGTGACGAAGGCCGACCGGCCCGGCGGTCAGCCACTTTCACTTTCTTCTATCCACTCACTTTCCACCTTCACTCTCACTTCAGTGAGGTTGAACGTTGAAAGTTCGGCGTTCCGCGTTTCGTTTCCGCCTATGCCCTCCCCCGCCGTCCCCGCCTTTCTCACCGAACTCCTCGCTGCGCGCTCGCCCTCCGGCTACGAGATGGAGGCCCAGGCGGTCTTCGACCGGCACGTCCAGCCCGCCGCCGATGCCTACGCCAAGGACGCCCTGGGCAACCGCCTCGCCACGCTCAACCCGGCCGGCGACCCGGTCCTGATGCTCGCCGGCCACATCGACGAGCTGGGCCTGATCATCACCTTCGTCAGCAAGGACGGCTTCCTCTACTTCGACACCAACGGCGGCCACGACCTCAGCGTCATCTCGGGCCGCCGCGTGATCATCCAGACCGCCCACGGCCCCGTGAAGGGCGTCACCGGCAAGCGCGCCGTCCACCTGATGGACGACGAGGACCGCAAGAAGGTCCCGAAGAAGCACGAGATCTGGATCGATATCGGTGCCGCTTCCAAGCAGGACGCCCTTGAGCGCGTCGCGATCGGCGACGTCGCCACCTACGACTGCGGCTTCGAGATCCTGCACGGCACCATCGGCGTGGCGCGGGCGTTCGACGACAAGGCGGGCGCCTACATCATCGGCGAGACCCTGATCCGGCTCGCGAAGGCGAAAAAGAAACTCGCGGCGCGCGTGGTCGCCGTCGCCACCACGCAGGAAGAGATCGGCGTCCGCGGAGCCACCACCGCGGTCTACGCCGTCAACCCGCACATCGCCATCGCCGTCGATGTCGGCCACGCCACGGACCATCCCGACTGCGACCACCGGAAGTTCGGCGAGACCAAGCTCGGTGCCGGCCCGATCCTCTGCCGCGGCGCCAACATCAATCCCAAGGTGTTCGAGCGCCTGCTCAAGGCCGCGAAGAAGCTCGGCATCCCTTACCAGGTCGAGGCGGACCCCCGACCGACCGGCACCGACGCCCGCGCCATCCAAATGGGGCGCGGCGGTGTCGCCACGGGGCTCGTCAGCCTTCCGCTCCGCTACATGCACACGCCGAGCGAACTGGTGGACCTGAACGATGTGGAGCACTGCGTGAAACTCCTCGTGGAGTTCGCGGGCAGCCTGGAAAAGGGCGACTACGCGCATTGGTAACCGGCCGACCGCCGAGACGGCGGGAGTGAAAGTGAAGGCGGAAAGTGAGTGAAAGTGTCGGCCGGCCGGACCGGCCGGCCTCCGGATACCCTCACTTTCCACTTTCATTCACTTTCCACCTTCACTTTCACTTC
>CAMDOO010000070.1 GCA_945903545.1 Opitutus sp. GAS368 | reverse complement strand
CAGGGCGCTGAAGGCCGAAAGCCACGATTTCTCGCGCTCCTGCCAGGGCTGGGCGTTGTAGTTCAGCAATTCCCGGATGCGGGCCGCCTCGACCGGTGCCCGCTCGGGGATGGCGAGCTGGATCTGGAAGTAGGAATAGCCGGTGGGCTTGTTCAGCACGGAGCGGGCATCCGTGAGCGCGAGGAAGATCTTTTCCCGGTCGATGGAGCTGATCCCGGTCTCGAAGATCGCGCTGATGCGGAAGCGCTGCGGCGGCGACCCGGCCCGGCTGACCTGGAAAAAGTCGCCCAGCCGCAGGGCCAGGCGGGTGGCCAGTTCCCGGCCGATCATGGCGCCGAAAGGCTGGCGCTTGAATTCTTCCGCGGAGCCCTCGACGATCTTTTGGCCGAGGTTGGAAACGCGGAGATGCTGGTCGATGTTGATGCCGAAGACCCGGCCCGTGTCGCTCCGCACCGAACTCGACACATCGACCGAACCCTTGATGAGCGGGGAGACGCCGACCACCGCGGGAATGCGGTCGAGCGCGGCGAACAACCCGGCCGGATCCTCGATCCCCTCCTGGTAGCGCACGCTGTCCTGCGTGGTGGAGATCACGACCCCGGAACCGTGCTCGGTCTCCATGCTTTTCCGCACCGCCTGGATGCGGTCCTGGATGAGGATGGCACCGTCGTTCCCGATGATCGTCTCGATGAAGAAATCCTGGAAGCCGGTGGTGGTGGCCTGGCTGACAATGAAGAGGCCCACGCCCAGCACGATGCAGGAGAGGCTCATCACCATCGCCCGCTTCTTCGCGGTGAGGAAGCGGAAGGCGATCCGGAGATTGGGCGACATCGCGGCGGGAATTTCCAGGAAAGGCGCGCCGCGGCCTACTTGGCCGCCGCCGGCTGCGTGCGGACGCGGTCGCCGGCCTTGAACAGATCCTGTTGGTCCACGATGACCTCCTCGCCCGGCTCGAGACCGGAGAGGATTTCAACGATGCTATCGGACTCGTAACCCAGCTTGGGGGCGCGGATCTCGACCCGGCCGTCCTTCACCACATAGAGGCTGTTCTTGTGGAGGGCGAGCAAGGGAACCACCAACCGGGCCTGTTTCGTGTCGATCGTGATGACGCCCTCGCCGGAGAGACCGGTCTTGTCGAGCTTGGCGGGATCGATGTCGAGGTCGAGGTGCGCAATGTAGCGCAGGGTCTGGGGATCTTGGGCGGGGAGAATTTTCTTCACGGTGCCGGCATAATCGCCCTGCACGCCGGTGAACCAGACCCGCACGCGCTGCCCGACCGCCACGCCCTGGGCCATGTTTTCCTCGCTGATGCGGGCCTCGATGATCCGGGTATTCGAGATCAGGGTGGCGACCGTCTGGCCGCCATTGATGAGCACCCCCTTCGAAACCTGGATGTTGGTCAGGGTGCCGGGCCATTGGGCCCGCAGGCTCATGTTTTCCAGTTCGAGGCGGCGATTCTTGATCCCGTTCTCGATCCGGGCGATCGCCTCGTTGGCCATGATCTGATCGGTTTCATGTCTGAACTCGAGCTGTTCCACCAGATCCGCCGCCTGATCGTAAAGCAGCTTGGCCAGGCGTCCGGCGTCCTTTTCCGCCAGCTTGATCTTCAAATCCTCCTGCGCCCGGCGCAACGCACTCTGCCGGCTCCGCTTGTTGACGTCTTCCTGGGCCCGGGCCGACCTCAGGGCGATTTCGGCCAAGTCGATATCGCTTTCCTTGGAGCGGGTGTCGACCGCCACCAACAGGTCGTTCTCGGCCACGGCCTGGCCCTCCTTCAGCTCGTTCAGCATCCGGCCGGTGGCCTCGAGCTTGAGCTCCTGCGAGTTCTCGGCGCGGACCTTGATCTGGGCGGACACGGCCTTGGCGACCTTGCCGCCGGCGACGACCTGCACGGTCGCGATCGGCCGGAGATAGGCGCTGAGGCCGAAGTAACCCACCGCCACGACGGCGGCGGCCACAAGCAGTTTGATACCGGTATGATTGGCCATGGCTCAGAAACTCGCAGGGAGATTGTTCGTGACAGGGTCGGCATCGACCAGAGAGACAAATTCGATCCACTGCTGGAGGAAGGCGGCCCGGCTCAGGAAGGCGGCAAGTTCCGCCGTGTTCACCGAGACGGTCGCGCGCTCCACCGCGAGCCGCGACGTGGTGCCCAGTTCCAGGCGGTCTTTCTCGATGTTGAGCGCGTTGAGCACGCTTTCCCGATCCCTTTCCACCAAGGCCATCGCGCGGTAGGAAAACCCGACCAGCTTCTCCTTCTGCACGGCTTCATCCCGGTTGACCTCGATGTAATTCCTGAGTGCCCGCTCGGCCGCAGTCTTTGAGGTCAGGGCGGAACGCTTGCTCCATTTGGTCGCGCCGCTGTCCCACAGGGTCCAGCCCATGCCAACCGAGTAGTTCTTCGAACCAACGGCGGCCTGCGAGAGGTTGCCCACCCCGTCAACCGAGGTGGAATTATTCAGGATATAGCCTCCTCCAAGGCTGAAACGCGGCAGGTTGCCCGTCCGGGCGATGGTGACGTTCAGCACCGACTGCCGCACCCCATAGGCCAGCACCTGCGCTTGGGGTGTCTGCTCCACGCCACCCTGCAAGAATGCCGTCAGCAGGCGGGAGGAAACCCCGGCCGGCTCGCGCAGCAAGGGAAAGGTCTCGGGAATCGATTCATCGGCCAATTCGGTCAGGCCCGAGATCTGGACCAGGATCCGCTTGGCATTCGCTAAATCCTGCGCCAAGCGGTCGGTTGAGAGCCGGCTCCGCTCCAAGGCCGTCTCCGCGGTCGGCCGTTCCGCCGGGGCACTCTCGCCCCGCTCAATGCTTTCCACCTTGGCCTTGAACTCCTGCTCCTGGAACTCGAGTTGGAAGCGGGCCATCCGCAGGGATGCCTTCTTGATCACCAGATTCAGGTACTGGGTGCGAATCGTAATCGCGAGAGTCCGGTAGGCTTCCTCGTATTGTTTCGCGGCAATCTTCTCCCCGATCCGGGCGATGTCGGCCCCCGCCTTGACCGCGCCGAACTGGAACAGGTTCTGCGAAACATTGATCCCGTAAAACAGGCCGCTGGAGGAACTGGATGCATCCGACCCGGCCGCCGCAACCGAGGACGAACTCGCCGAGTAATTCGCCGAGCCTCCCAAAGTGGGGTAGAGCGCGGATTCCGCGCGATGACGGCTCGCCTCGGCCTGGGCGCGATCGAGGTTCTTCGCCAGGATGGTCGGCGACTGCCGGGAGGCGTCCGCCAGGATAAGGCGCAGCCCCGGAAAGTAATCCTCAGGCATCGTTCCAGCGACCGGAGCCGGCTGGGCCCGACCCAAAGCGAGGGCGCCGAAAAAAAATCCGGCGATTCGCAGGATACGCAGCGTGGTTCGGAGTGGGCGGGCGGTCGAATCCATGACAGCGTCGGTAAGAGGACGGTCAGACCGCGGGATTTCCGCACCCAATGCAATCCCCAAATCCCCGCGGGATTGCGGGGATTTGGGGCGAAGTGAGCGTGAAGGCGAAAGCGGAGGATGGGCGGGATCCATTCGCCCTGTTCCATCTTCACTTCCACGCGCACTTTCCCACCCGCTTTCACTTTCACTCTGCACTCACTGTCTCATTCATTTTCACCCTCGCCCCCTGCCCCCCGCTCCCATCTTCTCCCGCTCTCGCCCATCCGGCCGGCCCCCACCCGACAACGTGACCATGGCTTCATCCCCTCCCGATCCCATTACCGGTCACCTCGAACGGGTCACAGCGTTTTATGACAACGCCCCACCGTCCGATCCCCGCTGGGGCGCGCGCAGCTACCGCAGGATTCTTGCCCATTACTATAATCTGCTGATCCCGGAAGGGGCCAGTATTCTCGAGGTCGGCTGCGGCAGCGGCGAACTGCTGGAGCTGACCCATGCCGGCCCGAAAGCCGGGCTGGACCTCTCGACCCGCCGGATCGAGGCCGCGCAGCAACGGCTGCCCGGGGCCGAGCTGCAGGCTCTCGCCGGGGAAGCGATCGGGCCGGGACAGGTTTACGACGTCATCATCATTTCCGATACCCTCAACCTCGCGGCCGACGTGCAGCGACTGCTGACGCAGCTCCAAGCTGTCGCCGGGCCGGACACCCGCCTGATCGTCAACTTTCAAAACGCGCTCTGGCGGCCCTTCCTCTCGCTGGCCCGGGGGCTCGGGCTGAAATCGCGCGAACCCACGAACAGCTGGCTGGCCTCCTCCGATGTCCTGAATCTGCTCTCTCTGGCCGGCTGGCAGATGGTCCGCAAGGAGGGCCGCATCCTACTCCCGCTGCGCCTCGGCGGGCTCGAAGCGGTCGTCAACCGCTGGTTCGCCCCTCTGCTCCAATGGTTCTGCCTGACCGTTTTCATGGTCGCCCGGCCCGGGCGGGAACCGGAAAAAAAGCCGCGGCCGCGCACCGTTTCCGTGATCGTCCCGGCCCGTAATGAAAGCGGCAACATTGCGGCGGCGGTCCGCGACATCCCGGACCTGGGCGCCGGCACCGAGATCATTTTCGTGGAAGGTCATTCCCAGGATGACACGTGGGAACAGATCCAGCAGGCCGCCACCAGCCGGCCCGGGTGCAGCATCAAGACCCTGCGCCAGACCGGGCGCGGCAAGGGCGACGCGGTGCGCGCCGGGTTCGCCGCGGCCACGGGCGAGATCCTCATGATCCTCGACGCCGATCTCACGGTGCCCGCGGCCGAGCTGACGAAATTCTACGAGGTGATCGCCAGCGGCCAGGCCGAGTTCGCGAACGGGGTCCGTCTGGTTTACCCCATGGACGAAAAGGCCATGCCCTTCCTCAATCTTTGCGCGAACAAGTCCTTCAGCCTGATTTTCACCTGGCTGCTGGGCCAGCCGGTCAAGGACACTTTATGCGGCACCAAGGCCCTGACCCGGGCGAACTACGAACGCATCGCCAAAAACCGGGCGTATTTCGGGGACTTCGACCCCTTCGGCGACTTCGACCTCCTGTTCGGCGCGGCCAAGCTCAACCTCAAGATTGCCGACGTGCCGATCCGCTACCGCCAGCGCACCTATGGCTCGACCAATATCCAGCGCTGGCGCCACGGGGTCCTGCTCCTGCGCATGGTGATGTTCGCCGCCCGCAAGCTAAGGTTCGTTTAATCGCGGCGGCACCCGCACTTGCGGGTGATTCGGCGGTGGCTCCGTCCCGGAAATTGGCTTGCGCCCCGGAAAAGCCCCATGGGACTGTTTTCGTGATCATGAAGAAAATCCTCGTTACCGGTGGCGCGGGCTACAAAGGCTGCGTCCTCGTCCCCAAACTGTTGAGCGCCGGTTATGCCGTCGTGGTTTATGACCTCATGCTGTTCGGGTCCGACGGGCTTCCCAAGCACCCCCAGTTGGAGGTTCTGAAGGCCGACATCCGTGATATCCCGGCGTTTTCCAAGGCCTGTCAGGGCGTGGACACGGTCATCCACATGGCCTGCATCTCGAACGACCCCAGCTTTGAGCTCGATGAGTCGCTCAGCCGGACGATCAACTTCGACTGCTTCGAACCCATGGTGATCGCGGCCAAGCAGGCCGGGGTGAAGCGTTTCCTCTACGTCTCCAGCAGCTCGGTCTACGGCGTGAGCGACGCCCCCGAGGTCACCGAGGACCACCCGCTGGTCCCGCTCACCCTCTACAACAAGTACAAGGGCCTCTGCGAGCCGCTCCTCTTCAAGCACCAGTCGCCCGACTTCGTCTGCGTCACCCTGCGCCCGGCCACCGTGTGCGGCTACTCCCCGCGCATGCGTTTCGACCTGACAATCAACATCCTGACCAACCACGCCGTGAACAAGGGCGTGATCACGGTGTTCGGCGGCACCCAGAAGCGCCCGAACATCCATGTCGACGACGTCACCGAGCTCTACGTGAACATGATCGAGTATCCCGTGGCCAAGATCGCGGGCGAAACCTTCAATGTCGGCTACGAGAACTTCACCGTCGCGCAGCTCGCCGGCTTCGTGAAGAAGACCGTCGAGGAGGAGTTCCCGGCCAAGGGCCCGATCACCATCACCACAACGCCCTCGAACGACAACCGCTCCTACCACGTCTCATCCCGCAAGATCCTCGAGAAACTCGGCTGGAAACCGAAGCGGAACATCGAGGACGCCGTACGCGGCCTCTGCGCCGCCTTCAAGGACGGGCGCTTCGGCCAAGACACCATGTCCAACGAGGCCTTCGTGAACGTGAAGGTGGTCAAGGGACTCGGCCTGAAATGAGCGCCAGGCGCATTGCCATCGTCACCGGCGGCGCCGGCTTCATCGGCGGCCACATGGTCGACCTGCTGGTCGCCGAGGGGTTCAAGGTGCGCGTCATCGACAACCTCGTCGGCGGCCGCCTCCAGAACCTGGAACAGCACAAGGGCAACGCGGACGTCACCGTCGACACCCGCGATGTCCGCATGCTCGCGCCCGACGACGCCTTTTGGAAGGGCGCGGAGTACGTGTTCCACTTCGCCGGCATCGGCGACATCGTCCCGTCGATCGACCGCCCTATCGACTACATGTCGGCCAACGTGATGGGCACGGTCCACGCGCTCGAAGGCGCCCGGGCCGCCAAGGTGCGCAAGTTTGTCTATGCCGCCTCGTCGTCCTGCTACGGCATGACCCAGGAGCTCCCCACGACCGAAAAGGCCTCCATCCGGCCGGAATACCCCTACGCGCTCAGCAAGTACCAAGGTGAGCAGGCCGTCCTGCACTGGGGCGCCGTCTACCAGCTTCCGGTCAACGTCATCCGCATCTTCAACGCCTACGGCACCCGCTCCAAAACCTCCGGGGCCTATGGCGCGGTCTTCGGCGTCTTCCTCGCCCAGAAACTCGCCAACAAACCCTTCACCGTGGTCGGCGACGGCACCCAGCGCCGCGATTTCCTCTTCGTGACCGATGTGGCCCGGGCCTTCTACCTCGCCGCCACCACCGAGCGCGTGAACGAGATCTACAACCTGGGCGCCGGCAATCCGCAGACCGTCAACCGCCTCGTGGAACTCCTCGGCGGCCCCATCATCCGCCTCCCCAAACGTCCCGGCGAACCCGAGTGCACCTGGGCGGACATCTCCAAGATCACCCGCGAGCTCGGCTGGAAGCAGCAGGTCTCCTTCGAGCAGGGCGTCGCACAGATGCTCGCCAACGTCGAGTACTGGCGCAACGCTCCGGTCTGGGACCCCGCCTCGATTGAGCAGGCCACGAAAAACTGGTTCGATTTCCTGAAAGGTAAAAACGCCCCATGACCGGACTGACCGACGCCGAACGCGCGACCTACGAGCGCAAGATCAAGACCCGCGAGCAGCTGCGCGCGATCCTCGGCCCGTTCCCGCGCCAGAAGCGGGTGATCATGTGCCACGGCACGTTCGACCTGGTCCACCCCGGCCATATCCGCCACCTCATCTACGCCAAGAGCAAGGCCGACATCCTCGTCACCTCGCTCACGTCCGACCAGCACATCTCCAAGGCGAACTTCCGGCCCTTCGTCCCGCAGCTCCTCCGCGCCATGAACCTGGCCGCGCTGGAAATCGTGGACTACGTCATCATCGACGAGAACCCCACGCCGATCGAGAACCTGAAGTTCATCCAGCCCGACTACTTCGCCAAGGGTTACGAGTACAACAAGACGGGCATGCACCCCAAGACCAAGGAGGAGCACGACGCACTGGCGACCTACGGCGGCGAGATCCTCTTCACCCCGGGCGACATCGTCTACTCCTCGTCGCACATCATCGAGAGCGAGCCCCCGAACCTCGCGGCGGACAAGCTCCACATGCTAATGGCGGCTGAGAACGTCACGTTTGCCGACCTCCGGCGCGCGCTCGAGTCCTTCAAGGGCGCCAAGGTCCACGTCGTCGGCGACACCATCGTCGACTCCTACACCTACTGCACCCTGATCGGTGGCAACACCAAGACCCCGACCTTCTCCCTCAAGTTCGAGGAGCAGGTGGATTTTGTCGGCGGCGCCGGCATCGTCGCCAAGCACATGAAGACCGCCGGGGCGGACGTCACGTTCACCACCGTCCTCGGCGACGACGCCCTGCGCGACTTCGTCGTGAAAGACCTGCAGGAGCATGGCGTGCGCTGCGATGCCGTGATCGACCGCACCCGGCCCACGACCCAGAAAAACCTCTTCACGGCCGGCGGCTACCGCATGCTCAAGGTCGACAAGCTCGACAACCGCCCGATCTCCGACCGGGTCCTGCAGCACTTCCAGGACTCGATCCGCGCGAGCACGTCCGACGCGATCGTCTTCAGCGATTTCCGCCACGGTATTTTCAACCCGCAGACCATCCCCACCCTCACGGCCGCCCTACCCAAGGGCCCGCTGCGCATCGCCGACAGCCAGGTGGCGAGCCGGTGGGGCAACATCCTTGAGTTCCAAGGCTTCGACCTGATCACCCCCAATGAGCGGGAGGCGCGCTTCGCGCTCGGGGACCAGGACTCCACCGTGCGACCCCTCGCGCTCGAGCTCTACAAGCGGGCCAAGTGCAAATACCTCATCCTGAAGATGGGCGAGCGCGGCCTGATCACCTACCGCGCCCCCGACCCGGAGGTGCGCTCCTTCTTCACCGTCGATCCCTTCACCGACAAGGTCGTCGATGCAGTCGGCGCCGGCGATGCCCTGCTGTCCTACGCCACCCTCTCGCTCCGCACCACCGGCAACCCGGTCATCGCCTCGATCCTCGGGACCCTGGCGGCGTGCCTCGCCTGCGAGCGCGACGGCAACAGCCCGATCGATCCGGCGGATGTGCACAAACGGCTCGATCACGTCGAGAAGCTGATCCGCTACGAATGAGAGTCATCGTCGTCGGTTTGGGCATCCAGGGCCGCAAGCGCCTCGCGGTGGCCGGGCCCGACGCCGTCGCGACGGTCGATCCGCTCGCGGCCGGGGCCGACTACCGGCGGGTGGAGGACGTTCCCTTGGATTCCTATGACGCGGCGCTGGTCTGCACTCCCGACCAGGCCAAGCTCCCGATCCTCGAGTACTTGCTCTCCCACCGGAAGCATCTCCTCGTGGAGAAGCCCGTCATCGCCCCCACGAACGAGCCCCTCCGGCGGCTGAAGGCCCTCGCCGAGCAAAACCGAACGGTCTGCTACACCGCCTACAACCACCGCTTCGAGCCCCACATCGTGCGCCTCAAGCAGGTCATCGAATCCGGCGCGCTTGGAGAGGTCTACCTCGCGAAATTCTTCTACGGCAACGGCACCGCCCGCGATGTCCGCAACTCGGCCTGGCGCGACCAGGACCTCGGCGTATTCCCCGACCTCGGCTCCCACCTGCTCGACTGGACCCTTTTCCTCTTCGGCACCCCGGCCTCCGCTCCGGTCGTTTCCGCCGCCAACTGCTTCGAGAACCGCGCCTACGACCATTTTCGTTTCGGTTTTCCCGGGAAGCCCTCGCTCGATTTCGAGATGACCCTGCTCTCGTGGCGCAACACCTTCCGCTGCGATGTCTTCGCCGAGAAGGGCAGCGCCCACATCGACTGCCTGTGCAAGTGGGGCCCCAGCATCTTCACACTCCGGCAGCGCGTGCTGCCCAGCGGCCGGCCCACCGAGACCGTGGAACGCCTCGAGTGCCCCGACCCGACCTGGCAGGCCGAGTACGCGCATTTCAAGGGCCTCTGCGCCCGCCCCGCCCACAACCTCGACAACGACATCTGGATCAACGAGGTCTTCAACCGCGTCCGCACGGGCCTCGGCCTGCCCGACGCCCACGCCTGACCGCCATGCTCCAGCATTCCTTCCCCGTGCCGCAGACTCCGGACCGCGTCGTCATCCTCGGTGCCGGCGGGTTCATCGGCGGAGCCGTCCTGCGCCGCCTCGCCCGCGAGCAAATCCCGGTGCTGGGACTCGGCCGCCCCGGGTTCGATCTGTTTGCCCCCGACGCATCCGCCAAGCTGGGCCAAGCCCTGCAACCGACGGACACCCTGGTCTTCGTCTCCGCCAAAGCTCCGGTAAAGAATGCCGCCATGCTGCTGGAAAATCTCCGCATGGCCGAGGGCGTCGCGGGCGCCCTCCAGCAGCGGCCCGTCAGCCATGTCGTCTACATCAGCTCCGACGCCGTCTACAAGGACAGCCCGGAGCCGCTGAGCGAAGCCTCCTGCGCTGAGCCCGGCAGCCTGCACGGCGTGATGCACCTTGCCCGGGAGGTATTGCTGCGCTCGGTCTTCACCGGCCCGCTGGCCCTCATCCGCCCCACCCTCGTCCACGGCCTCGAGGACCCGCACAACGGCTACGGACCTAACCGGTTCCGCCGCCTTGCCGCGGCCGGGCAGGAGATCGTCCTGTTCGGCGAGGGCGAGGAACGCCGCGATCACGTTGCGGTGGAAGACATCGCCGAGCTCGTCCTGCAGGTGATCCGGCATCGCAGCCGCGGCATCGCCAACGCCACCTCCGGCACCGTCGCCTCGTTTCGCGAACTGGCCGAGTTTTGCGCCGGCCACTTTGCCCCGCGGGTGAACATCCGGGGCACGCCCCGCTCCGGCCCCATGCCGCACGACGGATACCGGCCGTTCGCCCCCTCGGCCGCCCTCGCGGCCTTCCCCGGGTTCCGCTTCACCCCTTGGCGCGAGGGCTTGGAACGCGCCTGCACCGCCACTCTCCGCACCTGAGCCATGATCGGCTTCGTCGGACTCTCCCACCTCGGCCTGAATTACAGCCTGGCCACCGCCGCCAAGGGCTTCGACGTCGTCGCCTACGATCCCGACGCCGCCCTGGCCACCCGCTGCACCACCGGCAACTTCCCCATCGAGGAACCCGGCTTCAAGGAACTCTTCGCGGCCAACCGCGGCCGCCTGCGCTACACGTCCGACGCCGCGCTCCTCGCGCAGTGCGACCTCGTTTTCTACGCGCTCGACATCCGCACCAACGACCGGAACGAGAGCGATACCGGCCCGCTGACCAAGCTGATCCACGACACCGTGCCGGTGCTCGCCGCCGGCACCACCGTCGTGCTCCTCAGCCAGGTCTCGCCGGGCTACACCCGCCAGCTCGTCGCCGACCTGACCAAGCGGCCCGAGGTGAAGGCGCGCACGTTTTACTACCAGGTCGAGACGCTCATCTTCGGCGCCGCGGTCCAGCGCGCCATGGAGCCGGAACGCTATATCGTCGGCTCGGCCGATCCCACCGCACCCGTGCCGGCGCGGTTCGCCGCGTGGCACGCCGCCTTCCAGTGTCCCGTGCTGGTCATGCGTTACGAAAGCGCCGAGCTGGCGAAGATCGCCATCAACTTCTTCCTCGTCTCCTCCGTCTCCACCACCAACACCCTCGCCGAGGTCTGCGAGGCCATCGGCGCCGACTGGAACGAGATCGCGCCTGCCCTGCGGCTCGACAAACGAATCGGCCCGCACGCCTACCTCAAGCCCGGCCTCGGCATCGCCGGTGGCAACCTTGAGCGCGACCTGGTCACCGTCCGTTCCCTCGCCGCCCGCCATGGCACCGACGACCGCGTCGTCGCCGCCTGGCAGGCCAACAGCGTGTACCGGCGCGACTGGGCGCTGCGCTGCGTCCACCAGAAACTGCTTGGCCGCGTCCGCGACCCGCTTCTCGCCGTCTGGGGCATCGCCTACAAGCAGGATACGCACTCCGTTAAGAATTCGCCTTCCGTCGAGCTGCTCCGCGCCCTGCCCGGCGTTCGCATCCTCGCGCATGACCCCGCCGCGCAGCTGCCCGACACCGGCTGCGGGCACGTCACCGTCGTCCCCGGCCCGCTCGACGCGCTGGAGGGTGCCGATGCCCTGCTCGTCATGACCCCGTGGAAGGTCTACGCCGGCATCACGGCCGCCGACATCAAGGCGCGCCTGAAAGGCCGCCTCGTCATCGACCCCAACGCCGTGCTCGACGAAAAGGGCTGCCGCGCCGCCGGCCTGGATTACCACCGTCTCGGATGCTGACCCACCTCCAGCCTTCATCCGCCGCTCCCGGCCGGGTCGTGATTCTGGGAGCCGGCGGTTTTGTCGCCCGCGCCCTGGCCACCCGCCTCACGGCCTCGGGCATTCCCGTCGTGGCCGTACCCAGCCGGCAGATCGACCTCGCCGCCGCGGAGGCCGGGCCAGCGCTCGCCGCCTTGCTCCAGGCCGGTGATGCCGTGGTGATGACCTCGGCCCTGACCCCCGACAAGGGACGCGACGCTGCTACCCTGATGAAAAACCTGCGCATGGCCGAAAGCGTGGCGGCGGCACTCGCCGCGCGTCCGTGCGCCCAACTGGTGTATCTCAGCTCCGACGCCGTCTACGACTGGCGCCACCCGCTCGTGGCGGAAACCACGGCTCCTTCGCCCACCGACCTCTACTCCACGATGCACCTGGCTCGCGAGCAGCTGCTGGGTGCAGCCACGGTCGCGGCCAAGGTGCCATTCTGCATTCTCCGGCCCTGCGCGGTCTACGGGCCGGGCGACACCCACAATGGTTACGGCCCGAACCGGTTCGCCCGCACGGCGCTGGCCGAGGGAAAGATCAAGCTCTTCGGCGGCGGCGAGGAAATGCGCGACCATGTGTTCATCGACGACCTGACGGCGGTCATCGAGCTCACCCTGCGCCACCGCAGCACCGGCACCCTCAACGTCGTGAGCGGCCGCAGCACGTCCTTCGCCGAGGTGGCCGCCCAGATCGCCGCCCGCTGCCCCAAGCCCGTGGCCATCGAGCCCCAGCCCCGCGGAGGACCGGTCACCCACCGCCACTTTGATCCGAGCGCCCTGCTGCGGGCTTTTCCCCAGCACCGGCCGACCGACTTAGCCTCCGGCCTGCCCCGCCTGCTGGCGACACCATGAGCCGCGGCACCCCGCCCCTCTCCACGGTTTGCGGGGTGATCGTATTGCGGGCCGATGGAGCAGCCCTGCTCCAGCACCGCGATGACATCCCGACGATCAACGATCCCGGGCTGTGGGTCATCCCCGGCGGGCATGTTGAGCCAGGCGAGACCCCGGTGCAGGGCGCGGTGCGCGAGGTGGAGGAGGAAACGTGCTATCGCAGTGCCCGGCCGCGGCCGCTGGCCGATTTCCATGGCAGCGAACTCGGTTACCCGGGGGACTTCCGGATGGTGTTTTTCTGGGACGAGTACGACGGCGTGCAGCGGATCGAGTGCCGCGAGGGCCAGGCCGCGGCCTTTGTGCTGCGGCCGGACGCCGAGCGGCTGCCGCGCCGCGATTACCTCACCCGAATCTGGGACCTCGCCCTCGCCGCACGGCAGGCTTGCTAGGAGGCGCTGGGGGCGTTGCCATCAAGCCCCACATTTTCGCTCATGGAACTCAGCCACCGCACCATCACCCAGATCGGACACTACCGCGACATGGACCTCACGGGCACCGCGCCCGACACCCTGCTCAAGCTTTACTTCCAGATGCTGCGACTCCGGCGTACGGAGGAGGCCCTGCACCAGGAGTACCATCCCGCGGACGAGATGCGTTGCCCCATCCATTTCTGCATCGGGCAGGAGGCGATCCCCGCCGCGCTCTCTCTGCACGTCCGACCCGACGACTTCATCTTCAGTCACCACCGCTCCCATGGCTACTACTTCGCGAAGGGCAGCCCGCTGCGCGAGCTCTTCGCCGAGATCTACGGCAAGGCCACCGGCGCCAGCGGCGGCAAGGCCGGCTCCCAGGACATCTCGCACTCCGACACCAACTTCTACAGCGGTGCCATCCTCGCCGGCGCCGTCAGCATCGCGGTGGGCGCCGCGTTCGGCTTCAAACACAAGCGGACCAAGCAGGTCAGCATCTCCGGGTTCGGCGAGGGCTGCACCGACGAGGGCGCCTTCTGGGAGGCCATGAATTACGCCGGTAAACAGAAGCTGCCCGTGCTCTTCGTCTGCGAGAACAACCGCTACGCCACCTTCTCCGACCAGCTCAAGCGCCAGGCCGACGACAACGTGTCGGCGCGCGTGCGTCCCTTTGGAGTGCGGGCCACCCAGATCTTTGGCAACGACACCGTCCTCGCCCACCGGACCATCGGCGCCGAGATCGAGCGCCTCCGCAACGGCGACGGTCCCGCCCTGATCGAGGCCTACACGTACCGCTGGAACAGCCACGTCGGCCCGGAGGATGATAGCGCCAACGCCTACCGCCAGCCGGGCGAGATGGAATTCTGGAAGGCCAACTGTCCCATCGTCCTCCTCGGTGAAAAGCTCCGCGCCGCGGGACTGCTCACGGACGCCCTGTCCGCCCGCTACGAGGCCGAGGTGGCCGCCGAGGTTGCCGCCAACTTCAAGTTCGCCAAGGAGAGCCCCTTCCCGACCGACACCCATTGGCGGCAGATGAACTACGCCGATGCGTCGCCGCTCGCCGACCGCCTCCTCGGTGTCGCCACCCGCGGCGCCGGCTTCGACCAGTACCAGGACGAGGCCAAGCTCGGACCCTATTGAATGAAGTGAAAGTGAGAGAGAAAGTGAGTGAAAGGTGAGAGTGAAAATGTCCTGAAGCAGCAACCACCTCCCCGCTCCACTTACTTTCCCCTCCCCCACCTTCACTCCTCACTTCTCACTCACTTTCCTCTTTCACTTTCACTCCCTCCTCCCGTGTCTCGCCAACTTTCCTACGCCAAGGCCATCCTTGAAGCCACCGACCAAGCCATGGGCCTCAGCCCGGACGTCATTGTCCTCGGTCAGCTCGTCGACACCCAGTCCGGCATCTTCGGCACGACGACCGGGCTCGTGAAAAAATACGGCCCGGAACGGGTTCAGGATTTCCCCGTATCCGAGAATCTCATGACCGCCACCGCCATGGGTGCTGCGCTCACCGGCCTCCGGCCCGTGCTCTGCCACCAGCGGCTCGACTTCATGGTGTATTCGCTCGACGCCATCGTGAACTGGCTCGGCCTCTGGCGCTTCAAGTCGAACATGAAGTCCGCCATGCCGGTCACGATCCGCACGATCGTCGGCAAGGGCTGGGGTCAGGGCCCGCAGCACTCCAAGAATCTCCAGGCCTGGTTCGCCCACATTCCCGGCATCCAGGTCGCCGTGCCCGCCACGGCCTACGACGCCAAGGGACTCATGCTCGAGGCCATTCTCGGCGAGACCCCCACGATCTTCGTCGAGGGGCGCGGACTCTACTCCATGACCGATGAGGTGCCCGAGCAGCCCTACCGCGTGCGCTTCGGCCAGGCCGTGGTGCGCCGCGAGGGCAAGGACGCCACCGTGGTCGCCATCGGCCTGATGGTGCCGCTGGCCCTGCGCGCCGCCGCCCTCCTGGACAAGGAAGGCATCAGCATCGAGGTGGTCGACCCGCGCACGCTCTCGCCGCTCGACCGCAAGACGATCTGCGACTCCGCCTTCAAGACCCGCCGGCTCGTCGTGGCCGACGGCACCTGGCATTCCTTCGGCGCGGCCGGGGAAATCGTGACCAGCGTCGTGGAAAACCTCGGCGACAAGCTCAAGTCGAAGCCCGTGCGGGTGACGCTGCCCGACAGCCACACGCCGATGAGCAGCGCCTTGGAGCCGAAGTATTATCCCGACGAGAATGACATCGTCGCGGCCGTCCGCCAGACGCTGAAGTAAAAGTCCGCGCCTCACTCCCGCGATGGCTTACATCGACTTCCTCGAGCAGGTTCATACCGGGACCAAGCGCGACTACCTGTCCCGCGT
>CAMDOO010000069.1 GCA_945903545.1 Opitutus sp. GAS368 | reverse complement strand
GAAGCCCCGTGCCGGAAAGGTGGAGCCGCGCCCCCGCGCGGACTACCTTGACCGGCGTGGCAAGATGGGGAACTGGCGGGCGGAATTTCTCCCAACGCAGAGACTTCTGCCGGTTAGGGCGCCATGCTCCGGATTTTCGTAAGTAGGGGGTATTTTCTAAACTCCGAGCCGTATCGAGAACGAGTTTAGCCGTTCTTAAATGCCCGGGTGAGACTCCACACCGACGCACAAATAGACGCACAAAAACGCACAAATAAGCGCACAAACGGGGGTCTCGGGCAGTCGCGCGGAGCCATCGTCTGACGTGAGTTGTCTCTGCCTCACATTCCCTAAATCACTCGCGAGCGACGCTTTGCGACACGAAAAAGCGCCCCGGGTCACTCCGGGGCGCTTATCGTAAATGGAGCGGGCGAAGAGACTCGAACCAGTGCGCGGTCTTCTGCAAGGCCTCTGTCAGCAGCTAGATTAGCTCAGTAGTATACGCTGTGACGCACAAAGAGACGCACAAGGCTGCTATCGGTCAGATCCCAAGCCGAGGTGTTTGCCGATTCGAAAGCTGATGGTCGTAGAAGGCGGAAAGGCGCGGGAAGCGAGCCAGGTCCTTGAGAGAGGAACGGGCAGGAATAGCCGCCATCAGTGACAGTTGGTGCGCCTCCATCAGGCTTTTGGCTTCCGGTGCACGGACAATGCCGAGTGTGTCGCTGAATCGCTCAACCACGCTGCGTTCGGTAATCTCTCCTTTTAGCGCCACGGCGTAGGCCTCTTCGAGGTAGTGCCGACAGCACGCGATCAGGATCTGAACATGCCTGAGATCCTGCCGGTTTTCCTGCCCGAGTGTCCTCAGGTTCGCGAGTTTGGCCTTCAGCATGACCTCCGGTGCTGGAACCGAGTATGTGCGGCCATCGCCAAATTTGATGGTTTCCGTGGCGTTAAGGTCCGTGTCCGTCAGTCCGCGGACCGAACGCAGGACATCCACGGTCAATTCGCGGCCATCCTTCTCAAGGTAGATGTGGCCGAGGACCGGCGATCGAGCCTCGGGATTGTTGCGGAACTTCCAGCCGGCGGCGGCAGCCACAGCTCGGGCGAGATCTTTGTCGCGCAGGAAGATGTCGCCGTCCTTGGAAAGGAAGGGCGCGAAGCTGCGCAGTTCCTTGTCGCCACGCGGCGCGTAGTAGGAAGCCCAGAGATTTACAGCATGCCCTCCGACCACGATCACTCCCGGCCGGGAAAAGATGTCGTCGAAGGCCTCGGGTCTGGTGGCTTCAGACACGGACCCGAGGGCGTTCGCGCCAGACGATCCTGGCCGTGGCAAAATCCGAATCGGTGAACGGGCTGTTCTCACGCTGGAGCTGAGCACTCGTAACCAGCCCGGCCTCCAGCCGTGCGGCATCGTGCATGCGCAGGAGCTTTTTCCGATGAAACGTCGCCGACGTGTCGGCCTGGCGGGCGACTGCCTTCAATTCCGTTTCAATCGCCGCCACCCGCGCACGCACCGGTATGCGTGAAAGCTCCGCCCGCCGCGCCTCGAACGGGTCGGTTTTGGCCGCGGCTGCGGCAGCTGCGTCTTTTGGATGGAGCTTGATCACTGAAAGACAGGCTACCCGGCCGGAGTGGGGATTTCAAGCCGTTGGAGGGAGGGGCACCGTTTCATCGTCCGCCTTGGCCACAACCACCGGCCGCGGCTTCCGGATCACCGGTTGCCTGCCAGAATCGCTCAGACAGAGAGCCGAAAACTCTCGGCTTTTACCTCTGAGCTCCTGCCCTCCAGCGCACAAAGAGACGCACAAAAGACCGCAAAAACCGCCTCTGGTGAGATCGGATCACACTTCCCGCAAAATCCTGGAGGAGCACACGACCGGCGCAACTCACTGGATGCCCAGTAAATAAAAAGGCCGGCCGGAATTTGATTCCGGCCGGCCTTTTCGAAATGGAGCGGGCGAAGAGACTCGAACTCTCGACGTCCACCTTGGCAAGGTGGTGCTCTACCAACTGAGCTACGCCCGCAAAACAGGGTGTTAGAACTAGGTCGGGTACTGCTTCCGTCAACTGCTATTTTGGCCGGCTTATTCCGGAGGTTTTCCGCAGAGGCACAGAGGTCGGATTCGTTTTCGCTGAAGCTACGGTGTGACATGCGGATTGGAGTTCCGAACTCTAAACAACGAGGCTTGGGCTCTGTGCCCTGGGTGTCTCTGGGGCCAACCATCCGAATAGTCGCGGCCGGCCCGGCGGGCCAGTCCGGGACCCACGCTCGGCCTACTCCTTCAATTCGAGCCGGTCGCCGGCGTCATCCTGGCCGGGCATGGATTTCTTTGCGGCACCCGGGCTGCGCCGCTTCTTCCCGCCATCGCTGTAATAGGCGTAATTGCTCGTGTAATAGCCGTAGTCTTCGCCGGCGTTCAGCGGGACCTGGTTGAGGATGAGCCCGAGCACCGGGGTCTTGAGTCCCGCGAGAATCTGCCGGGCGCGCTCGACCATGGCGGCGGGATTGCGGCGGTGCTGGATCAGGAGCAGGGCCCCGTCAACGGCGCTCGCGAGCACACTGGCGTCGCTGACGCCGATGATCGGCGGGGAATCGAAGATGATGCGATCGTAGCGCCCGCGCAGGCTGCCGATGATTTCCTTGAGCCGGGCCGCATGGACGAGGCCGATCGTGTAGCCCGGCTGTCCGCCGCTCGGGATGAAATCGAGGTTCGGCGCGATGGCCGGCTGGATCACGTCGTCCAGCTTCTGCTTCCCGGCGAGCAGGTCGCCCAAGCCGGGCTGCCGCGGCCGTCCGCAGAGATGATGCTGGGTGGGGCGGCGCAGGTCGGAATCGATCAGCAGCACCCGCTCGCCGGCCGCGGCCATGGCGAGGGCCAGCCGCTGCAGGGTGGTCGACTTGCCCTCCCCCGGCCCGGCCGAGAAGATCGCAAAACTCGCCGTCTGGCCCGGCTTCAGGGTCAGGTTCAGATTGGTGTGCAGGACGCGATAGGGTTCGGCCTCCGCGGGATCTTCACCAAAGGCCCCCCGGGTGGCGGAGAGCGGAATGACACCCAGGACGGGCAGGCCCATCCGCGCCTCGGCGTCGGCCACGCTGCGGAAGCTGCTGTCGAAGTACTCCAAGGCGACCGCGACGCCGACGCCCAGCAGTCCGCCGAAAAAGGCGGCGAAGAGGGTGTTCAGCAGCCAGCTGGGCTTGCTCGGCTGGCGGGCGGGCACCGCGGTGTTAAGGATCTCGATCGTGCGCTTGGGCTGCTGGAAATCGATCTCCCGCTGGCGGAGCAGCGCCTTGAAGGTGCTGAGCAGCTTGCGGTCCTCGTCGAGCTTGAGCGTCGCGTCGTTGAAGGGACGCATCCGGTCGCTGGCGGAGAGGATCTGCGCCTCGCCGGCGGCATCGAGCTGCCGGGTCAGGGTGGCGACCCCGGCCTCGGCGGTGCGGTAGGCGATGAACAGGGATTGCTCGTAGCCGTCGAGCAGGGCGGCCAGCTGCTCGGCGATCTTGTTGCGGTTATCGACGGCGGACACCATGTCGCGGTGCGCCTCGCCGAGGCCGCTGCTCCGCAGGCGGGTCACGTTCTGTTCCGCCAGCAGGTAGGCTTGGCCGAGCTGCAGGATGTTGGTGTCGCGGATCAGCTCGGCGTTGACCACGGCCAGGCGGCGGTCGCGCGGGATGGCCTTGAAGCTCTCGTACTCGGTCTTGCGGCGGTCGGAATCGATCCGCATCGCGATCAGCTGGCCCTTCATCACGCGCAGCGACTCGACATCGAGGTCGATCGAGCGGGACGAGAGGTCGATGCCCTGGATGTTCAGGTCCTTGCGGAGCTTCTCGACCACGTCGCTCTGGCGGGCGACGGTCTCCTCCTGGGTCGCGAGCTGCTTCCGCAGCTCGGCCACGCCCTCGCGCTGGGCCGAGGTGGCGAAGGCGATGCGGTCGTCGGAATAGACGCGGGCCACCTCGTTGGCGATGGCGGCGGCGAGGGCGCCGTCGCGGGCGTAGACATTGATGTCGATGATGGACGAGCTGCGCTGCGGCTCGATCCGGAGCATCTTCCCCAGCAGGTAGCCGTAGCTCTCGGCCGAGGTCAGCGGGGTCGGCCGGCCGAGGGAGGCGCCGAGCTTGGCGTTCAGCCCGAGGCTCTCGATCACGGGGTGCAGGATCTTCTCGGACTGGAGGGTCTTGAGCTGGTCCTGCAGGTAATAGGGATCGTAGCCGCCGCTGGCCTGGGCCTGGAAGAGCTTCACCTCGCCGTCGGGCTTCTCGACGCGGATCTTGGTCGAGCCGAGGTACCAGTTGGGCAGCAGGGCGGTGACCCCGAGGGTCGTGAGCACCACGACGGTGAAGAGCAGCGCGATCAGCGCGAGCCGGCGGCGCAGCAGGGAAAGGAAGTCGGCGAACGAGGCGTTGACCCGGCTGCTGGCGGAAGCGGAAACCATGAAGGGCGCGGCGCCGGGTTTACCGGCGGTGGCGATCAGAAGGTGTAGACCCCGTTCACGCCCCAGCGATTGCGGTGCATGTTGCGGGAGGTGTCGTCCGATGAGACGCCGTCGTGATCGTAAGTCAGCGAGACGGTCAGGTTTTTCCGCGTGGCCCACGTGAGGGCGGTGCCCGCGCGGATCGTCCGGTCGTCGGCGTCGGCGAAACCCCGGCGGCCCCGGAGGGTCGAGGGCTCGAAGGTAAACGAGGCGGAGGCCGTGAGGACGGCGGTCACCGCGTGCTGCACGTTGACGAAGTAGCGGTTGACCTCGGTGTCGGTGTAGACGGCGACATTCGAGGCCTCCTCCAGCGTGTAGAGAAAGCCGGCGCTGACGTAGCTTTCCTCGGCGTAGTCGTACTTCCAGGACAGCTCGGCGAAGGGCGCCGTGGTGGCGCGCTCGGAGGAACGGGTGCGCCGCTCGAAGCCGAGGCGGCCGGCGGCGGAGACCTTCTCGGCGACGTTGTACTGGGCGCCACCCATGAAGTAATTGGACTGCTTGTCCTTGGTCGCGCCGCCGCTGCGGTAGTCGACCGTGAGGTGGCGGTATTCGCCGGAGAAGCCGAGCTCGGGGAGAAACTCGTAGTTGGCGGAGACGCCGAAGAGGTTCTCGGCGCGGTCGAGGTTTCCGGCGAGCTTCGCGTTGTCGAAGCGGAACTGGGCGAGACGGGTCTTGGCGGTGACCTTGACCTTCGGCCCGGCGCTCGTGGTGAAGATCCCGTTGAGCTCGTTGTTCCGGGACGACTGGTCGGAATTCAGCGGGAGGCCGGCGAGCAGGGACTCGGGATTGTGCTGGACCGTGTAGGACTCCGCGAGGTCGATCGTCGTGGCCTTGGTGAACTGGTGGGCCACGCGGCCGAACAGCGAGTGGCTGGCGAGCGACTTGCTGCCCGGGCGGTCGGCGAAGTGATCGAGGGACAGGCCGTAGGACAGGGACGCGAAGGTCTGGTCCGTGACGGAGGCGTTGTACGCCAGCTTCGGGGCGACGTTGTAGACCAAGCTTTCAATCGGAGCCGTGCCGGCGCCGAAAATGTTGCTGTCGAAGGCGACGCCGCCCTTCACGGTCGCGGTGAAGTTCTTGCCCTGCTCGGATTCGGGGATCGGGGCGTACACGGCCCAGGCCGTCGCCGTAAAACCGAGGGAGACCGCGAGGATCAGGAGGGGAGTCTTCATGGGCAAAACGATGGCATTACGGGCGCGAAAACTAGGTGCCGCGGTAGGAATGGAGCAACTACTTTCCCCGGGGTACGGGCAGGCCGGGGTCCATCAGGACATAAAGGTTCTCCACGACCTTCTGGGGGACGAGCGGGAAATTGGCGGGAATCCGCCCCGTGGCGAGGCCGGCATAGATCTGCCCCCATTCGCCGAAACGGTCCGAGGCCTCGCCCAGCGCGGACGGGCCGGGACCGCGGATCGCCAATTCGGAGAAGTAGGGCCGGTCCAGCGTCCGCGGGGTGAGCAGCAGCTCGGCGATGGGCTGCTCGATGCCGATCCCGATGAAGTCTCGCAGACGTGAGGGCTGGGCCCAGACCCGCTGCCGGCCGTACCACGCCGCACCGGCCGGGATGTCGGCCATCACACCGTAGCGGCCGACGACGCCGCGGACCTCGAGTTCCTGGCGCATGCCGATCAGCAGGCCGGGAAAATAGGGCGGATAGCTGAAATGCAGCCGCCGCGGCTCAAGCGCGTCGCGCACCAACGGCAGGGCCTGCACGCCGAGCAGGAGGCCCGCCGCGAGCCGCGGCCAGGCTCCCATGCCCGGGCTCGCCTCGAGCAGGACAAAAAAGAAACCCGCGCCGAAGATCATGATCAGCGGCGAGAGCCAGAACACCGGCAGGCGCTCGCCCTCGCCGGAATTGCAGCACGCATGCGCCAGCACCAGCGCCCCCAGCGCCGCGGTGAAGGCCCAGCGCAGCCGGTTCGCCGCGGGCGCCCGGAACGCGTAGATCCAGCCGGCCACGAAAAAGGCCGTCAGGAAAAGCCCGCCGCCGGCCCAGAGGCGCGTCCGCACGTTGTCCTGCACGCTGGTCAGCACCTTGTTCCCGAGCTTGTTCAGGTCCACCGCCGGCTGCTCGGTGCTGCGCCGGGCCCGCATCGTCGCGGGCTCGGCCGTCGGGTCCCCGGCCTTGAGGGCAAGATTCTGTGCGGCCAGCGCGACGGGATTCCCGGTCAGGACCAGATTGCGGGCCATCCACGGCCCGGCAACGGCCAGGAACCCGGCGGCCAGAAAAATCGCCGCGAGCTGCCGGGCGCGGCCGTGGAATCGCCAGAGGGCATAGCCGAGCGCCACCGGCAGGAGCGCCCCGGCGGCGTAGTCGGAGAGGAACAACAGGCCGGTCAGCACCCCGAGCCCGAGCCAAGGCCCGGCCGCCGCGGTTTCGCCCTCCCCCGCCCGCTCCTCGGCGGCGAACCAGAGCCGGAAGGCACCCAGCACGAGGATCATCAGCAGCGGCACGCCGTTGACCGCGACCACCTGCTGCCAGGCCGAGATGGAAACCAGGAGCGCGAGCGCGGCCAGCCACCCGACCCGCGGCGAGAAGAGCCGCCGGCCCAGGTCGTACGTGAGCCAAACGGCGATCCAGAAAAGGACCAGGTTCAGGCCGAGCAGGAAGTAGTCCGCACCAAAGCCGTCGGGCGCGACGGGAACCTTGGTGAACCACGCCTCGCGCCAGCCGGCCGGCATGAGCGCCAGCGCGCCCGCGATGGTCAGCGCATAGAGGGGCGCCTGGTAGAGCTCGGGGTAAGGCTGCTTGGGATCGAAGGGCCGGCCGGCCGCCTTCAGGACCGCCTCGACCTGCGGAAAATTGACGAGCGTGGTGAAGCCTTCCCCGGCGGCGAGCTGCCGGCCGAGGTCGGCCTGGAGCAGCGTGACCTCGGTGAGGGGACCATGGAACTGCTTCCAGGCGACGAGGAGCGACAGCAGCAGGCCACCGAGCAGCACGGCCCCGAGCCGGATCCAGCGCGCGCCCCCACCCTGTTCGAGCCAGTGATAGAGTTCCTGCAGCGAGCGCGGCCGGTTCATCGGTCGGTGAAAAGGTAGGGGCGGCTGTCCCCAGCCGCCCTGGGCCCCGCGTGGCAACGATCTTGGGCCGTGGGCCAGGGCGCGTGGGGAAACTCGCCCCCACCTTTGGTTGGGTGTCTCATCGGTCGGTCACGTCGAGCTCGGGCCACTGGGCGATTTTCCGGTGCAGGGTGCGCCGGCTGATGCCCATCATCGCCGCGGCCTTCGTGCGGTTGCCGCGCGCCTTGATCAGGGATTCCCGCACGAGGCGCTTCTCGTTTTCCTCAACGGAAAGGAGCCCGGCCGAGGCATTCCCCGCGGCCGGGGCGCCGCCGGCGGGCACAGCCGCGCCGCGGAACTTCGGGTCGAGGTCGAATTCGCTGAGGCTGGTCCCGCGGCTCAGTACCACGGCATTCTCGCAGAAATTGCGCAGCTCGCGGATGTTTCCCGGCCACGCGTAGGCCTGCAGCGTGTGCAGGGCCCCGGCCTCGAGCGCGAGCGGCGGCCGGCCATTCTCCTCCGCGAAGTGCTTCAGGTAGTGCGCCAGCAGCAGTGGCACGTCCTCCGGCCGCTCGCGCAGCGGCGGCATCGTCAGGCGGACGACATTGAGGCGGAAAAAAAGGTCCTCGCGGAACTTCCCCTCGCGCACGAGCTGGTCGAGGGTGCGGTTGGTGGCCGCCACGAGGCGGACATCGAGCTCGATCGGCTTGGAGCCGCCGACACGCTCGATCGCGCGCGTCTCGAGGAAACGCAGCAGCTTCACCTGGGTGGACGCGGAGATCTCGCCGATCTCGTCGAGGAAGAGCGTGCCGCCGATCGCGGACTCGAAGCGCCCGATGCGGCGCTCGGTCGCGCCGGTGAAGGAGCCGCGCTCGTGGCCGAAGATCTCGCTCTCGAGCAGGCTCTCGGAGAGCGCCGCGCAATGCACCGCCACAAACGGGCCGCGGGCGCGGGTGCTCGCCTGGTGCACGGCCTGGGCGATCAGCTCCTTGCCGGTGCCGGACTCGCCCTCGATCAGGATCGTGGCGCGGGACGGCGCAACCAGCTTCACCTGATCGATCACGGCCTGCAGCTTCGGGGAATGCCCGATGATGCCCTCAAAGCTGTACTTCTCGTCGAGGCGCTCGTGCAGCTGCTGCACCTCGGCCTCAAGCGTCCTCGACTTCAGCGCCCGCTGGATGAGCACCTCGAGCCGCTCGATATTCACCGGCTTCGTGAGGAAATCGACCGCGCCTCGCTTCATCGCCTCGACCGCGCTCTCGACGTTGCCGTAGGCGGTCATCATCAGCACGGCCGGCTTGTTCGGCAGGGTCAGGGCCTTGTCGATCACCTTGAGGCCGGACTTCCCCGGCATGCGCAGGTCGGTCAGGATCACGTTGAACTCCTGGGCCTCCATCAGATTGAAGGCCTCGTCGGCGCTGCCCGCCACGGACACGTCATAGTTCTCCTGCAGGGCCTGTTGCAGGCCCTCGCGGGTGTGCTTCTCGTCGTCGACGATCAGAACGCTGGGCACCATGCCGCCATTCACGCGTCCCGGGGGGGAACGGTCAAGCCCGGGGCGGCCTTACTGCTTGGCCGGCTCCGACTTGCCCGCGGCCGGCCTGGCCGGTTCCGACTTGGGCAATTCCGACTTGGTGGCGGATTTGCCGTCGCCGGCGCCGGCCTGGACCTCGGCGGTGACCGCAAGGCGGTCCCACTCCCGGGCCAGAGCGCTCAGCTGGATGCTCATCGGGCTGAGCCCCTCGGTCAGGGCAATGAATTTGTCGCGGCGCACCAGCAGCAGGGTCTTGGTCATGGCCTGCTGCTTGTCGTCGAGGGAGTAGAACCGCTTGAGGTTTTCGAGCCGGTCGCTGACGGAAAGCATCCGCGCGACGTCGTTCAACGGCTGGCGCCGCAGGCGCTCGATCTCTTCCTCGCTGAGGGGCTTCGGTTCCGCCGACTTGTCGGCTGCGCGCTGGTCGGCCGCCTTCGCCTCCGCCGACTTGCTCTCCGCCCCCTTGTTGTCGGGGCCCTTGGAATTGTTGCCCCGGCCGCCGTCGCGTCCGTTGAACCGGCGCTGGTTCTCGGCCCAGGTCTCCATTTGCTTGGGGTTGAGGAGCGCGGTGAAGGCCTCGTCGAAGTCGCTGTCGAGGCTGGCCACGCCCTTGCGGAAGACCTCGCTGCCCGCGCTGACCTGCTGGATCATCGCGATGAAATCCGCCCGCAGCGGGCCGCCGCGACGGTTCTGTGGCTGGCCCGACTTGGAATCGCTGCCGCCCAGCACCACCGGGGGTGGCGGCAACGGCTTCACGCTTTCGGTCCAAAGCCGGGCGCCAAACCCGGCCGCGAACACGACCGCCGTGAACAGGATGATCAGCAGCCGCTGGTTCATTGCCTCAGGCCGAAGTACTGGGACTCGCTCGCGAGCGGCTCCCATGCCGCCATGTTCGTCTCATCCTGCAGGCGCGTCGCACGATCATGAAAATAGACCACGGCCGCGAAGCACAGGGCCACGGTCGCGCACCCGATCGCCA
This sequence comes from Opitutus sp. GAS368, assembly GCA_945903545.1. Classification (GTDB taxonomy): domain Bacteria; phylum Verrucomicrobiota; class Verrucomicrobiia; order Opitutales; family Opitutaceae; genus CAIYFD01. Next base: position 5,760 of record CAMDOO010000069.1, on the reverse strand, counting down.
GCTGGCCGGTCCAGGAGGGGCGCTCCAAACGTTCCTTCACGGCCCGCAGCACGCGGTCGGCGAAGCCCAGACGCAGCTGGTCGGACGCCACCTCGTTCAGCTCCCGCCACGCCGCCTCCGACGGCCCGCGGCTCACGCGCAGCACCCGGCCCGCAAAGTCGGCCTTCAACTGGTCGGCTGCGCGCTGCTCAAGCTGACGCCAAGCATGGGAATCGTCATTCATGATTCGTGGGTGTTCTTGGGTTGATAAAATTCACGCAAACGTTCCCGGGCGCGATAGAGCCGGGCCTTCACCACGACAACGCTCGTGCCGGTGATTTCCGCCATCTCGACCTGGCTGCGCCCCTCTTGGGCCAACGCCAGCAGGGCCCGCTCGGCGGGCCGCAGGCGCGACAGGGCGTGCCGCAGGGCGTCGAGTTCCTCCGAGTCCACGGCGCCCACCGGCTCCGCCACCTCGGAATGCTCGGCCGCAAACGGCACGAAGATCCGCCGCAGGCGTTCCCGCCGCAGGTGGTCGATGCAGACATTGCGCGCCATCCGGAAGAGCCAGGCCTCGAATTGCGCCGGCGACTGCAGACCAGGCAAGGCCCGCACCATCTTGATAAAAACGAGCTGGCAGAGATCCTCCACGCAGTCGCTCCGCCCGGTCACCGCGTACACAAACCCCGCCACGCGGCGCTGATAGGCCACGATCAGCTCGCGCTGGGCGGACTCCGCGCCCTGTTGGGCGGAGCGCACAGTCGCTTCGAGCGTGCTGGTTTGAGTGGATTCCATGCGAGTTCATGGGAAGTCGGTGGCTTGACGGATCAGACCGCCCCGGGTTGCGGGGTTTTTTGCTAGCCGAGCCGCCACTTTCCCTCTGACATCTGGTCACATCACCCCCATGACTCAAGTTCGATCCGAGTTTCGGCCCTGGTTCCGCAATCTCTTCATTGCCGGGGCCTTCATCTTCCTGCTGGCCGGCTGCTCCTCCCCGAGTGATCACATCGTCGGCAAGGTCCCCGAGCACGACGAAGTCCGCCCCGTGGCCATGCTGGGCGAGGCAAAATTCTTCAACGGCCGGATCAACGCGATGGTCACCGTCAGTCAGGGCTTGGACGGTCTGGCCCGCCGCGGCGGCTGGCGCACCCTTGGGCGGACCCGGGCCGAAGCCCCCGAGCTGCAGCAGGTTTTCTCCCGCGAACTCGGCGATCCGGAGAAAAATGATATCAACCAGACCATCAACAAGATGATTGCCCTTCAGGTCACCGGAAGCCCCCTGCCCCCGGTGCTACTGCGAATCCAGTTGACCAACGCCGGAACCGACCCGGTTGAGGTCGGCATCGACCTTTTCAAATCGTATCTCGGCGACTTCGCCGTCCGCCCGACCACGGTCACCGTGCCGGCGGCCGGTACCACCGGCCCCGAGGGCATGTCCTCGCGCCTGGGAGTCACCTCGAACGAAATCTCCGTGCAACTGACCCTGAGCGTGGATGGCAAGCCGGAGACGCATACGATTGTCGTGAAGAACGTCGTGATGGACGCCGCCGCCCCGGCGACCCCGGCTCCGGCCCAGAAGTAGTCCGGCGGGTTTGTGATTGCGTGTAGCTGGCCGCGGTGAGGCCGGCGGATCGGATCCGGGTCAACGACCCCGGCTACATCTCGAACCAACCTGCCAGCCCTAGCTCGCCAGCATCCGCACCCGGCGGTCCTTGCGCGGGAACTGCAGCGTCACGACCGTACCGACGCCCTCCTTGCTCTCCACGCCCACTTGGCCGCCGTGGCTGCGCATGATGCGGCGCACGATCATCAGCCCGAGCCCGTGCCCGCCCGACTTGGTGGTGTGGTAAGGCTCGAACAGGCGCAGCAGGTCCTCCTGCTTGATGCCCGAACCGCTGTCCGCGAACAACAGGTAGACGTAATCGTCGTCCGACCGCGACCGGATGCGGAGCCGGCCGCCGGGCTGCATCGCCTCCATCGCGTTCTTGTTCACGTTGAAGAAAACCTGCTTGAGCTGGTTGCGGTCGGCCATGATCGGCGGGAGCGCGTGCGGGGTCTCGGCCTCCACCGCGACGCCCCGGTCGGCGAACTCCTGCTGCTGGAAACGCAGCACCTCGGCGAGGACCTCCGTCACGTCGGTCTCCGCCAGGTCGGGCGGACGCGGGCGGATGGCCTCGAGGAAATGGCTGATGATGCCGTCAAGCCGCCGCACCTCGTCGCGACAGATGCCAACGGAAGTGGCAAGGTCCTCCGTGTCCTTGCCCACCTTTAGTTTCTTCAGTTTCCGCTCGAGGAGCTGGAGGTGGATGGTCAGCGAGTTGAGCGGGTTGCCGAGCTCGTGGGCGACCCCGGCCGCGAGCAGGAGGATTGAGGAGGTGCGCTCGTCCTCGATGCGCTGTTCGGTGCTGCGCTTGTCGCCGGTAATGTCCGACAAGATGACCACGTGCCGCGGCGGGCCACTCCGGCCGTCCGGGTGGAAGGGCACGAGGTTCAGCCGCACCGTGCGTGGCTCGGGGTAGGTCAGCTCAAACTCGCGGGCCACCAAGGGCAGCGCGGCGCCCCCGGCCTCGTCGCCGCCGGCGGATAGGCTTGGCAGCAGGCCGGGCACGAGCCGCCAGAGCGTCTGGCCGGTGAGTTCATCGGAGCCGACCGCGATCAGGCGCTCGGCGGCGGTGTTGGCGTACTCGATCGTGCCCGCGCCGTTGATCACCAGCACGCCCTCCTGGAGGGTGTTGAAGACCTGCTCGAAGATCCCGCGCTCGCGCGCCAGGCGCTGGACCAGGTTCGCGAGGTTCACCGAATCGAGCGAATCCAGGCGGCCGAGGACGCGATCGAGGGAGGAGTGCTTCTTGCCGGCCATGGGCGGGGGTTTTGGTGGAGGTGTCGGGCCGGGTCAACCGCGACCAATCGTTCTCGTTCTCCTACTCTTTCTCGTTCTCGGATCCTAATCGCGCTGAATCCCACCGGAAATCGGACTTGGAGAACGAGAACGAGTATGGGAACGAGAACGATTTCGATCACCTACCCCAGAAGATCCAGCTGCCCCGGGTCGACCCGCCCGGCGAGGAGCTTGCGCAGGAAAAGCTCACGGTGCTGCGGACAGCGGCCGATGCGCAGCACAGCCTCGCGATGGTCCTCGGTACCGTAGCCCTTGTGCCGGTCGAAGCCGTAGCCGGGATGCTTCGCCGCCAGCTCGGTCATGAGCCGGTCGCGCGTCACCTTGGCCACGATCGAGGCCATCGCGATGCAGAGCGAACGGGCGTCGCCGTTGACGAGGCCCGTGTGCGGGTACGGAAAATTCCGCAGGGGCAGGCCGTCGATCAGGATGCGGGCGGAGACGGTCGGCTGGAAATTTGCGATCTCGTCGGCCGAGGAAAACAGGTCGGGCTCGGTCTTCCGTGCGAAGGCGTCCGGCGGATAGATGCCCGCGAGGGCGCGGCGCATCGCGAGCTTGGTCGCCCCGAGGATGTTGAACTGCTCGATCTCCTCCACCCCGGCCACGCCGAACTGGGCATGGATCTGGCCGGTGGCGGCAAGCTCCTCGAACTCCGCCCAGAGCGCCTCCCGCTCGGCCGCCTCGAGCTGCTTCGAGTCGTTGACTCGGCCACCGCGACCCACCGCCCAGCGGCCCTCGAGGAATTCGCGCGTGACGAGCACCGCGCCGGCCACCACCGGACCGGCCAGCGCGCCGCGTCCGGCCTCGTCCACGCCGATCAGGCCGGAGACACCCTCGATCTGCTTCAGGTCAAACCCGCGGAGCTGACGGCGCTTCGGCATGGGCGGACGACCCCGGCTCAGAGGTGCTTGAACTCGGTCTTCTCGCGCGGCTCGGGGAGCGGCAATTCGGCGAGTTTTCCCTCAGCCACCACGACCTCATAGGCCGTGCGGAAATGAAGCTTGGCGAAATCACCCAGCGCGCGGGCGCCGAACCTCCGCATGATCTCCGCCGCCTGCACCTTCACTTGGGCGCTGGCGCCCTTCAGCAGTTGCGCCCCGAATTTCTTTGAGAGCGCGTGCATCTGGCGCACGTACTCGGCGCGGGCCACGATCGAGGCCGCCGCGACCACCGGGTCCTCTTCCGCCTTGGTGCGCATCCGCAGGTCGAAGGGCTCGGGGCGCATTTTCTTCAGCTCGCGCTGCACCAGCGGCTGCTCGCTGAACTGGTCGAGCAGGCCCCATGGGACGATCTTGCGGTCGAGGGCATTCTTCAGCGCGGTGGCGTGCTGCCAGGCGAGGAGCTTGTTCAGGCTCTGGTACGGCCGGCTCATCAGCTCGTTATAGCGGGCCATAGTGTGACAGAAGCAGGTCTCGGCCACCGCGCCCTTGGTTGTGCGGATCAGCCGGTCGAGCTCCAGGATCTTGCTCTCGGCCATCTTCTTTGAGTCCTGCGCTCCCGCCTTGCGCCAGGCCTCGATCGCGTCCTTGTCGGCGATCACGGTCGCCGCGATCACGGGGCCGAAGAAGTCCCCCTTGCCGCTCTCGTCGAGGCCGGCATGCGATTCGAACCAGTCGGGATGCAGCACCTCGTCGTAGCCGAGCTTGGCCGCGCCCGTGATCTCGGGCTCGATCACGTCGCGCACGAAGTCCTCGGTGCCCTTGCCGGCGATGACGACCTTGCCGCTGGTGTAGGCGCTGACGTTGACCTTGAGGTGGTCGGCCCGGTAGGCGAAGCGCGTGTAGCCCACCTCGAACGCGGTCCAGCCCTTGGCCGCCAGCCACGCACCGAGTTTCGCCATCTGCTCGTCGGAGAGCTTGACGGTGTACGAGGCGATTTTCTTCGGTGCTTCTTCTTCCCCGGAGGGCGGCTTGGGCATGGGGGCTTAATGGTCAGAAAGGGTGACGGGTGACAAGTGACGAGTGACGAGACCGCCAGCGCAGGGAATGCTTGTCACGCGTCACCCGTCACTCGTCACTAGCCCGGCTTGTCACCCGTCACCCGTCACTCGTCACTGGCCACACCCGCCACCCGAGCCCGCTTCGGACGGGCGCTGCTGGACTGGTACCGCGCCAATGCCCGGTCCCTGCCTTGGCGGGAGGCGCCATCGGTGTACAAGACGGTCGTGAGCGAGTTCATGCTGCAGCAGACGCAGGTGAAGACGGTCCTGCCCTACTTCGCACGCTGGCAGACGGAGCTTCCCAACTTTGCCGCCCTCGCCGCCGCGACCGAGGCCCGCGTGCTGCGGCTCTGGGAGGGACTCGGCTACTACTCGCGCGCCCGCAACCTCCACCGGCTCGCCCGGGCCGTCGCCGAGCTGCCGGCCCCGCCGACCACACCTGAGGCCTGGCGCGAGCTGCCGGGAGTGGGCCCGTACACCGCCGCTGCGATCACCAGCATTTCATTCCGCGCGCCGGTCGCCTGCGTCGACGGCAACGTGGTGCGCATCCTCGCCCGGCTCACCGCCGACCCGAAGCTTTTTCCGGACAGCGCAACCGCCGCGAAGGTCTTCTCCCCGCTCGCGCACGAGCTGCTGAACCCGGCCGAGCCTGGCGACCACAACCAGGCGATGATGGAACTCGGCGCCACGCTCTGCGTGCGACATTCCCCGCGCTGCGGGGAATGTCCGGTGCAATCATTCTGCGCCGCCGCCAAGGCCGGCACCCCGGAGCGCTTTCCCCGCTTCGCCTCCAAGCAGATTGAAAAACGCGAGGTCGTCCGCGTGTTTTGCCGCCGCGGCAAAACACTATTGTTGCACCGCGCCTCAGCCACCGCTCGCCGTCTTGCCGGCCAACACGAGTTGCCGACGGCAGAGCAATTCGGATTACCGGCGTCCGCGGGCGCCC
>CAMDOO010000068.1 GCA_945903545.1 Opitutus sp. GAS368 | reverse complement strand
TTTTCGTCCCCGTCCCGCCCCCCCCACCGGAACGGACATGAAGCAGCTCCACCCTTACTGGCGCATGGATTACATCGAGGCGCCCCGCGATGGCGACCTCGCCAAGACCTTCAAGGAACTGCCCGCCCAAGGCGACGACCGCGCCGCGCTGATCATCTACCGGTCCAAGCTCTCCTACCTCGTCCTCAACCGGTACCCCTACAACCCCGGCCATCTCCTTGCCGTGCCCTTCCGCGAGGTCAGCGAATTGGAGAAGCTCCGCCCGGCCGAGCGCGCCGACCTGATGGAGATCATCGTTTTCGCGAAAAAGCTCCTCCACGCCGCCATGAAGCCCGACGGCTACAACGTCGGCTTCAACCTCGGCTCGGCCTCCGGCGGCAGCATCCCGCACCTCCACGCGCACATCGTCCCGCGCTGGAACGGCGACAACAACTTCATGCCCGTCCTCGGCCAGACCCGCATCCTCCCGCAGGCCCTCGCCTCCACCTGGGACCGGCTCGACGCCACCGCCCGCAAGCTCAGCCGCCCGGCCAAGCGCCGCCGCTGATTGCCGCCATGTCGCTTCGCCAAAACCTGAAGCTCCTCCGCGGCGGCCTCGCCGGCGACCCGCCCGCCGGGCCCTCCGCCGCCACCCTCGCCGCCCGCGGGCTTTTCGAGCGCAGCCGGATCGTCACCGCCCTCATCTTCCTCGCCACCGTCGCGGCCATCGTGGTCATCAGCTACGTCGGCGTCTCCACCGTCAACCTGCCGGTCCTGCCCGGCCAGCTCGCCACCGTCCGCGTCGCCGCCAGCAGCTCCTTCAGCTACGTCAGCCAGGAGCGGACCCGCGCCTCCAGCGATGCCGTCCGCAACCGCGTGCCCCCGGTGTACCGGCTCGAGCTGGAGGCCTTCCAGCGCTATGAGCGCGACCTCCGCGACCTGCTCACCCAGCTGGAGCGCTTCGAGCGCGCCTTCCCGCCCAACGCCCCCAACGTCGGCGCCCGCACCGAGGCCCTCACCGCGCTCGTCGAGGAATTCAACCTCCGCGGCTCCTACCGCGCCGCCCCCGAGGATGCCATGGCCCTCCTCGGCGCCGGCGACGCCAAGCTCCGCCTCACCCTCATCGAAAGCGGCCTCACCCTGCTCCGCGAGCTGAACACCGAGGGCATCCACGACGGCTCCCTCGTCCAGTCCGGCGCCGCCAACAGTGTCACCGTCTTCCAGGTCCTGCGCCCCACCGGCGAGATCGCCCAGCGCCCCGTGCAGTCCCTCGAGCAGGCCCTCACCTACCTGCGCGCCAACCTCACCGCCGAGGGCCCGGCCAGATCCTTCACTCCGGCCCTCTTCCGCCTCCTGCGCAGCGGCGTCACCCCCAACATCGTCTTCGACGCCGCCGCGACCAAGGCCCGCGAGACCGAGGCCCTCAAAGCCCTCAAGCCCGTCTCCGTCGCCGTCGAGCGCGGCCAGACCCTCATCGAGCCCGAGACCCGCGTGACCGCCGAGCAATACGAGATGCTGATGGCGCAGCGCCAGCACCTGCTGGTAAACGGCGAGACCGGCCGCGACGCCGACCAGCGCCTCTTCGGCCGCGTGCTCCTCGTGCTCGCCATGGTCATCGCGTGCACCTTCTACATCCGCCTCGAGGACCGGGAAACTTTCCAGAGCAACGGCCGCCTCGCCCTCCTCGCCCTCGTCGTGATCGCGAACCTCGCGCTCGTCCGCCTCACCTACTCTCTCCTCGACCTCCAGTTCTTCCAGCAGAACAGCGCCTGGGCCTCGACCCTGCCCTACATCGCCCCGACCGCCCTCGCCCCGCTGATCGTCGCCATCCTGATCGACGCCGGCTCCGGCATCTTCATGGCCCTGCTGATCTCGATCTTCACCGGCGTGATCTACGGCAACCGGCTCGACCTGCTGGTCGTGACCTTCCTCGCCTCAATGGTGGCGATCTCCACCTGCCGTGACGTCAGCAAGCGCGGCCGCGTCGTCCGCGCCGCCGGCGCCGGCGGCTTCACCGTCGCCGCCTTCGCCGCCGTGATCGGCCTCGCCGAGGGCACCGACCGCCTCGCCCTCCTCCTCCAGATGGGCGCCGGCCTCGCCAGCGGCCTCCTCACCGGCGTGCTCGTCGTCGGCATGCTCCCCGTGCTCGAGAGCCTGTTCAAGCGCACGACCGACATCACCCTGCTCGAGCTGACCGACTTCAACCACCCGCTCCTCCGACGCATGCAGATCGAGGCGCCCGGCACCTACCACCACTCGCTCGTCGTCGCCCAGCTCGCCGAGAACGCCTGCAACGCCATCGGCGCCAACCCGCTCCTCGCCCGCATCTGCGCCCTCTTCCACGACATCGGCAAGATCGCCCACCCCGAGTTCTTCACCGAGAACCAGCGCACCGGCACCAATCCCCACGACGGCAAGACCCCCGCCGAGTCCGCCCGCATCATCAAGGCCCACGTCACCGACGGCCTCGACCTCGCCCGCCGCCACCGCCTGCCGCGCGCCGTGAGCGATGTTATCAGCCAGCACCACGGCACCACGCTCATCCGCTTCTTCTACCTCAAAGCCTGCGGCCACGGCACCGTGCCGCCCGTCCCCGGCAGCTCCGTGCCCTTCACCGGCCCGGTTCACCCCGTGCTCGAGGAAGGTTTCCGCTACGACGGCCCGCGCCCCCAATCCAAGGAAAGCGCCGTCATCTCCCTCGCCGACGCCGTCGAGGCCGCCACCCGCAGCCTGCGCCACGTCACCCCGGAGAATCTCGGCGAGCTCGTCGACACCCTGATCCGCAACCGCATCGCCGAGCACCAGTTCGACGAGGCGCCCCTGACCTTCTCCGACCTCGCCCAGGTAAAGAACAGCTTCGTCTTCACCCTGCTCAACATGCTGCATTCGCGTGTGGCCTATCCGGGCATGCCGGCGGCGCCGGGTTTTGAGGCGAAGGCGTGAGGGCTGGCTGCTTCCATCGTTCTCGTTCTCCTACTCGTTCTCGTTCTCGAATGATCGACCGGATCGAAATCGGTTTTGAGAACGAGAACGAGTAGGAGAACGAGAACGATTTTCATCCCCCCATGCGCCCCATCGCCATCGCCAACCGCCACCGGCGCCTCCGCCTCGACCGTCGGGCCGTGACGGCCGCGATCGGGGCGCTCGACACCGCGGCGAAAAAATTCCGCGGCGGCTGCCCGCCGGGCGAGCTCTCGATCGTCTTCCTGACCGATGCCGCCCTCGCCCGCATGCACGGTGATTATCTCGGCGATCCGACCGTGACCGATGTCATCACCTTCGAGGGCGATCCCGCGCTCGGCGCCGCCGGCGAAATCTGCGTGTCCGCCGACGCCGCCACCCGCCAGCGCGGCCGGCGCGACTTCGCCGCCGAGCTCACCCTCTACGTCGTGCACGGCTGGCTGCACCTCGCCGGCTACGACGACCTCGTCCCCGCCAAGAAGCGAACCATGCGTGCCGCCGAGGCCCGCGCGATGCGTCTACTGCGCGCCGCGGGCGCGCTGCCCGATTTCCGACTGAAGACAAGGTAGGGGCGCGTGTCCCCGCGCGCCCTGGATCGAGGGCGGCTGGGGACAGCCGCCCCTACCCTCGACCCAAATGACTTGGCCCCGGCCCGCCCCTTGCTGACACTGTCCTTCGACCATGAGCTCCACGACCCGCCTCGCCTCCCTGCGCCACGCTTTCTTCTCCGGGCTTTTCCTGGTGGCTCCGTTGGTCGTCACCGTCTGGGCCTTCGGCAAGGTCATCGACCTCGTCGGCGGTAATTTCCGCTCGGTCCTGTTTTTCTACGTTCCCCAGGAATATCTGGATGCACCCCGGCTGACCCTCCTCTGGGATCTGCTCGGCACGGTCATCACCATCGCGTTGATCACGCTGCTCGGCTACGTCTCGCGCTACGTGCTGGGCAAGTTCTTCCTCCAGGCCGGCGAACGCTTCCTCGAGGGCATCCCCGGCGTCCGCCCGGTCTACAAGACGGTCAAGCAGATCATCAGCACCTTCAGCGCCCAGAAGCGCGACCTCTTCAACAAGGTCGTCCTCATCCAGTTTCCGCACGAGGGCGCCTGGTCCATGGGTTTCCTCACCAGCCGCGAGACCGGCGAACTCGAGCACCGGGTCGGCGGCCAGTTGCGCGCCGTCTTTATCCCCACCACGCCCAACCCGACGAGCGGCTTCCTGATCTTCCTGCCCGCCGAAAAAGTAATCGAACTCGAGATGCCCGTCAGCGACGGCATGAAGATGATCATCTCCGGCGGCTCCGTGCTGCCGCCCTGGCCGTTGCCTCCGCAGGCGAAGTAATCGTTCTCGTTCTCCTACTCGTTCTCGTTCTCGAAACCGATTCCGATCCGGTCGATCATTTTGAGGACGAGAACGAGTAGGAGAACGAGAACGATTTAATCCCCATGCCCGGCGCCACCCTCACGACCGACGTTTTCGTCCTGCATAAGCGACCGCCCTCGGACTCCTTTGTCGCGCTGACGGTTTTCTCGGGAGAGAAAGGCCTGCTCCACGTCCTGCAGCGCCTCCCCAAGCGCGCCCCGGCCGCGCCGAAACGGGCCTCCGGTGGCGCCGCGGTCAACCATCCGCTCGACCTCTTCGACGAGGCCGCCCTGCTCCTCGAGGCCACCAACGAGGGCCGCACTTGGTTCGTCAAGGAGGCGCGCCTGCTCCACCGGCCCGAGGCCATCGGCCGCGACTACGAGACGCTGCTCTTCGCCTCGAACTTCGCCTCCCTGATCAAGCGCCACCCCGGCCCGGAGGAAAGCCACCCCAAGATCGCGGCGCTGCTGCGCACCGCCTTCGCCGCCTTCGCCGCGGGCACCCGCCCCGACATCGTCTACTTCAAGAGCCTCTACTGCTTCAGCCGCGACGAGGGTTACCCCGTCCGCGAGGAATGGCTCGCCCGGCTCCCCGCCGCCGACCGGGCCGCCACGGAAAAAATCCTCCGCCAACCGGTCGCCGAACAAACCGCCCCGCCCGCCGAGGTCGCCCGCCGCCTCCGCCGCCTCGAGGACTACCTCCGCGGCTTCACGGAGATCCTGCCCGAGTAGCCAGCGTTTGGCCGCAAAAAGGCGCAGAAGGCGCCAAAAAAGCGCGGATCTCAGGGTGAGGGCACCCCGACATTTATAGCTCATGGTGTAGTCCGGGTGCCCCACCCGGAACGGTTCCCATTTTTGCGCCCTCTGCGTCTTTTTGCGGCCAATCATCCGGATCGAATGAAACGCCCTCTCTGATCCGTGGAATCCGTGAAATCCGCGGTTAAATTTCCGGACCCGATGTTTTTCGTGGTAGCCCGAAACCCGCACCCGTATTCCGTGGAGCCTCCGCACCGATGCAATTCAGCCTCGACCACCGCACCGCCTCCTTGGGTGTAGGGGATTTTTCCGATTTCACGATCGGCCCGCGTGGGGACAGCCGCGGCGGCCCACAGGGTATCTGGCGCGCCCAGCTCGGCACGCACTGGCACCAGCAGCTGAGAACCCGCACCGCCGGCGAAAACCCGGCCGCCACCTTCGAGGTCGTGATCGCGGGCCAGGTCGCCCACCGCGGCTGGGTCCTGACCCTCGCCGGCCGCATCGACCAGCTGATCCCCGAAAACGGCGTCCAGATCCTGCGCGAGATCAAGACCGTCACCCGCGCCCTCCCGCTCCCCGAGGCCGAACTCCGCGCCACCTACCCCGCCTACTTCATCCAGCTCGCCACCTACCTCGCCCTCCACCGCGCCGCGCTGGCCCGGCTCGCCCACCCCGGGCCCCCCACCCGCTCTCCGAAACGTCAACTAACAGTTGACACTCCCGCTGAGGCACCGGCGGAGCGGCCCCCGGAATGTCAACTATCAGTTGACAATTCCCCGGCCCGGTTGCGCGCCGAGTTGCTCTTCGTCGAGGCCGACAGCGGGCTGTCGCAGACGGTCGCGCTCACGCCGGCGGACGACGTGCTGTTCCAGGCCCGGCTCGAGGCGGTCGCGGAGTTTCTCACCGCCCGGCTCCGCGCCCGCGAGCGGCTGCGCACTCTGAGCTTCCGGCCGGCGTTCGCCTCGCTGCGCTCCGGCCAGGAGACGACCCGGGCCGACTTGTCGTCAGCCCTGCAACGCGCCCGCGCCCCGGTGTTCTTCGAGGCCCCCACCGGTTTCGGCAAGACCGGCGTCCTCCTCGAATGCGCCCTCGACCTCCTCCGCACCGGCCACCTCGAGCGCCTGATCTACCTCACCAGCAAATCCACCGGCCAACTCCAAGTCGTCCTAACGCTGGCAGCAATGACCGACAGCGCGGCTGAAAGCGGAAAGGTGACGGTTGAACGCCGGGACACCTCCGATCCTGTCACTTGTCACTTGTCACCTGTCACTTCCGCGACGCCCCGCGGCGTGGCGACCTGGCAAGTCCGCAGCAAGTCCGAGCACTGCGTGAACACGGTCTTTCACTGCGTGCGCGAGAGCTGCCGCTACCTCGACGGCATCGGCGAGCGCTGGGTCGCGAGCGGGCTCTCCCGCTTCCACCTCGACGAGCTGGCCGCGAAGGATCTCGAGTCGCTCCGCGCCGCCGGCCGCCACGCGGTGATCTGCCCGTACGAGATCACGCGGACCGCCCTCGCCTTCCAGGACGTGTGGATCGGCGACTACAACTACGTCTTCTCACCGCGGCATCGCGGGCTCTTCGGCGCCCAGCCCGGCTACGATCCAGCCCGCACGCTGCTGGTGGTCGACGAGGCGCACAACCTGCCCTCCCGCGCCGCCGATGGGTTCTCCCATGTCTTCACCGGGCTCGAGGCCGCGGGCGTCGCCGCCGACCTGCGTCGCGCCCGCCCGCCGCTCCGGCTGCGCAACACTTGGGACGCCTGGACGCATTTCCTCGAGACGCTGGCCCACACCGATGCGCTCTCGCTTGAGGCCGAGGACCACGCCCGTCACCTCCTCAGCGAGGTCGCGAGCCAGCTCAACGGCTCGCCCCTCGACTACGCCCCGCTGGCCCCGACCACGGCCAGCGCCCTCTGGGAAACGGCCGCCGTCGCCGAGGAGCTCGGCGCCATCGATCTGCCGCGCCTCTGGTGGAGTCCGCGCGCGGGCGAGCTCGCGATTACCTGCCTCGCCGCCGCGACGGCGATCGGCACCACGCTCCGGGAATTCGGCGGCGTAATCCTGGCCTCGGCCACGTTCGGACCCGACGCCCATTTTGCCGCCGCCTGTGGTCTCGACGCGCCCCCGGAGATGGCTCCCCCGGCCAAGCCGGAATTGCCCGGGACAGACCGGCTCGGGTCGCTGAACAAGCGCGAGACCAAGAAGCTCTTCGCCAAGCTCACCAGCGCCGCCGGGCTGCTGAAGGTCGAGGAGGACGCCGCCGCGGCCCTGCCCGAGACCGTCCGGGCCGCCACCCCCTGGCGCGAGGGTGCCTACGACGTGGCCTACGACGCGCGAGTGGACACGACCTTCCAGCACCGGTCGCGCCACTACCCGCTTACCGCCGCGACGGTGATCACCCTCCGACAGGCGTCCGCCGCGCCCGTCGCCGTCTTCTTCCCCAGCTACGCCTACGCCGAAGCAATCCAACGTGAGATCGGCACGCTCGCGCCCGCGCTGCGCGTTGCCCTGCAACCGCGCCAATCGGACCTCGCCGCCCAGACCGCCTGGGTGGAGGCATCGCTCACCGGTGCCGACGCGCTCTTTCTCGTGCTTGGCTCAAGTTTCTCCGAGGGCATCGACCAACTCGGCGGCCGCGTGACGCACGCGATGGTCGTCGGCCCGGCCCTGCCCGAGGTGAACGCCGTGCAGCGCGCGAAGCTGAAGGAGTTCGCCCCCCTCGGTCGCGAAGAGGCGTTTCGCCGCGTCTACCAGATCCCCGGGATGACCAAGGTGAACCAGGCCCTCGGTCGCCTCGTGCGCGCGCCCGGCCAGAAGGCGAAGGTTTTGCTCCACTGTCAGCGTTTCGCCGAGCCCGGCTACAACGCACTCCTCGCTCCGGATTACCGGGGCGGAAAGATCCTGTCCGACGACCTCGCATTGGATGATTGGCTGGAGCAGAGCGATTCCCCACCCCATCCTCCCGATTCCGAATCCATGTAATTCGTGTTACCGAGCGCAGCGACAGGGCTCAAATCCGCGATTAATAGGTTTGGACGAATGTGTCGCACGCAGAAAATCCTTCCCACCGCCAACGCGAGCCTTCACAACTCGCGTTCGTGGCCAAAGCGAAGACCGTCGGTTCCCCGGAGATCCACGCTGCGATTGAGCGGCTGGCCGCCGCCATTTCCGACCGCCACCCGGCCCCGCGGCCCCTCCTGATCCTCGGCATCGCCGCCGGCGGCATCGAGCTCGCCCGCCGCTTGGCCCTCAGCCTGTCGCGGGGCGAACCTCCGGCCTCCATGCGCGCCCGGCCGGGGATCGTCGACGTTTCCTTCCACCGCGACGACAACGGCCTCAATCCCATCCCCAAGGAATACCCCGCCACGATGATTCCCGGCGATGTCCACGGGGCCCATGTCATCCTCGCCGATGACGTCCTCTTCAGCGGCCGCACCGTCAAGGCCGCCCTCGACGAGCTCTTCGACCACGGCCGCGCCGAGACCGTCGAGCTCGCCGTCCTCGTCGACCGCGGCGGCCGCGCCCTCCCCATCGCCGCCACCTACACCGGCCTGACCCTCGCCACCGGCCCGGGCGAGAAGATCCGCGTCCGCCTCGACCCGACCAATCCGGCGAAGGATTCGATCACTTTCAAAACCGCCTGAGTTGACCCGACCGCCGTCCGCCCTCTGCCTTCCGCCATCCGCCCTCTGACATGCCCTGGACCCGCCGCCATCTCCTGACGATCGAGCAGCTCTCCCGCGAGGAGATCGAGCAGATCCACGCCACCGCGGCCGCCTTCAAGCGCATCCTCGGCCGCAGCGTGAAGAAGGTCCCCGCCCTCCGCGGCAAGACCATCGTCAACCTCTTCCTCGAGCCCAGCACCCGCACCCGCATGGCGTTCGACATGGCCGCCAAGCGCCTCAGCGCCGACGTCATCGCCGTCGAGGGCTCCAGCTCCAGCACCACCAAGGGCGAGACCCTCCGCGACACCGCCCAGAACATTCAGGCCCTGCAGGCGGACATGATTGTCATCCGCCACGCCGCCGCCGGCTCTCCCCTCTACCTCTCCCGCATCCTCGACATCCCCGTGATCAACGCCGGCGACGGCGCGCACGAGCACCCGACCCAGGGCCTCCTCGACACGTTCACCATGCTGGAGCACCTCGGCTCCCTCCAGGGCCGCAAGGTCGTCATCCTCGGCGACATCCTCTTCAGCCGCGTCGCCCGCTCCAACATCCACGCCCTCACCAAGCTCGGCGCCAATGTCACCCTCGTCGGCCCCGCCACCCTCGTGCCGCACTGGTTCACCGGCATGGGCGTCAACGTCTCCTACGACCTCCGCAGCGCCCTCGCCGACGCCGAGGTCGTGATGCTCCTCCGCATCCAGCACGAGCGCCAGACCAGCAGCCACTTCCCCTCGCTTGGCGAGTACACGAGCATGTTCGGCCTGAACAAGACCCGCGCCGGCTGGCTCCACCCCAAGGCCATCATCATGCACCCCGGCCCGATCAACCGCGGCGTCGAGATCGACAGCGAGCTCGCCGATGGCGACCGCAGCGTGATCCTCGAGCAGGTGACCAACGGCATCGCGGTGCGCATGGCGGTGCTGTATCTCTGCTCGGGTGGGCAACCCGAGACCGTGGCAGCCGGGAGCGGCCAGTGACGAGTGACAGGTGACGAGTGACGAGTGACGAGAACATGAACTTCGCAATCCAACCCTTGCACGGAAGAGTGACCGGCTCTCGTCACTCGTCACCCGTCACCTGTCACTAGCCTTCGCCATGCCTTCCCTCTGGATAACCAACGCCCGCGTCATCGATCCCGCCAGCAAGCGGGATGCGGTCGGCGATGTCTTCATCCGCGACGGCAAGTTCGCCGCCTCGCTCTCCGCCGCCGACAAGAAGCGGGCCAAGAAGATCGACGGCAAGGGTCTCGTCGCCTGCCCGGGCCTCGTCGACATCCACGTCCATTTTCGCGAGCCGGGCCAGACGCACAAGGAGACCATCGCCACCGGTTCCCGCGCCGCCGCCGCCGGCGGTTTCACCACCGTCGTCTGCATGCCGAACACGTCGCCGCCGGCCGACAACGCCGGCACGATCCAGTTCATCCAGGACGCCGTCGAGCGCGACGCCGTCGTCAAGGTCCTCCCCACCGGCTGCATCACCGTCGGCATGAAGGGCCAGGCCCTCGCCCCCATCGGCTCGCTCAAGCGCGCCGGCGTCGTGGCGATCACCGATGACGGCGACTGCGTGCAGAGCAACGAGCTCATGCGCCGCGCGATCGAGTACGCCAAGATGTTCGACCTGCCGGTGATGGACCACTGCCAGGATGCCTCGATGACCCAGGGCGCGGTGATGAACGAGGGCGTGATGTCCACCCGCCTCGGCCTCCGCGGCTGGCCCAATGCCGCCGAGGACCTGATCGTCGCCCGCAACGTCGTCCTCTCCGAGTACACCGGCGGCCACATCCACTGCCAGCACATCTCCTCGAAGTTCTCGATCGACATCATCCGCCGCGCGAAGTCGCGCGGCGCCCGGATCACCGCCGAGGCCACGCCGCACCACATCGCCCTGACCGACGACGCCCTCGCGACCTACGACACCCACTTCAAGATGAACCCGCCGCTGCGGACCGAAGATGACCGCCTGGCGATCATCGAGGGCCTGCGCGACGGCACGCTCGACTGCATCGGCACCGACCACGCGCCGCACACCGACTACGAGAAGGACAAGGAGTTCGACTACGCCCCGAACGGCATCCTCGGCCTCGAGACCGCGCTGCCCGTGTGCCTTGATGTCCTCGTCCGCCGCAGCAAGTTCAAGCTGCCCCACCTGATCGACCTGATGACCCGCCGCGCGGCCAACATCCTGAAGCTCCCCGCTGGCACGCTCGCGCCCGGTGCCGCCGCCGATCTCTGCCTCTTCGATCCCGCCGAGAAGTGGAAGTACGACGCCAAGGCCGGCTTCAGCAAGTCGAGCAACTCGCCCTGGACCGGCCAGACCATGACCGGTCGCGTGAAGGTCACGATCGTCGACGGCCGCGTGGTCTTCCAGAACGGCAAGATTCTCTGAGGTAGGGGCGGCTGTCCCCAGCCGCCCTGGCTTGCGGGTAGGGCTGGCCCGCTGGGCCGGCCGCGATTGTTTTCGAAAGTTTGGCACACAGAGCAGCGGAGGTCACGGAGCCCAAGCCTCGGAATTATTGGCCGCAAAAAGGCGCGAAAATTTCCGGGGCTGCGAATAGGGTCTCCCGTGCGCTTATAAGCGCGATGGCGACTTGGCCGGAGCCGGAGAATTTTTTGTGCCTTTTCGTGGCCAAAGCGGCTTGGGCATCGGAGACCCCATGTCCCCCTCCGTTCTCTGTGCCTGTGGCAAAAAGTGGCCCGAAGTCATCGCGGCGGGCCGAAACCGTCCCGCCCTACCCTCAAACCGTCATCCTTGCACCGCGACGGAAAACCCGCCGCACTTGCGCTCCATGCCCGAGATCCCCGTCACGTCCACGGCCATCGCCGCCATCTGCCTTGAGCTGGTCATGATGCTCGCCGGGCTCGTGCTGCTCTGGCGCGTCGCGTTCAGCCCGGCCGCCCGCGCGCAGCCGCCCGTGAAGCACCTCACGGTGTGGGCGATCACGTGGGTCGATTTCCTGATGTTTGTCTGGTACATCGTGCTGTGCGCCCTGCTCTTCCAGGCAGGCGTGGTCTACGCCCTGAAAAAACTCGGGCCGCTGACCGAGCAGTCCCAGATCCTCGCCGGACTGGCGGCCCAGGTGGGTGCCCTCGCCGGCTGCGGCGCGTTCCGCTTCCTGCGGCCGTTTCGCCCGACCTTCGATTATTTCAACCCCGCGCCCGAGGCCGCGCAGCGTCTGCCCTTCGCCGCAGGGCTCGTCACCTTCCTGATCGTGCTGCCGCTGCTCAGCGGCACGGCCCTGGTCTGGCAGGGCCTGCTCGAACTGTTCGGGGTGGAGGCCGCGCCGCAGTCGCTCGTGGACACCTTCATCTCGAATAAATCTCCGGCTTTTGCCGCGCTGCTGATCTTCTTCGCCGTCGTGGTGGCCCCCGTCACGGAGGAACTGGTCTTCCGCCGCGGCTTCTTTCGCTTTGCCCGCCAGCACCTGCCCCGCTGGGCCGGCCTGCTGGTCCCGGCCCTTATCTTCGGCGCCCTGCACGCCAATCTCGCCAGCTTCGTCCCCCTCGTGGTCCTCGGCGTGGTCTTCTCCCTCGCCTACGAGCGCACCGGCAACATCGCCGTGACCATGATCGCCCACGGGATCTTCAACCTGAACTCGGTGTTTTTGATCTACGCGGGCGTGAATCAATGAGGTTAGCCCGTTCGTTCTCGTTCTCCTACTCCTTCTCGTTTTCGGATAGATTTGATCCGGAAGACTGGGAGAACGAGAACGAGCAGGAGAACGAGAACGATTTAATCATGTCCCCCTTCACCCGCTCTGTCCGCGAGTCCGTCGCCGCCCTTGGCGAGGAGCGCCTGATCGCGCTGATCCAGCGGTGGCTTGGGCCGGTGTCGCCCCGCACACCGTTCGGTATCGGCGACGACTGCGCCGTGCTGCCGGCGGCCAAGGGACGCCAGCTCATCACCGTCGACCCGGTGGTCTATCCGCGGCACTTCAATGATGCCGTGCCCGCGCGCGCCGTCGGCGCCAAACTGCTCAAGCGCAACCTCAGCGACCTCGCGGCGATGGGCGGCCGGCCCACCGCGGCCGTGCTCGCCCTTACGCTCGACCCGCGCGTCAGCCTCCGCTGGCTCGAGGGTTTCTACCGCGGCCTCGCCGCCTGCGCGCGCCAGCATGGCGTGCCCATTGTCGGGGGCGACATCGCCCAGGCCGACGGGACCCTCGCGGCCAGCC
Organism: Opitutus sp. GAS368; assembly: GCA_945903545.1. Taxonomy (GTDB): domain Bacteria; phylum Verrucomicrobiota; class Verrucomicrobiia; order Opitutales; family Opitutaceae; genus CAIYFD01. Next base: position 3,122 of record CAMDOO010000068.1, on the reverse strand, counting down.
TCACCCTGCTCGGGCAATGCACCGGCCCGCGGTTCGTCACCCGCACCGGCGCCCGGGTTGGTGACTCCCTCTGGGTCACCGGCCGCCTCGGCGGTAGCCTCCCGAGCCGGCACCACTACACCTTCACACCCCGCCTGGCCGAGGGTGCATGGCTCGCCCGGCAGAAGGCCGTGCGCGCGATGATGGATCTCAGCGACGGCCTCGCGAAGGACGTCCACGCCCTCACCCCGCGCGGCGCGGCGGTGGCGATCGATGGCAAAACGCTGCCGCTCCGCCGCGGTTGCGATGTGCGCGCCGCGTTGGCGGACGGCGAGGATTACGAGTTGGTCTTTGCCTTGGCGCGCGACACGGACGGTGCCGCCTTCCTGCGCCGCTGGCGCCGGGCTTTTCCCCGGGTGCCGCTGACCTGCATCGGGCGGCTGGTGCCGGCTGGAAAGCTGCCCGCCGCCGCGCTCGATCTCGCCGCGTACCACGGGTACGAGCACCTGCGTTGAAATTCCCGGAGCATAGGCCCTATGGGCCCCATAAGCCCTATAGGCCCTATCGAAAACCCCGAGCCCGCCTAAACCCGTGCCCATCTTAGAACAGCTCCGCGCCGGCACCATCACCGCCTCCGCCGCAGAGACCCAGGATCTCGCCGCGCAACTCGCGGCGGCGCTCCCCGCTGACGCGACCCTCGCCCTGCATGGCGATCTGGGCGTGGGCAAAACCACCTTCGTCCAGGGCCTCGCCCGCGGCCTTGGCATCACCGAGCCCGTCACCAGCCCGACCTTCAATGTCTTCGTGGTTCACCGCGGCCCGGCGCGGACGCTCGTCCATCTCGACGCCTACCGGCTGACCGGCCCGGCCCAGCTCGACGCCCTGATGCTCGACGATTTCCTGCGCCCGCCGTGCTGCCTTGCGGTCGAGTGGCCTGACAAGATCGCCCCGTGGCTTCCGCCCGGCACGATCCACCTAGAGCTGGGGATCACGGCGGACGACCGGCACACGATCCGGCTGAAAACCTGAGGGAACGCTCAGAGATCGAAGGTAGGGTTGGGCCGCTGGCCCGGCCGCGATCATCGAACCCAAACATTTGGCACGCAGAGACGCAGAGAACACAGAGTTCGGAAGGGATTTGGTCCGGAACACACCCACAGGCTCGACCTCCGCGCCCTCTGCGTCTCTGCGTGCCAACCATCCGAGGGATTAATTGCGGCCGACCCAGCGGGTCAGCTCTACCCACGATCCTTTGGGCACGGGCTTGAAGATTTCCCCAAGGCGTGGTTCCGTGATCGTTCATATCCATGGCCAGCACTGAAAATCCCGTCCCCCCCACTCCTTCTGAGACGCCTGATGGCGCCGCGGCCCAGCCGGCGGCCGCGCCCACCGACCCCCTCGCCGCCGCCAAGAAGGAGGCCGCCGACAACTACGACCGCTATGTGCGCGCCGTGGCCGACATGGAGAACCTCCGCCGCCGCACCGTCCGCGAGAAGGACGAGCTGCGTTCCTTCGCCATCGGCCGCGTGCTGGAGGACCTGCTGCCCGTTCTCGACAACCTGGCCCTCGGCCTGAACGCCTCCCGCCAGCCCGGCGCCGACCTCAAGACCCTCACCGGCGGCGTCGACATGGTGCTGACCCAGCTCAAGTCCGCCCTCGCCGGCCACGGCCTGAAGGAAATCAACCCGGCCGGCCAGGCGTTCGATCCGCACCAGCACGAGGCGATCTCCCACCAGCCCGACCCCAAGGTGCCCGAGGAGCACGTGCTCGTTGTCGTGCGCACCGGCTTCAGCCTGAATGGCCGCCTGCTCCGGCCCGCGTCCGTCGTAGTCTCCAGCGGCCCGGCCCAACCCGCCGCTTCCTGACCATGGCCGCAAAAGAAGATTACTACGAACTGCTCGGAGTGGAAAAAGGCGTCGAAGCCGACGCGCTGAAGAAAGCCTACCGTAAGAAGGCGGTGCAGTTCCACCCGGACAAGAACCCCGGCAACAAGGAGTCCGAGGAAATGTTCAAGAAGGTCTCGCACGCCTACGAGGTGCTGAGCGACCCCGAGAAGCGTGCGGCCTACGACCGCTATGGCTCGGCCGCCTTCGACGGCAGCGGCGGCGTCCCCCGCGGTCCGGCCGGCGGCGGCTTCCACGATCCGCGCGACATCTTCAGCCAGGTCTTCGGCCAGCAGGGCGGGGGCGGCGGCTTCGGCGACATCTTCGGCGAAATGTTCGGCGGCGCCGACCGGGGCGGTCGCGACGGCTCCGACCTGCGTTACGACCTTGAGATCACGCTCGAGGAGGCGGCCCGCGGCATCGAAAAGGAAATCTCGTTCAAGAAACTCATGGCCTGCGAGCGCTGCGACGGCGACGGCGCCGAGCCCGGCTCGAAGCGCGTCACCTGCCCCACCTGCCGCGGCGCCGGCCAGGTGCGGCGTTCCGGCGGCATCATCGTCTTCACCCAGACCTGCCCGACCTGCGGCGGGTCCGGCCAGAAGATCGAGAAGCCCTGCTCCTCCTGCCGCGGCGAGGGCCGCGTGGCGAAGAACACCAAACTCAACGTGAAGATTCCCGCGGGCGTGGACAACGGCTCCCGCCTGCGTTCCTCCGGCAACGGCGAGGCCGGCACCGCCGGCGGCTCGGCGGGCGACCTCTACATCGTGCTCGCGGTGAAGCAGCACGAGCTCTTCGAGCGGCAGGGCGATGACCTCTTCTGCGAGATCCCGATCAAATTCACGCTCGCGACCCTCGGTGGTTCGATCGAGGTGCCCACGCTTTTCGGCAAGGCCGCGCTCAAGATCCCGACCGCGACCCAGAGCGGCACCACCTTCCGCCTCCGCGAGAAGGGCATGCCCTCCCTCCGCGGCGGCCGCCAGGGTGACCAGCTCGTGCGCGTCCAGGTCGAGGTCCCCCAGTCCCTCTCCGCCGAGCAGCGCAAGCTCCTCGAGGAATTCGCCAAGATCAGCGGCGATGCGGCGGAGCCGACCTCGAAGAGCTTCTTCGACAAGGCGAAGAAGTTTTTCTGACGCCCGCTGCGAGCGATCACCCCGATTGGTTGCACGCCAAGACGCGAAGGTCGATCCAGGATTGGTTTGGGTTCCGAACCAACAATCCTCCTCCGAACTTGGCGTCTTCGCGTCTTGGCGTGCAACCAAT
>CAMDOO010000067.1 GCA_945903545.1 Opitutus sp. GAS368 | reverse complement strand
CCGAGGCGATCACGGATGGCGTGACCGGGCTCGTGGTGGGCGTGGACCAGACGGCGGGCTGGGTGACCGCGCTGAAGCGGCTCGCCGCCGATGACGTGCTCGCCGAGCGGCTCCGGATCAGCGCCCGGCTGTGGGTCGAGCAGAACTTCAAGGCGCACGACAACGCGGCGCGTTTGCTGGAGCACTTCCGCACCGCGATCGCCACGCGCGCGGAGTAGCTTATATCCTGGCGATCCATGCGATGAAGTTGGCCGAAAAAAGGCGCAAAAGGCGCAAAACAAACCCCGGTAATCAGGGCTTGGATTTTTTGCGCCTTCTGCGCCTTTTTGCGGCTATTCCTTCTGAACCCCGAGCGATGGCCGCATCGACATGATCTACTTTGACGTCACCAAGACCGGATCGGCCGTGCATCGGTCGGGACTGACCCGGGTGTCATCGCGCCTCGCCGAGGAGCTGGGCGGGGCAGCGGTGCCGGTGTCGTGGGACGAGGGATTTCGCGAATTCAAGGCGTGGAACAAGATCCAGTTTACTCCATCCGACTGGCTGCTGACCGCCGAGCTGTTCTCCGAGGAGGAGCGACCCGGGATCGGCACCTTCCTGGCGGCGAGCCCCTGCCGGCTGGCGGCGATCTTCCACGACAACATCCCGCTGCGGCTGCCGCACGTGACCTGGCCGCAGAGTCTCGCCCGGCATCCCGGCTACGTGAAGCTGCTCGGCGGCTTCGACCGCATCTGGGCGGTGTCAGCGGCGAGCCGCGACGACCTGCTGGGTTTCTGGCAGTGGCAGGGTCTCGTCAAGGCGCCACCGGTCGAGGTGCTCGCCCTGGGGGCCGATTTCAACCGGCAGGCGCGCGCCACGACTGCCGCCCCGGTGGGGTCCCCGCCGGCGCTGGTCTGCGTGGGCATCCTTGAACCGCGAAAGAACCAAACCTTCCTGCTGGAGACCTGCGCGGGTCTGTGGGAGGAGGGGATGGACTTTGCGCTGCACGTGGTCGGGCGGGTGAATCCGCATTTCGGGAAGAAGATCGTGAAGCGGCTGCACGAGCTGCAAAAGCGCCATGCCGCGCTGCAGTTCCACGAGGCGGCGGACGACGAACTGCTGCGGCGCATCTATGCGCAGGCGCGAGCGTCGGTTTTTCCCACGATCGCCGAGGGCTGCGGCCTGCCGCTGCTGGAGTCGCTCTGGCTCGGCGTGCCCTGCGTGTGCAGCGACCTCCCGGTGCTGCGCGAGAACGCCGCGGCCGGCGGCTGTCTTGCGGCGGCCCCGAACGACCGCGCGGCGTGGCGGGCGGCACTGCGGTCCATCCTGACCGATGACGCGGTGCATGCGCGGCTCGTGCAGGAAAGCCTGGCTCGCCCCTTGCCGACCTGGGCGCAGGCGGCGGAGACGATCCGGCGGGAATTGCGTTAATGAGGTAGGGGCGCGTGTCCCACGCGCCCTGTTTGAGCTCGCCGCGGGTGTGCGGTGCCGTAAGGGCACGTGGGACACGTGCCCCTACCTTCCGCTCTCTCAGAGCTTCTTCACCGCGTAGGCCATGGCCTCGGCGATGCGCTCGAGCTGCTCGTCGGTGTGCATCGCGGAGATCGCGGTGCGGATGAGATCCTTGCCCGCTGGCACGGCCGGAGCGATGGACATGACGGTGAAGATGCCCTTGTCGAGGAGCGCCTTCCAGAAGGGGTAGACGCGCTCCTTCGAGCCCAGGACGATCGGCACGGCGGGGGTCTCGCTCTCCCAGAGGTCGAGGCCGAGGTGCTTGAGCATGGCGCGGTACTTCCGCGTGTTGCTCCAGAGGCGCTCGTGGTGCTCGGGCTCGGTCTGCATCACCTCGAGCGAGGCGATGGCGACGGCCGCCTGGCTTGGGCAGAGCGCGGCGCTGAAGATGGTCTGCTTGGAATGGCTGCGGAGGTACTCAATGACGTCGCGCGAGCCCGCCACGAAACCGCCGGTGCTGGCGAGGGCCTTGGAGAGGCTGCCGCAGACGACGTCGACGCCTTCATTGAGCCCGAAGTGGTCGATGGTGCCGCGGCCCTCGCGGCCGAGGACGCCGAAGCCGTGGGCATCATCGAGGATCGTGAAGCAATCGTGGGCCTCGGCGATCTCCGTGATCTCGGGCAGGCGGCAGATATGGCCCTCCATCGAGTACACCCCCTCAACGACCACGAACTTCGGGGCCGGCGTGTTGAGCGTCGTGAGGACAGTGCGGAGGTCGTCGGGATTGTTGTGGGAGAAGCGCTCCACCGAGGCGTTCGACAGCCGGATACCATCCCAGAGGCAGGAGTGGATATTTTTGTCCGCGAGGATCACGTCGCCCTTTTGCGCGAACGAGGCGATTGCGGACATACAGGAGAGGTAGCCGGCGGAGTGCACGTGGCAGGCCTCGCGTCCCAGGAAGACGGCGAGCTTTTCCTCGAGCTCAAGGTGGTAACGGCGCGAACCGTTGGAGGGGCGGGCGCCGGTCGTGCTGGTGCCCCACTTGAGCAGGGCCTCGCGGCCGGCCTCGATGACCTTGGGGTGAAACGACAACCCGAGGTAGTCGTTGCTCGACAGCATGATCATGTCGCGCCCGTCGAGCTTGATGTTGGTGCCCTTCTGGGCCTCCAAGGCGTGGTAATAGGGCGCGTACCGATGGCGCATCTTGGTCACGTAATCGTCGCGGCAACGCGCCAAAATCGGGCTCTTGGCCTTGGGGAAAATGGAAAACGTCATGTGCGTTGAACGTTGTGCGCGTCCCGGGGATTGGCAAACGCAAAGGCGGCCGCCGCCGGCAGCCTCGGAAGTGAAAGTGAGAGAGAAAAGTGAGTGAAAGTGGCGGAGACGTTCCCGGGCTCGGCTGGCTCCGGACCCACTCTCACTCACTTTTCTCTCTCACTTTTAACTCCGAGGCAGCGTGCCGAGCCAGTCGATGATGCCACGAGTGTAGTCGGTCCAGCTGGGAAAGGCCCGCCCGCGGGCCTCAACCGCCAGCGCAGCAATCCTTTCGGGTGAATCGAGCAGCGAGGCCATGGCGGCGGCCAGACTGGGCGCGTCGACGGCCTCCAGCGGCAGGCAGCCGCCCCCGCGGGCGGATTCTCCCAAGGCGCCGCGGCCGGAGCAAATGCAGGGCCGCTCGTGCTCGAGGCTCTCGATCACCGGGATGCCGAAGCCTTCCATGACGGAAGGATAAACCGTGAACGCGCAGCCGGCATACGCGACATGCAGCGCGGCCTCATCCACCGGTCCATCATAGCGCAGGGGCCGGCCGGCGACCTGCAGCGCCTTGATGCGGGCCAGGGCCGGGGCGGCCGTCTCGGGCACGGCCGAGCCGACAAGATGCAGGCGGAATTTCCGGCCGGCCGCCCAGAGCGATTCGGCGGCCTCGAGCAACGCGGCGTGGTTCTTCCTTCCCTCGATGCTGCCGACCGAGAGGATAACCGGCTCGCGCAGGTCGCCCGGGAGCGGAGCGGCTGTGCCGACGGGCAACGGATCCACGCCCAGCCGGATGGCCACGACGGGCGGCGGATCGTCCACGCCCAGCCATTTCCAGTAATCGACCAGGGTGTCACGGGTGTCGTTGGTCGTGGCCGCAATGCCGTCGAACTGCAGCAGCTCCTGCAGGTAGGCGGGATAACGCGCGACGGTTTTCGAGGGCGTCAACTCCGGCAGGCGGAGCGCGATGGCGTCGTGAAAGACCGCGATGGCCGGCCCCCGGATCTGACGGCGCAATTCCGGCAGGGCGGCGCCGACCGCCGGGGAGAAGAATTCGGGGACAATCAGCCCGGTGGCTCCCTCGGGAATCCGCAGCCCGGCGGGTGAGCCCCAGCCGAGCTTGCGGCGCCACTTGCCCGTGAAGCGGGTGGACCACGGCCAGTGGGCGCCGCGTTTCACCGCGCCGCTGCCGGTGGCCGCGAGATTCTCCTGCTCCCAAGCGGCAAGCTTTCGCCAGGTCCGCAGGTAGGGGTCGTGCGTGACCGCCTCGGCCGTCCGGCCGAGCCCGGCGTGGAGCGAGCGCGACACGCGCTGGATCCCGGTGCGGGCCTGCGTGTGGCTGGTGTGGCTGAGGTCGAGGAGCAGCATGTCAGCGTCCGGCGGATTCGGTCAGCTTCTGCCGGATCGGGGCCAGCAGGCGTTTGATGCCGGGCTCGAGCAGATGATCGCCGTCATAGAACTCCCCGGCGGGTGCGCCGGCCACCGCGGGATCGTAGGAGCCCGAGATCGTGATGCCGAGTTCCGCGGCCAGGGCCCGCACCCGGGACTCGATGGCGACCAGCTGGCTGTCGGGCGCGGACGTGATCCGCGAATGGATCGCGGGGTGATAGGGCGGGAGCACGAGCCAGACCTGCGCGCCGTTCTCGCGGTGGGAGCGAAGCCAGGCGGCGAACAGGTTCCAGAGCGTCGGGTCGATGGCGCGGTAGATGCCGTAGCGCTGGCGGTCGGCCTTCTGCACGAACTGGCGCACGGCCAGGTCCCGGACGGCCTCGGGGTCGGTCATCTGCGGGTCGGGCACGGCGCGCCGGGCACCGTCGGCCCGGATCACCGGGGCCGAGAGGTCGGTGCGGTCGGTCACGTGCACGCGGAGCAGGTGCTCGTTGAGCCAGGCGTCGGCATTGAGGAGGATGGGCTCCAGGTTGTAGCGGGCCGCGGGCGACGGCGAGGCGGCGGCGGCCACGCGCTCGGCAAACAGGCGGGGCGGAGGCGCGGGCAGGCTCCGGCCCAGGCGTTCCTCGATGCGGAGGAGATCCTGGCTGCGCAGGCGCCACGCGCCGTAGTCGGTGTCGGCGTCGAAGAACCACGGGTCGACGAAGATCACCCAGTGCTTCGGGCGGAGCCCGCGTTCCGCCAGAATCTCGGTGGTCACGAGATGGTCGGGCAGCGCGCTGCCCGAGACGGAGAAATTCATCGCAGTCAGCGGTCCGAGGTCGTCGGCCCCGACGCTCAGGCTGTGGCTTGACCCGATGATGGCGACGTCCGGCGGGGCCGGCATCTGTTCGGCCGTGTTCCAGCGAAGCATCCACTCATTGACGTTGCCGGCGAGGGTCACGGTCTGCCCCTGGGCGACGGCCGCGGCGAGCTTGCGCTCAAGCACGAAGCGATCGGGCGCCGGCCGGCGGGCCAGCGTGACGGACGCGAGCCCGACCCCGGCCGCGGTGACTGCGGTGGCGGCGAGCAAGGTGAAAATGTAGGTTCCGGGCCGCATCGCTCAGAACTGGAAATAGAGGAACGGCGACGACCGGGCGAGCGCCGCGACGGCCAATGCGAACATGGCCCCGGCATACACCGCCCGGGACCAGTGCAGGTCCCGGCCGGCCGGCGCGAGGGCGGCATCCTGGCTGGCGGGCCCGGGAGTAACCTCGTCGGCACTGACCCCGATCCACCGCAACAGGAGCGGGCCGCGGACGGCGAACAGCCCCGCCAGCGCCAGCATGAGCAGGGCGGTGGGCGTGACGGTGAGATTGGGGAAGAGCCCGCGGGCGCGGACCACGGGGGCGAGGGAGTTGACCCAGTCGCTCCACGCGACCGGGACGGTGATGCCATGCAGACCGACCAGGCTCTCGCCGAGCAGGCGGGCGGCGAGGAGGTCGGGGGCGCGGAACAGGACCCAGCCGAAGAAAACCGCGAGAAGCGTGAGGCCATGCGCCCAGGCGGGGGCGGAGGTTGCGGCGTGGTCCGGGGCGGTGCCGGATCGCCGGCGCCAGAGGTGATTCACGCAGAGGGCCAGGCCGTGCCAGACGCCCCAGAGCACGAAGGTCCAGCCGGCGCCGTGCCAGAGGCCGGCGAGCACCATGGTGAGGAAGAGGTTCAGGAGCTGGAGGCGGTAGCCGCGCCGGTTGCCGCCGAGCGGGATGTAGACGTAGTCGCGCAGGAAGGCGGAGAGCGTGAGGTGCCAGCGGCGCCAGAACTCGATGATGCTGCCCGCGGTGTACGGCGCGAGGAAGTTGACCGGCAGGCGCAGTCCGAACAGCAGGGCGAGCCCGAGCGCCATGTAGGAGTAGCCGGCGAAGTCGTTGAGGAGCTGCACGCCGTAGGCCGCCACGCCGACCCAAGCCTCGAAAAAGCGCAGCCGGGTGCCGTAGGCGGCGAGACCGAAGGCGCTGTCCGCGAGGGGGGCGAGGGTGTCGGCGATGACACATTTCTGGAAGAGACCCGCGGCGAACAGCGTCAGGCCCAGCGCGAATTTCCGCGCGTCGGGCCGCCAGCGCGCGTTGTCCTGCAGCTGGGGGATGAACTCGCCGTGGTGCACGATCGGGCCCGCGATGAGCTGGGGGAAAAACATCACGAACAGCGCGAAGTCACCGAAGCGCACGTCCTTCACCCGGCCGCGCCAGGCGTCGACGAGGAAGGCGATCTTCTGGAACGTGAAGAAAGAGATGCCGAGCGGCAGCACGACCTGGAGCACGGGCAGCGAGGTGGCCAGGGCGGCGTTCAGGTTGCCGGTGAAGAAATTCCAGTACTTGAAGAATCCGAGCAGGCCGAGGTTCCAGACCAGACCGGCGACCAGCCAGCCGCGGCGGCCCCGGGGGGCGGGATCCGCGAGCCGGCGGCCGAGGCCGAAATTGACCAGCAGGGAGAGAACGAGGAGGGGGGCAAAGCGCCAGTCCCACCACGCATAGAACCCGAGGGAGGCGAGCGTGAGCCAGGCGGCTCCCACCCGGGAGCCGCCCCGGCGCTGGAGGAGGAACCAGACCGCCCACGTGAGGGGGAGGAAGACTGCGAGGAACTCGGGGGAGTTGAACCTCATGCGGCGGGTAGGGCGGTGGAGGGCAGGGACAGGGGCATCGAAAGCGACAATCGCTCCGTCACAGGAAGCAGGCAGACAATTCCGGGGCCAAGCCGCAATTCCGGTCGGATCGCGCGGCCGCGAGCCGACCTCCGACTATACCTGCGGTCAAAATGGCGGAGCCATTTTGGTTTCCAGCAGCGCGCGGGCGAAGCCCGAAGCGCCGCTAGTCGGCGTACCGGAAGTGGATGGTCCAGATGTCCCAGGCCGGCCAGATCTCGTAACGGGGGCGCTTCAGGGCGCGGACGGGGGATGAATTGGGAAAGCGGATCTCAAGCTTGCCGCGCGGTGAGCGGTTCCAGAGTTCGCGGGGGATCGTGACGGCCAGTTCGGCGCGTTCGCCGGCCTCGACCTTGCCCACGGTCTCGCCGTTGAAGATCACCTCGGCCGGCTGGCTCACCGGGGCGTCCTTGCGGCTCGCGGTGGCGGCGGCGTCGAGGACCATCCGCACGTTGCGGTCGGCCGGCACGGGTCGGAAGAGAAGGGTCAGCTGGGGCAGGACGGTGGATCCGTACTCCACGTTGCCGATGGTCAGGCCGCTGACGAGATAGCGGAAACCGTTCAGACCCGACTTGAAGGCGATTTCGCCGTCATGCGGATTGAGCGGCGCCGGTTCCTGATGGATCGCCAGCGGCACGCCGCCGGGGGCCTCGAAGGCTTGATCGCCGGCTTCCGGCGCGGTGATCCACCAGAGACTGACCTTTTCCTCCGGATTGGGTCCCAGCAGTGTCTGGTCATGGGGCCGGCCAAACATGTACTCCCAGTAGGGGTTGACGTAGTAAGGAATGCCGCGGCGCTGGAGTTCGACCGCGATGCCGGCCACCGTCGGCCAGTCGCGATGCTCGAGGACGAGCAGCTTGGGCTTGCCGGTCTGGTCGGCCTGGAGGGCGGCCTCGACGCTGGCGAGGACCGACTCCCCGTTGCCCCCGGGTGAAATCCGCGGCAGGCGGAAGGACCAGGTGAAGATCACCGCTGCCATCGCGCAGAGTGCCCCAACGACGGCGGCGGTGGCCACGCGCTCGAAAATCCGCGCCACGAGGCCGAGGGCCAGCAGCGCCCCGAAATAATATACCGCGTAGTAAAAGATGCCGTTGAAGTGATACATCAGGCCCGCCTGCGCCAGGCCCCAGAGCAGGCAGACCCCGATCGCCGCGACGAGGAACGGGTAGGCGGTGGCGAAGAAGCGCCGCTCGTCGGCTTCCAGCCGGCGCCGGCCCAGCCAGGCCCCGAGTGGCGGAAGGCAGAAAATGGCCGACCAGAGGGCGAGGGAAAGCGGATGCTGCGCGAGGAACGCCGGCGCCTGGGACGCCGGCTTGGGCAGGTCCGGCTTCCTGGGGTCCCGCTGCGGAAAGAGGAATTCCTGGGTGGTGGAGGTGGTCGCGAACGTGAGGAAGTACTGGGACGACTCGAGAGCGGTCTTGCTGCCGCCGTCGTCATTCGTGTTCGAATAGAAGCGCCCGAGGATCGTGGCGACATTGCTGCGGGTCCCGAGGGTGGCGACGTCAATGGCGAGCGGGGCGATGAAGAGCAGGGCCAGGCCGCCACTGAGGAGAAATGCCGGCCGGTGGGCCCGGCCGAAGTCGCGCCATGAAAGCGTCCGCTCGCTCCAGCGCCACACCACCAGCGCGAGCCCGCCGAGGGTGCCGACGAAGAGCGGCTGGGCCACATGGCCGTGGAAAAGGAATCCGCCGGCGAGGGTGGCGATGACGAGGTGGCGGCTGCGACCGTTGGCGACCGAGACGCTGGCCGCGAGGAAACAGAGCGCGGGCATGAGCAGGACCCAGGGCGGCCAGATGCTCATGAACGGCCCCGGGCTGGGCGCGATGGCGGCGGAGATGGCTCCGAACTGGAAGGCGCCGGCGAGCAGGGCCAGGGGCAGGAAGGCGCGCCAGCGCAGGTGGGTCGTCAGGACGGCGAGGGCGAGGGAGTAAAAGAAGGCCTGCACCAGCATGCTGGTGAAGATGTGGGCATTGCCCGGGGCCGGGCAGACCGCCAACAGATGGTGAAAGACGGCCTCGCCCGCGGCATAGACATAGAAGAACGCGGGCCCCGGGTGATTGAACTCCCAGCGCGAATAGTTGCCGTACAGTTCCTCGAGGCGCCCGGCGTTGTCGATCTGCAGGGCGTTGACCGCGGAGTCGCCCGTCTCGAGAAAGGGAGTCCGGAAATACTGGTCATAACCTGCAGCCCCGAGCGCGAATCCCAGCCCAAGAAAGAGGGCGAGGGCGGTCAACCAGGTCGAACGGGTGCCGGAAACGGTGGGCATGGGGCCCAATCGATGTGCGGAAGGAAACGCCGCGGCTCAACAGCGGATTTGCGGAAGGGAATGATCCCCTGCGGACTCACGGGCCGCGACCGGCAGCCCGATCCCCCAAAAACCTCAGACCGAAGTCTTGGGAGCCGTCTTCTTTGCATCCGCCGACTTGGGCGTGATGGCGACCACTGGGGGCGGCACCTCGAGCGGCGGCGCCCGGAAGATCCGACGGTTCCATTGTGCGTCACCACGCGAGACCGTCCGCACAAACGCGGGCGGCTCCTCGGCAACGTGGGGGCGGATGAATGGAAGGGGGATCGGCATGGGATACGGGTTGACTGCACCGCCGTAAAAAAGTTGCCGCAAATCGCCCGGAATGAGCAAAAAAAGAGCGGCGGTCCGAAGACCGCCGCTCGAAAACGACCGGAAGGGTTGGCTCAATGCGCCGTGGGCGCGTTGACGTCCACCGGCTTGTAACCGCCCCTCGACTTGAAGTAGAGAAGCAGGGCCACGTAGGTTGCAAACATGATGGCAGGGAACCAAGCCACGGTGGAGAGGGCGGATTTCTTGGAGCCATCCTGCACCCTCTTGACCACGGCTTGGTCGGCCGGGGTCTGCTTGCCCACGGCACCGGGATCTACGGCCATGTACTTGCCGAACAAGCTGACCTTTTCCGCGGTAACCACCTTGGCGTGGAGCGCAGGGTTTTCGGCCATGATGTTCTTATCGATGGTGCCGTCCTGGATGCTGCCGAGGAACATGGCGCCGAGGACACCAACACCGAGCATGCCCGTGCCGCTGATTCCGTTCAGCGTCATGGCGCCACCGCGCGGGAACTGCTCGGAAACAATGCCGAGGGTGGTTGGCCAGAAGAACGTCTTGCCGATGCCATACAGCGTGCCGGCGAGGAAGATCATTCCGGCCGTTTCCGCATTGGCCAGCGCGACCAGACCCAATCCGGCGAGCACGGCGCAAACCGCGAGGAGGCCGAGGGGGGAAAATGCGCGGAGGATGGGGCCGGCGCAAAAGCGGAGGGCCGTCATGATCGCCGCCGTATAGACCAGCAGCCAAGGCGCCCATTTGCCCATCACCGGGGTCATGAGGTCGGTAATCCAGCTGTCCACGCCCAGTTCGGTCGTGGCGAGTGGGATCATGAGCAGCAGCAGGAGAATGAACATGGGCCGGCCGAAGAAGGACTTCAGGTAGAACCCGAGCCCGAGGCCGATTACCGCGGAGATATAGCCGCCGATCTTCAGGGGAGCCAGCGGATCCGCATCGGTGGCAACGACCAGATGGGTGGAGCGAAGGGCTTCCGACAGGGCCATCCAGGAGATGAGGAAGAAGCCCAGGCCGCCGACTTCACCCAAGGTCTCCTTGAGCGGGACGCCTGCCGCGGCGCTCTCGCCGACCGGGAATTTCTTGGCGATCAGCATGATGAAGTAGATGATGATCGGAATGAGGAGAATAAGGACCTTCGTCCGCCAGCCGATCGTGCCCATGGCAATCAGGATGATGCCGCCGACCACGAAGCCGCCCGACCAACCGCCATGCAAGTAGTTCAGGTAGCGGGCTTTTTCTTTGCTGAAGAGCGTGGCAACAACCGGGTTGATGTAGGCTTCAACGGTGCCATTGCCGAGCGCGCAGACAAACATCGCCAAGTATAGTGAATTGTACCCCGTGGCAGTGACCGTCAGGATCACGGACGTCACGTGGCAGGCGAAACCGAAGACCATGGCCGTTTTGTAGCCGATCTTGTCCATGATCAGGCTGAAAAGGATGATCGAGATGGCGAAGGGCCAGAGGCCGGCGCCGAAAAGCTCGCCTTGCTGGGTGGCGTCCAAGTTGAACTCCTTGGCCCAATCTCCGATAATGAACGCCCGGACGATAAATCCGAACGCAGTTGCGATGAGGGCGATGAAGCAGCCCCAGAACAGGCTTTTGTCTTCTTTGTTATTAGTCATGATTGAATCTGTGATCTGACGTTTAGGGTGGACCAATTTGAGGCACAAACCGGCCCCGGGGTGGGAGTGAAGCCGGCAGAGGTAACAAGCTCGGCGATAGCACGGTTCGGTAATTGCCTTGTCAACGTCAAATCCCCCGGGACAGGCGCCGCCGTCCGCTGAATTCTGCTCCTGCAATTTTTCGGCGGATGCGCGCCGGCCGACAGCCGGTGATTGCGGCAGTCTCCAGCCCGAATTACACCGCGGGACGGGATCGGAGCGCCCGTCCCGCGGGTTGTGTTCAGGCGGCAAAACGTTCCGCGCGGGCCGAAGCGACCGCCGGGCGTTTTGGAATGGTCAGCGTGAGGATTCCCTCGTGGATCTCGGCGCGTATGTCCGGGTAGGCGAAGCCGTGGCCGAGCCGCAGCTTGAGCCGGTAGTCCTTCTGGACCGCCTCCAGGTGCAGGGCCGTCCAGTTGGGACGCACGAAGTGGCTTTTGCGGGCCGTGACGGTCAGGTCCGGGCCGCGGGCCTCGATCTCCACGCCCGCGGCCTCGGTACCGGGAACGTAGATGACCAGGCGCAGCTCGTCCGGCAGGTCACGGCAATCGAAGTTCGGGCGGCGAACCTCATGGTTCGGCTTGCTCGGACTTGGGCGACGGCTGGTGGTTGTCAGGGCTGCAGTCAGTGTATTCATGGCTAAAATGGAAAAAGTTGGTTGGGAAAAGCAGGTGCTTCCTCGGGGGTCTGGGACCTCCGGGCTTCAGGTGGGCTAAACTGGTTCCGTTGAGTCGGAGGTTTAGGCCTGGAAGCCCGCGCCGGTCTGGATGTTCCACTGCTGGACGACCGGATGCATCTGGACGCGGCAGGAGCCAACGACGGCCTTCGTGAACGAAGTGCCGGCGGAGCCGCGGAGATGTTTGGACTGAACGGTCATGGGAACGAGTTGACACGGTGCACACTGCAGCCGGCGTGCCAAGTGCGAATTTATGGCAGCTGCTGCGGATTGCGTCATATCCGTGCTGCCCCCACGCTGCCCGCCATGACGAATCTCACCGATGCCACCGCCACGGTCGCCCAGCTCAGGTCCCGCCTCGCCGGGTTTGTCCGGGAGCGCGACTGGGAGCAGTTCCATGCCCCGAAGAACCTCAGTATGGCGCTCGCCGCGGAGGCTGGGGAACTGATGGAGCATTTCCTTTGGGCCACCCCGGAGGAGTCGCGCACCCGGTCGCAGGATCCGGCGCACCGGGCGAAGATCGCGGAGGAACTCGCCGATGTGGTGATCTATGCGCTCGAGTTCGCCAATGCCACCGGGATCGACGTCGCCGCCGCGATCGAGGCCAAGATCGAGGCCAACGCGAAGAAGTATCCGGTGGCCAAGGCCCGCGGGCGCTCGGACAAGTACACGGAGCTCTGACAAGTCGAGAGACGTGTCCGATTCGGTAGGGCGCTCACTCCGTGAGCGCCGGGCTGGGCGACAGAGTCTAGCTCGACCCGAATGTGTGCCAGGCGCCCACGGAGTGGTCGCCCGGGCTGCCGGCGAGCGATCCTCGCGGGTCAGGCCTTGCCGCCGTACGACAGGTAGTCGTCGAGATCCAGCATGTCGGCGAACGAACGGATGTCTTCGCGGGCCGAGCCGGTGCCTTTGAGGGTGCCGGCGATCCATTCGTGGCCGGGGGCGCCGCCGGGACCGTTCTGTTCAAGCCAGGCGGACCAGATGGCGATCTCGTAAGGCTGGCACTTGGTCTGCGTGCCGATCCAGGCGAGCATCTCGACGTCGCTCTTGCCGGGCTTGATCTCGGCGAGCAGGGCGGCCTCGTCGATGCCGGTGAAGGCGAAGAAGCGTTTGTCGAGCGGGCAGTTCCAGTGGTACTCGCCGAGTTTCGCGGCGTGGTGGGCGCGGGCCTTGTCGAGCAGGCGGGGCAGGTGGGCGTAGCCGCCGAGGCGGACGCGGGTGCTGCGCGGCGGGTGTTGGGTGAAATCGGGGGCGGAGAGGTTGACCATGGTGATGCTTGGGCTGGCCGGCGGGCTGCCGGAAGAGGATTGAATGGGGCCCGTTTTGGGGCGAGTCAACGGGGCCGTGAAAAACGATGGCGTGGTCCGCAATTATTACATCCTACCCTGCTGCCTCCTGCTCCTGAACCTCTGCGTGGAGCTGGTGAGCTACAAGGCCCGCATGTTCGCTGACCCGCTGGTCCGCACCGGCGCGGTCATGGGCATGGTGCTGGTGGGGGGCTCCTTCGTGGGTTTCGTCGCGGCCCCGGCCATCGGGGCCATGGTCGGGGCGCTGCTGCGCCACAGCCGGCAGCGGGGTGGCTCGATGGGCGGGGCGTTTTTCCTGCTCGGGCTGGGAGCCGTGATATTCTGGCTCTACTACCGGGTCTATATTCTCGGTCCGGAGTCGGTGTTGCCGGCGGGCTGGCATAACCCGGGGCTGCTGAGAAAATAGGCCCGATCGGTCCGATGGGCCCCCAAGGGCCTTTCATCCTGCCTAAGCACCTGCGGGTCGAAAAACTTTCGGTGCCGCCGGCGTGCTCTCGATGCGCGGTCCGCCAATGAGGTCGATGCAGTAGGGGATCGCCGGAAAAACCGCCTCGAGGTTCTCGCGGATGGATTTCGGCCGGCCGGGCAGGTTCACGATCAGTGCCCGGCCGCGGATTCCGGCCGTCTGGCGCGAGAGAATGGCGGTCGGAACGTACTTCAGCGAGGTCGCGCGCATGAGTTCGCCAAAGCCCGGCAGCAGCTTGTCGCACACCGCCACGGTCGCCTCGGGCGTCACGTCGCGCGGCGCCGGACCGGTCCCGCCGGTTGTCACGATCAGGCAGCAACCCGCCACGTCGGCCATGCGGCGCAACTCGGCCTCAATCACGGCCTGTTCGTCGGGAATCACCCGGTAGTCGGTCTCGAAGGGGGTCGCCACCCACTCGCGCAGCAGCGCAGTGCAGGCCTTGCCGGGGGTATCCTCGTAGATTCCCGCGCTGGCCCGGTCGGAGACGTTGATGATGCCGATCTTGATCATGGGACCGGCGGATGCCGGGGTAGTTGGTAATTGGCAGTTGGTCGTTGGTAGCAATCCCGGAACATGCCTTACGGCGTTTTTCCGAAATCGGCGATGATCTTGCCGGGGGGCATGCCGCCTTGCCTCAGGGTCCGCAGGCTCAGCGCGTCATGGCGTTTGGCCAGGCGCTCACCCTTGGCGTCAAGCATGAGCGGGCAGTGATAAAAGGCAGGGGTGGGTTTCCCGAGTGCGCGGTAGAGCAGGATCTGCCGGAAGGTGGACTGGATCAGGTCCGCGCCGCGGACGACCTCCGTGATGCCCATGGCCGCGTCATCGACGACACATGCCAACTGGTAACTCGGCACATCATCCTTCCGCCAGACCAGGAAGTCGCCGAAGTCCCGCCCGGAAATGGCGGACTGCGGGCCGGCGCGGTCATCCGTAAAATCGATCCGCACATCGTCGGGCACCCGGAGGCGCCAGTTCACGGACAGGATGTCGCCGAGCGGAGGCAGGGGCGCGTCCGCGGGCGGACGGAACTCGCGCGGGTAAACCGGCTCGTCGTCCGCGCCCGGTTGCTCGTGCGGCGCGCCGATGGCCTCGAGGACGTCGCGGCGCGACCGGGTGCAGGGGAAAATCTGGCCCGCGGCGTGGAGTTGCTCGAGCGCCGCCCGGTAAAAAGCGCGGCGTTCGCTCTGGCGGTACGGCCCGTAAGGTCCGCCGACATCGGGTCCTTCCTGCCAGGCGAGTCCGACCCAGCGCAGGTCCTCGAGCATGGCGGCAGCGAAATCCAGACGGAAACGCACGGCATCCAGGTCTTCGCTCCGCAGGATGAGTGCGCCGCCCGCCTGCCGGGCCCGTTCGGCCGCGATCCAGAACGTCCGGGCGTGACCGAGGTGCAGGTAGCCCGTCGGGGAGGGCGCAAGGCGGCCGCGGTAGGCGAGGCCGGAGGGCGGTGGACGATCGGAAGGCGGCACGGAGAGGGTGGCTGAAGTGAGAGTGAAAGAGGAAAGAGCGTGAGAGGCGAAAGTGAAAGTGCCAGAATAGCCGGGACTGGATTGTTTCCGGCTCACTCGCACTTTCGCTGCTCACGCACTTTCCTCTTTCACTTTCACTTCGTCAGCATTCTCTCCCCTCCGCCATGGCCCGCCTGCTCTGTGTTTACTGCTCCTCCAGCGACCGGATCGACCCGAAGTACGCCGCCGTCGCCACCGCGCTCGGCACGGAGATGGTCCGGCAGGGCTGGGACCTCGTCTATGGCGGGGGCAAGACCGGCCTGATGGGCGCGACGGCCCGGGCGGTGAAGGCTGCCGGCGGCCGCGTCGTCGGCGTGATCCCGGAGTTCATGAAGGCGAAGGAGCTGGCGTTCGACGAGGCGGACGAGCTGGTGACCGTGATCACGATGCGCGAGCGGAAGCTCCTGATGGAGACCCGCGCCGATGCGTTCGTCGCCCTGCCCGGCGGCTGGGGCACGCTCGAGGAGATCCTGGAGATCCTCACGCTGCGCCAGCTCGACGTGGTGCGGAAACCCTGCGTGTTCCTGAACCAGGACGGTTTCTACGACGACCTCCTGCGGCTTTTCGAGCGGATGCTGCAGGACAAGTTCTTCAAGCCCTCGAACCTGGATCTTTTCCGCGTGACCGACACCGTCCCCGGGATTTTCCGCGAGATCGCGGCCTCGGCCGGCGCGAAGGCGGAGTCGAAGTGGTTCGAGACCCGGTGAAACGCGCCGCCGCGCGTTTCACGCCGGCACGCGGATCCGCAGGCACGCCGGTCGCACCTGGAACTCCACGCTGGTACCGGCGTCATGGGTTTCGCCGTCGGTGTGGAGGAGCCCGGGCGCCCGCCGTTCGACGACGAACCTATTTCCCACCCGCACCCGGACCCGCGGATCAAGCGAGAGGGTTCCGTTGAACATGCGCAGGAAGAGCCCGGGCGCATTCCACCAGTTGATGGGAGGCAGGGCGGTCAGATTGATCAGGCCGTCGTCCAGCAACGCCCCTGGGGCGATGAGGGCGTTGTTGCCGTATTGGGCAGCATTCGCGACGGCCACCGTGAAGGCTCTTACCTTATCCTTACCCTCCGGATGCACGATGGAGTATTCGCTGGACTCGAAACGATGCAGCAGTTTCGCCCCGGAAGTGAGATAGCGGAGAAAACCGCGACTTTTGAGCCGGTTGAAACGGGCGGCGAGTTCGGCTTCGAAGCCCAGTCCGGCCACGGTGAAAAAAGGGTGCCCGTCCGCCAATCCACAATCGATCACGGTGGTTTTCCCTTCGCGCAGAACGCCGAGAGAGTGGGCGATTGAGCCGTGGATGCGGAGCTGGCGGGCGAGTCCGTTGCCGGAGCCGCAGGGTATCAGGCCGAACGTTGCCCCGGTTCCGCAGAGCACGGAGGCAATCTCGTTCATGGTCCCGTCCCCTCCGACGGCCACGATCAGGTCGATACCGTCGGCGATGGCCTGCTGCGCCAGTTCACTGCCATGGCGTGGGCGTTCCGTGGCGACGACTTCCGCCCCGTGGCGGGCCGCATATTGGCGCACCGGTTCGGCGGCATACCGGCTCCGACCCGACCGGGGATTGATGATGAAGCGGGTTTTCAATCGCCGACCACACAAGCCGGCTCCGGTAACCGGCGTCGAGCCGAGACTGGGCCGGGGCCGTACGGACCGGAATTTAAACGAAGAACGCCAAGGCAGCAAAAGGGGGCTGACTGGAAAGTGGTCGGTGGTGTGTTTTTGCTGTAGCAGGCCCCGGTGAGGCCGGCACCGGGGTCACCGCCCCCGGCTACAGTATTGGCTGCACCAAACGCACCACGTCCGGAGCGTTCGTTTCTTGGCGATCTTCGCGGTCTGCGTGTAAAAAGGTGCGGGCGGGCACGGTGTTCCGGCTTTCGTCGGTCCGCGACTGTCGTTTCGCTGATGCCATGAAACCGCGGCTCCATCTGCTCACCGGCTGTACCGCCGTCGGCAAGACCGACGCGGCCCTGCGCTGGGCGGAGGCGAACGGTGCCGAGATCGTGTCGTGCGATTCACAGCTGTTCTACCGCGGCATGGACCTTGGCACCGCAAAACCCAGCGCGGCCGAGCGGGCACGGGTGCCGCATCATCTCATCGACGTGCTCGAGGTTGCCGAGCCGATGGACATTGCGCGCTATGCCCGGCTCGCGCGCCGGGCGGTGGATGGGATCCTGGCGCGCGGCCGCCAGGTGCTGGTTGTGGGTGGCAGCGGATTTTATCTGAAGACCTTTCTCGGCCCGGTGACGGATAACGTGGAGGTCACGGACGAATTACGGGCCATCGTGAACGCGATGGGTCATGAGGCGGCGC
>CAMDOO010000066.1 GCA_945903545.1 Opitutus sp. GAS368 | reverse complement strand
TCGGCAAAAGAAATCTAACCGCAATTGGCCCGCGCGGCGAAACAAATATTATCTATGAGTTTTTCGAAACCGATCAAAAAGACGGATGATGCCAGTAAGGCACTAATCATCGAAGCATTAGCTAACAACAATACCTACGGGTTCGACATTGATTCGATTTACTACTTTGAAAAGGAGGGGAAATGGGTCGTCGTTGAGTTTTTGAAATGCGACCATGCCACGGTAAGACCAAAGAGTAGTCACCCAGTTAGGTATTGGGATAAGAACTGGCAAAAATTTGCCTCACTTTGGAGATTGGTTCAAGCATTGAAGGCCGAGTTTTACCTTGTGAATTACGAAGACGAGACGCACGCCCAACAGCAAGGGAGAAGCATCCGAGAATTTCATGTGATACAGGTATTTGTTCTTAATCCGACTCAGTTTGGCGGCATCACGAAAGAGACAGCAAATACTTACGATTTCAGTGGTTTCAGTAACTGGTTTCAGGGGCTGAACAACAGAGGGAAATAAATTTCAGGTAAGACGCCGCTTGGTCGCCATAGGCGCAGCGGCGATCTCCCGGAACAATGTGTCGGGGAAATTAGCGGCACGGTCGGCAAGCTGCTTGTGGGCGATGGCGCTGTCTGCGACCTTTTGGTGAGGTTCGCTAACTCCTAAGACGGCCAGCTATAACCAGTGTGGGCGGATCAGCCGACCGGGCGCTGGTCTTCCCGCAGGGACGCCAGCGTTGGGTCGCTCGCCCAACCGAGGGCCAAAATTTCTGAGGGCTCGCTGCTGAGGGCATCACCGGGGCTGCGCGGGGATGACTGAAAGCAAGAACCTCAGAATGTTTGGCCCCGACCCTGCGGTAAGCAGGGTCTCTGCTGCTTTGGCTCCCGTTCCGAGCGGAACCCAAAAAGTGGAGCGAGGATCACCGGGCCTTAGCCCGAATCCGTCCCGCGCATTAAGCAGTCGCCGCAAATCCCATTTCCGGCGTCTGCGGCTGCGCGGGGTGCTTCTTTGTAAAAAGAAGCACCTACTGGCGAGTAGTCTGGCGGCCTTTTGAGGTAGCGGACTGGAGTGCTGAGGGATGCAGGCGCGCGGTCGGAAGGTCGCCCGCCAAGGCCCGAAGAGCGGAGGGTAGCGGAGGATAAAGCCCGCCTGTCTGCGAGCCGTCGAACCCGGCTCGGCGGGTTCAACACGTTCGGCCGTGTGGTGTGGTATTGTAAAGGACATGGGGGTGTCCTTTACCTGTCTTGCCCGTCCGTGTGTGTGAACCCGTAACCGTCGCGTGAGCGACGGGAAGAGGGAGGTTTGAGCGGAGCAAGGCGTGAGCCGAGCGTAGCGAAAACCGACCGATGTCGGGGATGTCGGAGCGAGGCGAAAACAGTGACAAACCCTTGTCACCAAAGGACGGGAGCCGACGACAGGCTATCCCCTGAGCGGGGAGGGGTGTGGGGATACCCGATTACTCTGGATTCTCAGCGAAGAAGGTTCGAACTTTGTCCAATAGAGACCGCCAGCCTCCGCCGAGCCTACGGCTGGCTGGCGCCAGACGAAGGCGAGGACGGAGGCTGCCGGCCGAAGTCTGCGAAGCCCGGCATTTCGCTCCGCTGTTGGAGCACCCCAGCTTTTGCCAACGGACCCGCTTTCGCCCCGGATTTAATTCGTGCTGAAATCCCGCCCCCTCCGCCCTTTTTTCGGGACGGGTTGGGGTGTTTTTTGATGTTTAGTGGGCAGTCGCCATGCGGAGGCACTAGTCTAGCGGACTCAGGGTTTCCCCTGCGCGGATTTCGAGGGCACATTTCAACCGCCACCGGCTTCACTGCGACGAGGCAGGTCGGGAAACTTAGGCATAAAAAAGCGACCGGCTTGCGCCGGTCGCTTGAAGGGCGGGGGCTCAACCCGGATCAGTACTTATAGGAGGCGCTGACCCGCATGTACCGGGACGGCTGAAAGGCCGTGGGGAGACCAAAACCGGAGTACGGTACTCCCGAGCCACCGTTTTCTGCCGTCGCGGAGGTTTCCGTCACGGTGTGAGTGTTGAAGATATTGTAAATATCGATCCCGAATGAGACGTTATTCTTGGCCCATTCCGGGGTATATTTAAGGCTTACATTCAACTGTTTTAGCATCTTTTGGGTTCCGAGAGAACCGCGCGGGGTCAATTTTCCATTCACGTACTTATAGGCGGCGCCGTAGGCTGACAGATTCGCATCGGCATTAGGATAGTATCCCATCGCGACTTTCGGCGCTCCGGATTGGATCGAACCCGTGGCGGAGACCTGGAACTCTTTGTTCAACTTGTAGCCGCCCATGATCTTGAAGTTATGACGGCGGTCGTTGTTCAGATTTCCATAGGAACCGTCCATGATCTGCGGATAGTCAAACAGTTGGGTCAGGCCGTTATCGGCTTGGGCGATGTCGGAGTAGACTGAGCCCTCGTTGTTACCATAGCTGTGCGAGAGCGTGTAGGAGCCCTGTAGCCACCCCTTGCCGTTGTTAATCCGTTCGAAGGAGAGTTCGAGGGCGTAGTACTTGCGGCTGACCAAAGGCTGTTGCTGGCCGCCGTAGGTCTGCTGGCTGGGTGAGAGCACAAACTGGCGCAGGCCCTTGCCGTCACCGGCATCGCCCCAGATCCGGAGAGTCTGGCCAGGATTGGTGAGGACGTTGACATAGGTGTCGTCGTTTCCTGGGACCAGGTCCACGCCGACGTCTTCGATGAAGTGCGTCATGACGCGAGAGGTGCCGCGCATACCCACGACCCAGTTTTGGTTGAGCTGTTTCTGGTAACCAACGATCAGTTCGTCCTGGTACATTGGCTTGAGGTCCTGATTCACGATGGTCTTGGGATCCTTCATGGTTCCGTCTTCGCCAGGAAGGTAGTACTTGGTCCCAAGCTGGGCGCCGACAGTCGGGAGCTTCGTCGTGGCATCGACGCTGTTCAGGACGTAATAGTCTTGGCTGTAAATTTCACCGCCGGAGAACCGGATATTGGTGTTGTTCGCGATGGGCATCGTGTAGCGACCCCAGTTGGCGTAGAGCTTTGATTTTCCATCTCGATTGACGTCGAAATTGAGGCCGAGGCGTGGTGCCAATTGCTTTTTCAAGCTGACGAAACTTTCGCCGTTTTTGTTCTTATTATTGAACTCGTCGTTGCGGAGACCGATCGAAAGCAGGAGGCGGCCATCGTTTGGCTTCCAGCTGTCATCGAAGTAAGCGGCTGTCGCAATGGTCGAGAAGCTGCCGAAGTTGCTGTAGGCCTGCTGACGCACATATTGCGTTGCACCGGCAGGGATCGTGACACCGTTAACCTTGGTTACGCCGCCAACCGCAGGATAGTAGCGGTAATAGATGCCGCCAACCGCGTAACCGGTCTCGGTTACGGATGCCATGTCTTCGCGATCGTAGCCGAAACGTAGGGAATGGCCGCCCATCAGCCGAAAGCGGTAGGTGGCATCGAGACGATAGGACTTCCGGGTTTCGTCGAGCGTCGTCGGCCGAGCGGAACTACCCGAGACCACCGTTGGCGGCCCACTGCGGCCATCGACGATGTAGGGTGCAAGACCTTGGGGTTTGTCGGTTCCCGCTTGGGTGCCCTTGCCCCACAGTGCGGTCACCGTAAGGGCAGAGGTGATCTGGCCAGAGTAGTTGACGATGTAGTTCCGGCCTCCGTTGTTGGAGATCACGGCTCCGCGCGACGCACCTTTATAGCGGGTGGAGGGGTCGAACACGAAGCTATCGCTCAGGGTATTTCGGCGATCTGAAATCGCTGTTAACGACAGACTATGTCTGTCGGTGATATTCCAATCAATCTTGCCTGACATGAACGGCGAGGTTGATTGGGCAGTCGAGAAAGTCGTTCCGGAGCGGGCGCTCTCAGCTCTGGTTTTGCGGCCATTGTAGAGACCATAGAAAAAGACCTTGTTCTTGATGAAAGGTCCGCTGGCGAACAAGTTATAGCTGTAGCTCTGCGAATAGTCGAACTTCGTGTTGCTGTAGATGACTCCGTCTTTGGCGACGGTGGGCGTGGTCGCCTGCTGGGCATTGGGAGTGTAGTAAAAGTTCGCCCCGGCGTGAAATGTGTTCGAGCCGCTTTTGGTGGTAGCGTTGATCACGCCACCGGTGGAGCGTCCGAATTCGGCGCCGTAGCCGCCGGTCTTGACCTCCATCTCGTCATAGAACTCGAAGGGGACCGTGCCGCCGCCGAGACCCGTGCGAAAATTGGTCAGGTTGAATCCGTTGACGTAGTAGGCATTCTCAGCGACGGAGGAGCCACCGAAAGAGGCGAGATTGCCAAAGCCGGCTACGCCTTGCGCGGTCCCGGGCGCGAGAAGGGCAACTGCGGTCGAATTTCGCTCGACCGGCAATTCTGCGATCATGTCAGTGTGGAAAATGGTCACGGATTCGACCCGGGACATGTCAATCGGTGGAACTTGCGCATCCGACACATCCACGGCTGCCATCCGGACGGCCTGGTCGGCGGGACGATCGAAACGGATTTCCGTGCCGGTTCCCAGATTGACCTCGGCCTCGGACTTGTTGGTGCCGATTGTGACGGTATACTTGCCTGGGGGGAGGGCGGGGATGTTGAAATGACCGATGGCGTCAGCCGTGGTCGTGCGCTTCAGGCCGGTCGCCGAGTTGACAACGGTGACCACACTATCCTTGGCGGAGGTGCCGGCACTGCCGTAAATGAAGCCCTGGATGTTACTCTGGGCCAACGCGGGGTTGGTGGTGAGGAACGCGACTGCCAGCACTGCCGGGATCGCGAAGACTGCTCGGACTAGACGCGCGCAATACACAAGACGTGAATGTATATTCATGGTTTTTGGGGTTACTTGATCTCCATGCGTATTAAGGGGTTACGCATGGACAAATGGGGGTGCCAAGCTAGGGTGAGCCGCATTGATTTGTTTCTAGAATCACAAAACCACAACGAGCTATAATAGATTACTTATAGCTATAAAGCGTTTGACTGTGTTAAGTGCGGCAAAGCTTCCTCGCAGGGGCTCAGCGGCTGGACGTTTGCCGGCTCGGCCGGCGGGCAGGCCGGCAAACAGTCTTGGCGAACGCCGTCTCCGATGGGCCCGCTGACGAGACCCTGCCAGAGGTTTCCGCGGGTGGGACTGACTGCGCCGCCGCCGGTGCCCTGAAGCGCGGCCTCAACCTGGGCGCACAGGTTCGATGACGCGGAGCGCTCGCGCGTAAAAGCGACTGCTGGTTGTCGCAAGCAGCTCAGTTAGCACTTCGCGGCCGCGAACGCTTTTCGCATGCCGGTGGTAACGATGAGCAGGGTAAGGAGCGAGTTGATCGGCATCATGACCGCCGCCACCAGGGGGTTCATGTGGCCGGCGACGGCGAGGCCGACCGCAATCAGGTTATAGAGGACGGAGAAGACGAGGATCCGCCGCTGGGTGCGCACGCGCACGGCGTTGATCGCGAACATGGCGCGGATGCCGTCGATGCCGCGGCCGAGGTAATAGAAATCGGACTTCTGCTCGAGCACGCCGCGGTGGATCACTGGCGTGCCGCGGCACAGCGCCTGGTCGAAGGCGAGGGAGTCGTTGGCGCCATCGCCGAGCATCAGGGTGCTGCCGCCATCGTGGGCGGTGATGCAGGCGGCCTTGTCCTGCGGGCTGAGGTCGCCGAGGGCGCCGGCGGCGGGGAGTCCGAGTTCCGCGGCGAGGGCGCTGACCTTTGCCTGCCGGTCGCCGCTGAGGATCCCCAGCGCGAACCCGTCCTTTTGCAGCGCGGCAATGTCCGCGGCCGCATTGGCGCGGACGGCGTCGACAAACGCAAAGCGGGCGACCACCTCGCCATCGCGGCACAGTTCGACGTCGTGTCCGCCGGCATCGCTGGCGGGAGTGTCATTTAATAGATGACAGTCCCGAGGGGTTCCGCCGGCCCAGCCGGGGCGGCCGAGGGACCACGGGCCGAGACTCACACCGTAACCGACGGTTTCACGGATCTCTCCGTGGGCGGACCCAAGGCTTCCGGGCTTTGCCCAGTTGTCACTTAATACGTTACTTGCTGGGCAGGGCCCTGCGCCGTTTGGCGTGGCCAGGTTGTTACTGATGACGGGACGCGCTGGGCTTGGTTCCGGAGCGGGAGACTTTGCCGTGGTCCCACGCAAGGCATGACTTGCCGGAGTGGAGCCGGAAGCCAGGAGGTTCTCGAGGAGGCACTGGGAGACGGGATGGGGGTTGTCGGCGACGAGCTCGAAGAGGGCGCCGCGGGCCTCGGGGGAAAGGGAAGCGAGGGCCGCGGGGTGGCGGAGGACGGGGGTCTCCAGGGTGAGAGTGCCGGTCTTGTCGAAGACGATGCGGCGGATCTTCGCGAGCTTGGGCCAGAGGTCGCCTTCGCGGACGAAGACGCCGCGGCGGCGGAGGGCGACGGCGGGGAAGAAGGTGGGGGTGCCGCCACCGAGGTGCATCTGCGTGACCTGCCGACGGCGATCGATGCGGGCGGCGGTCAGGGCGATTTCCTTGGCGAGGCCCTCGAGGTAGTCGCCGGCGGCCCCGTGGTTGCGGGTGATGACGGTCGTGCAGCCGCAGAACCAGCAGCGGGTCTCGCAGAAGGGCAGGTGGAAATAGAGCGAGAGCGGGCCGCTGCCGGGCTGGTTGTCCGCGGCAATGGCCTGGTCGAGACCGAGGCTGGCGAGATCGGTCGTGAACTGGGTGGCGGCGGGGTAGGACGTATACCGGGGGCCCGGAATGGAATACTTCCGGATCAGGTCAAAATCGAGCCGCGCCGGGGCGATGCTTTCGATGGAGGAATACATGGGTGCATTGCCATCATGTCCCAAGGCGGGTTGGGTCGCTCTGCGGATTTTGCCGGTGCCTGCGCAGATCTTGACCGCCGGCCATCCGGTCCGGAGGCCCGAGGGCAAGAATTGAGCGACGTCGCCGACCTTCCGGCTCACGTCAAACGCGTCCGGACGGATCAGGGCGCGGCCGGCTGTTTCACGAAGTCCACCGCGCCGTCGTCTTCCTTCAACTTCACGGTCTGGGCTCCGTTGGTTTCCTTGCCGATGTAATCGATGGCGGCTCCGGCCAGCACGGGGAGGGTCTTCCGCAGGTCGCGGTTGGAACCCTCGCTGCGCAGGTCGACGGTCCAGACTTCCTGGGCGGGTCCCCCGTCGGCGTTGGCCTTGTTCTCGCGGGCGGAAAGGGAGAGGTGTTTTTCGTAGGTGACGATGGTGACCTGCTGCACGCTGTCGCCCGCGTAGACATAACGGTCCGGTTCCTGGACCACGACGTTTTGATAGATGGGCTGGCCGGCGGCGGTGGTGCCGACGCGAATCACGGCGGTGTAGACAGCGCCCGGCTGGCGCTTGAACTCAGCGTGCGAGACTTCCTCGACCCGGGACTTGGGCGCGCTGATGCCGTAATCGATCGTGACCGCCATGTCGGCCGCCGCCGGGTCCGGCGCCTCATACATGCCCTTGGCGGCAAGGGCTTTCGTGATGTAGCCGACCGCCTCGCGGTGACGGAGCGACCCGGTGTCGATTTCCGGGTTGGTCACGACCAGCCGGTACGAGGTGTTGCCGGCCAACTCGGGACGGCTCAGGGCGTCGACCTCGATCTTGTGCGTCGTCTGGCACGCGCCGAGGAGGGCGCTGAACACCACGAGGGCGGGGAAGGAGAGGAAGCGTGGTCCGGGCATGGCGGATGGCGACCATTGAAAGGGACGTTGGGGCTAACGCAAATGTGTCCGGACGGAAATATTTCAGTCCGTTGCGATTGGGTGAAAGATCGGGCCCCGAATTTCCGTTCTACCCGGTATGGACACATTCCGGATTTCGCCCGCGGTGCAGGAGATTCAGGGATTGGACGGCGCCTTCACATTCCCGGAACGGACACTGCAGCGCATCTGGAGCCGGGGTGAATGGGACGACACCGGCGCCCGCACCGTGGAGGGGGACGGCGTGCGCCTGCTGCACCCGGGGCGGTGGAACCGGCTGGGCGGCCCGGATTTCCGGCAGGCACGGCTGCGGCTGGGGGAGCGGGAGGTAACGGGCGACGTGGAACTGCATTTGCAGGCGGCCGACTGGGAGGCCCATGGGCATCACCAGGACCCTGCCTATGGGGATGTGGTGCTGCATGCGGTCCTGTTTCCGCCGCCCAAGCTGGTCGCCAACCGCCGGGTGGACGGGGCGCTGTTACCCGTGCTGGTGCTGTTGCCGTTGCTGCGCCGGGGCTTGGAGGAGTACGCCGAGGAAGAAGCGGTGGAGAACCTGGCGCAGCGGCCGGGTGCCCCGGGCCTCGAGGAATTGGTCGCCCTGCCACCGGAAGAACGGGCGGGGCGGTTGCGGGAATATGCCCAACGCCGCTGGATGCTGAAGTTGCATCACGCCGGGGTCCGGATCGCCCGCCTGGGCTGGGCGGAGGCCTGTCATCATACGGCGCTGGAGATCCTGGGATACCGCTTCAACCGCGGGCCGATGCTCGGGATTGCGGGCAAGTATCCGCTCGGGGCCTGGACGGCGCCCGGATTCAGTCCGTCCGAGGCGCTCGCCTCCGAAGCCGGGCATTGGATTCAGCAAGGAGTGAGGCCGGCCAACCGCCCGGGCGAACGACTCTGTCAGTACGGGACATGGACCGCCGCGCAGCCGGACTGGCCGGCGCGGCTGGAGGCACTGGCGCCGGGTCTCGTGACGGCGACGGGCGGACCCGATCCGGTCCGGAGGTTGGCGGTCGCGTGCTGGCGCCGGGAGTTGGCGGCCGCCACCGGCGCGGTTTCCGTGGGCGGGAGCCGGCTCGACAACCTGATCGCCGACGGCTTCCTACCGTTGCTCGCGGCGCGCACCGGATGGGAGGGGTTTGGCCTGTGGAGCGAATGGCCGTCGGGAGACAGGCCGGCGTTCCTCGACGAGTTCGCGAGCCTCATCGCCGCGGAGGGTGGAAACCGGCGGCCGAGGTCCCAAGGTTTTGCCCAAGGTGCGCTCGGTTGGCTTATCGAACGGGAGCGACGCGCCCGTCTGTAAAGAGCGTGGCTTGACAAGTTTTCCGCGCAAACGCTACGGTGGCGAGTTCTTATAACACCACTTTCCTAAAAGTGGGCCGTCCGGCCCGCTTTTTTTTTCCCATCACACAAACACATGAGCAGCGAACTTCTTTCCGTCCTCGAGTACATGGAGAAGGAAAAGGGCATCGGCCGGGCTGACATGATCTCCACGATCACGAACGCGCTGAAGACCGCAGCCCTCAAGGGTGTGAACTCCGGCCAGGAGCTCAAAATCGAGATCAATCCGAAGAACGGGCAACTCCACGCGTGGGCGCTGCTCAAGGTGGTCGACTCGATCAGCAACCCCAAGGGCGAGATCCACTTGGAGAAGGCCCAGGCCATCAAGCCGGGTGCGGCGCTGGGTGAAGTCATTGAGAAGGAAATCGATCCTTCCACCCTCGGCCGCATCGCCGCCCAAACCGCCCGCCAGGCCGTCATGCAGCGCCTCCGGCAGTTCGAAAAGGACCGCATTTACGACGACTTCAAGGACCAAGTCGGCAACATCGTCACCGGCACCGTCCGCCGCCGGGAGCGCAACGATCTTTACGTTGATCTGGGCAAGGCCGAGGCGCTCATGCCCGCCAAGGAACAGGTTCCCGGCGAGGAATATCAGCCGGGCGAGCGCATCCGCTGCCTCCTGCTCGCGATCGAGTCCACGCCGCGCGGACCGGAACTGATCCTCACCCGCGCCAGCCCCAAGTTTGTCCGCCGTCTCTTCGAGCTCGAGGTCACCGAGATCGCCGACGGCACCGTCAAGATCGAGGCGTTCGCCCGCGAACCGGGGTACCGCACCAAGATCGCCGTGACCTCGATCGACCCGAAGGTCGACCCCGTCGGCGCCTGCGTCGGTGCCCGTGGCGCCCGCGTGAAGACCATCGTGCGCGAGCTCGGCGGCGAGAAGATCGACATCATCAAGTACTTTGCCGACCCGCGCGACATGATCATCGAGGCTCTCAAGCCCGCGGTCCCGCGCGAGATCATCATCGACGACAAGGCGCACCGCGTGGTGCTCAAGGTCGCGACCGAGGACCTCGCCATCGCCATCGGGCGCAAGGGCCAGAATGCGCGCCTGACGTCCCGGCTCATCGGCTGGCGGCTCGACATCGAGGAATTCAAGGCGCAGGGCGAGAACCCGCGCCAGACCGCGATCGATTCGCTCGTGAAGTCCTTCGGCCTGGACCCGGTGATCGCCGGACGCCTGGTCGACATGGGCATCAATTCCCCCGGCGCCTTCGAGGGCGTCGAGGCCAACGACCTTGAGGGCGCCGGCTTCACCGCCGAGGAAGCCGCCGACATCATTAACCGCGTCAGCACCGCCTGAGGGATTTTACTCCCGCACTTCCGACCGCCCTGAATGAGCATCCGCATCCACGAACTCGCCCGCAAGATCGGCATGGACAACAAGGAATTGTTGTCGCTGCTGAAAGAGCGGAAATTCGACGTCAAGAGCGTCTCCAGCACGATCGACAACATCTCGGCTGACGCACTGATGACGGAGTTCAAGGGTCGGTACACCAGCACCGAGGAGGCCCCGGCCGCCGCCGAGGCGCCGGCCCCCGCGGCTCCGACCGCCGCCGTGGCCCCGGTCGACGCGTCCAAGAACCGTTCTCCGATCGGCGCCTTCGTCAAGACGGCCGCCGAGGTGGCCCAGCAGAAGGAAGCCGCGAAGGAGGCCGCCAAAGTGGCCGTGGCTCCGGCTCCGACGCGCCCGGCGCCGGCTCCCGTCGTCGCCATGCCGGCTCCCGCCACCCCGTCGGTGCCGCGGGTCGTGGCCTCGCTGCCGCCGCGGGTCACGACTCCCCCGACGACCGCCCCGGCGGTGCGTCCCGCCCCGGCCCCCGCGCCGCAGCCGGCTCCGTCCGCGTCGCCCGCGCCCACCCCGATGCTCGCCCGCTCCCCGACGGCGCTGCCGCCGATGCCCGCGCCCGCGCCGCGTGCGGCCAACCCGCCGCCGGTCTCGGTGAAGCCGCCGAGTCTCCCGCCCACGCCGGGCCAGACGGTGGCTTCGACCTCGAACATCACGGTCACGATGGAAGGCGAGACGAAGATCATTCACGTCAAGCCGCCGATCGTGGTGCGCGACTTCGCCACCCACCTCGGCCTGAAGCCCTTCAAGCTCATCTCCGAGATGATGGAGATGGGGATCTTCGCCTCGATGACCCAGAGCATCGACGAGGTGGTCGCGAGCAAGATCGCGGAGAAGCATGGCTTCCTCCTCGACATCAAGCACCGCGGCGACCCGACCGTCCAGCAGGCGCAGAAGGACAAGGACAAGGCCGCCAAGGTCGTCGTCGAGGACGAGTCCAAGTTCCTCGTCCCGCGTCCCCCGGTCGTCTGCATCCTCGGCCACGTCGACCACGGCAAGACCTCCCTGCTGGACGCCATCCGCAAGGCCGACGTCGCCGCCGGCGAGGCCGGTGGCATCACGCAGCACATCGGCGCCTACCAGATCGAGTTCAACGGGCGCAAAATCACCTTTCTCGACACCCCGGGCCACGCCGCCTTCACGAAAATGCGCGCCCGCGGGGCCAACGTCACCGACATCGCGATCCTCGTGGTCGCCGCTGACGACGGCTTCATGCCGCAGACCGATGAGGCGCTGAAGCACGCGCAGGATGCCAAGGTCACCCTGCTCGTCGCCGTCAACAAGATGGACGTCAAGGGCGCCAACCTCGACCAGGTGAAGGCGCAGATGCAGCAGCGCAACATCCCGCCCGTCGACTGGGGTGGGGAAATCGAAGTGATCCCCGTCTCCGCGATCAAGGGCACCGGTATCAACGACCTCCTGGAGATGATCCAGCTCCAGGCCGACGTGCTCGAGCTCAAGGCCAACCCGAAGGCGCCCGCCAGCGGCATCATCATCGAGTCGCAGATCGACGTCGGCCGCGGTCCCGTGGCCACCGTCATCGTGCAGCGCGGCACCCTCAAGGTCGGCGACGCCATCGTCTGCGGCCCGAACTGGTGCAAGGTCCGCGCGCTCTTCGACGACCAGGGCAACAATCTCAAAGAGGCCCTCCCTGCCACGCCCGTGCGCGTGATCGGCTGGTCCGGTACGCCCGAGAGCGGCGCGCAGTTCAAGGCCGTGAAGAACGCCCGCGAGGCCGAGAACCTCGCCGAGGACGAGCAGCAGCTCCTCCGCAAGGCCACCACCACGGCCGACGCCGTGCCGAAGGAGGTCTCCGTCGAGACGCTCTTCGCCAACATCGCCGCCACCCAGCAGAAGACGCTCAAGGTCATCCTCAAGACCGACGTCTTCGGCTCCGCCGAGGCGGTCCGCAATATCCTCGAGGGCATCAAGAGCACCAAGGTCTCGCTCGAGATCGTGTCGACCGATGTCGGCCTCGTGACCAAGAACGACGTGCTCATGGCCAGCGCCGCCGGCACCCTCATCCTTGGCTTCAACACCAAGCTCGAGACCGGCGTCACGCCCCTCGCCAAGCACCACGGCGTCCGCATCGAGACCTACGGCATTATCTACGAGCTGGGCGACAAGGTCCGCGAGATGATGGCCGACCTGCTCGATCCCGACACCAAGGAACTCAAGACCGGCGCCGCCGAGGTCCGCGCGACCTTCCCGCTCGCCAAGGGTTTCGTCGCCGGCTGCCTCGTCACCGAGGGCAAGGTCAACCGTAATGCCACCGCGCGCCTCCGCCGCGGCCGCGAGGTCATCCATGAGGGCAAGGTCGCCACGCTCAAGCGCTTCAAGGACGACGCCAACGAGGTGCGCGCCGGCCTCGAGTGCGGCATCAAGCTCGACGACTTCAATGGCTACCAGACCGGCGATGTCATCGAGTGCTTCGAGATCCAGAAGGTGCGCGCTTCGCTCTGATTTTCGATTTTTGATTCCTGATTTTCGATGGGTGCGGGGCTGACCGGCGCCCATCGGGGATCAGGGGCTGAGATCGAGAATCGAAAATCAAAAATTCCCATGTCCAACCGCACGATCCGCGTGAACGAGCTCCTGCGGCGCGAGCTTGGGGACATCCTGCGGAAGCATTATCAGGCGGACGCGGTGGCGGTGACGGTGACGGAGGTCCGCGTGGCCCCCGACCTGCGCGACGCCCGGGTGTTCATCGCGATCGTCGGCGACGCGGATTTCATCGAGCAGAAAATGCGCTGGTTGCGCCGCCAGGCCGCGGCGATCCGCGAGGAGCTGAGCAAGCGCATCGTCCTGAAATATCTTCCGAAGATCGAGTACCGCCTCGATGAAAAGACCCCCAAGGCCACCCAGCTCCTGCGCCTGATCGACGAGCTCGGGCCGGTAAAGGACCCGGAAGACCCGGAGAACGAGGAAAACGAGCGGGAGGAAACCACTTCGTGAGCGCGTTTTATCCGCAGTACACCGCGGTCTTTGGTGAGATCCTGAAGCGCGTTGCGGGGCAACGCGTCGCCGTGATCGGCCATGCCCGGCCGGATGGCGACTGCATCGGCTCCCAGGTGGCGCTCGCCCGCGGGCTCGCCGCCCGTGGGATCGACGTGGTCTGCATTAACGGCGACCCCGTGCCGCGGCGCCTGCAGTACCTCACCGGGGGCATGACGTTCCTCCGCACCGATGCCGAGATCGCGGCCCACTTGGACCGGCTCGTGATCTACGTCGATTGCGCCGACCAGGCGCGGGTGGGGGAGCGGCTGAAGGCGAAGTTTCCGCGGGTCCTCGCCTGCATCGATCATCATCTCTCGAACGTCGGCTTCGCCGAGTTCAACCTCGTCGACGCCGGCTCGGCCGCCACCTGCGAGATGCTCGCGGGCATGATGCTGGATGCTGGACTCGCCGTCGACGCGGCGGCCGCCAAGGCGCTTTACGCCGGGGTCATGACCGACACCGGCCAGTTCCGCTTCCAGTCCACCTCGCAGCGCTGCTTCGTCCTCGCGGGCGAGCTGGTCGCGCGCGGGGCCAGCCCCTCCGAGGCCGGGCACGAACTCTACGAGCGGGAATCTCCCGGGCGACTCAAGCTCCTGCAGCGCTTCCTCGCCTCGCTCCGTTTCGAGTGCGGCGGCCGGGTGTGCGTCGGGTTCCTGCCGCTCGGCATCTTTGCGGAGACCGGCACCAACGGCGAGGACACCGAGGGCCTGGTCGACTACGCGCGCAGCATCGATGGCGTCGAGGTCGGCGTGCTGATCGAGGACAAACCCGACGGCGGGGTGAAGGCCAGCCTGCGGGGCAAGGACCCGGTCTGGCGGCTCGATCGGATCGCGGCGCAGTTCAACGGCGGCGGCCATGCCTGTGCCGCCGGTTTGAATCACACTGACGGGGTGGCGCAATTCTATCCGCGCCTGATCGCCGCGCTCGGCCGGCAGTTGGATGCCGGCGGCCCCGGTCCGACCTGACCGCCCGCGCGATGGTGCTCCAACCCAAGGAACTCGACGGCGTGCTGCTGGTGGACAAGCCGCGCGACCACACCTCGCACGACGTGATCGCCCGGCTCCGCGGCAAGCTGCGCATGAAACGGATCGGCCATGCCGGCACGCTCGACCCGATGGCCACGGGACTGCTCGTGGTGCTGGTCGGCAAGGCCACGTCGTTTTCGCAGTACCTCATCAGCCTCGACAAGGAGTATACCGGCACGATCACGCTCGGTGTGGTGACCAACTCGCAGGATGCGGACGGCGAGGTGATGGAGCGCCGCGAGGTGCCGGCGTTCACCGAGGACCAGGCGAAGGCGGCGATGGCCACCTTCCTCGGCGACCAGTACCAGACGCCCCCGATGTTCTCGGCGATCAAGATCGACGGCGTGCCGCTCTACAAGCTGGCCCGCAAGGGCGAGGAGATCGCCCGCGAGCCCCGCTTCATCCGCGTGGGTGCATGGGATCTCACGCGCCTGGCGCTGCCCGAGCTGGATTTCCGCGTGCGCTGCACCAAGGGCACCTACGTGCGGACGCTGGCCCATGACCTCGGACAGAAGCTCGGCTGCGGCGCCCATCTCTCGGCGCTGCGCCGCACGGCGACCGACAAGCTGACCGTGGACCAAGCCCTGACGATGGAGCAAATCCAGGCGCTTTCGCTGCCGGAGCTGGAGCAGCGGTTGCTCAGCGCACGATCGATTGTGCCGGGGTTTGTGGCCTGAGCATTGGCCTAGTATAGGCCCTATAGGGCCTATAGGGCCTATAAAAACTTGGCTCGCGCAAATAGCGTTGGCTGACCTGCCGCTCCGCTCTACGTACCACCTCCAATGTCTTCGATCTCCCATTTCGAGAGCCTGGAATCCGCCGCCCTGCCGGCGGGGCCGCTGCACCTGGCCATCGGGATGTTCGACGGCGTGCATCTCGGCCACCGGGCGGTCATCGAGGCCGCCGTGCAGTCGGCCCAGCGCAGCGGCGGGGTGGCGGCCGTGCTGACCTTCTGGCCGCACCCGAGCGCGCTGTTTCGCCCGCAGCAACCGACGCGCCTTATCACGCCCACTTCGCAAAAGATCTCGCTACTGGCCGGCCTCGGCGTGCAGGCCGTGATCACGCATCCGTTCACCGCGGCCTACAGCGCGATCGAGGCGAACAACTTCCTCCGGCACCTGCGCCAGCTTCTCCCGTCCCTCGCGGCCGTTTACGTGGGGGAAAACTGGCGGTTCGGGCGCGGCCGGCTCGGTGACATCGCCCTGCTCCTCGCCGAGGGGCGCAAGCTCGGGCTGCATGTCTTCAGCGCCCCGCGCGTCAGCCTCGACGGCGAACCGGTCAGCAGCACCCGGATCCGCTCCTGGCTGGAGGCCGGCGAGATCGCCGCGGCCAATGCGGCCCTGGGGTACTCCTACCGCGCGACCGGGACCGTGATTCCGGGCAAGCGACTGGGCCGCAAGCTCGGCTTCCCGACGTTGAACCTCGACTGGAGCCCGGAATTGCAACCGCGCCACGGCGTGTACGCGGTGCGCGTGAGCGGCGCCAAGTCCCCGGACCCCTTGCCCGGCGTGGCGAATTACGGCCTGCGCCTGACCGTTGAGTCCTCCGACACGCCGCTCCTTGAGGTGCACCTGCTGGGGCATTGCCCGTTCGATGCGGGTGATACCATCGCGGTCGAGTGGCTGCGTTTCATCCGGCCCGAGATGAAATTCTCCGGGGTCGAGGCTCTCCGCGACCAGATCGCGAAGGATGTCGCGGCGGCGCGGGGCTGATCCTGCCCCCCGGGCCGGGCTACCAAAGAAAAGTAGCCCGCCGCTGGAGCGGCGGAACGGATTCCAGCCGTCGCCCAGATACGCGCACCTCATTATTCGGACCCGGCCCTGAGCAGTTCCGCTGCCACGCCCCAGCGCAGGTTATAGGTCGAGTGCCGGAATTCCGTGTAGCCGCCAAGCCCGGCTAGGGTGAGGACGGTGACAAGCGCGACGGGGAAAATGTCGGCGCGCCCGGTGGGCAGGCCGGGGAGGGTGCGCCGCTCGGCGAGCGCGAGCTGCCCGACGAATTCCAGCGT
Source organism: Opitutus sp. GAS368 (assembly GCA_945903545.1). Taxonomy (GTDB): domain Bacteria; phylum Verrucomicrobiota; class Verrucomicrobiia; order Opitutales; family Opitutaceae; genus CAIYFD01. The sequence continues at coordinate 1,580 of CAMDOO010000066.1, read as the reverse complement.
CCGCAGGTCGGCGAGGCGCAGCACCGGGTGGCTTTGGTCGAAGGGGATTCCGGCCCGCGCGGCGAGGATCGCCCGCGCCGTGCTGAACGTGCCACCCGTGCCGATGGCGGCGCCCCCGGGGGGGAGCGCGAGCGGGAAACCCGAGCCGGTGAGCTGGTCGCTGACATGGGCGGCAAGGGCGGCCGCCGCCGCCGCGGTGAAGGCCGCGGACGGGCTGGGTGCAAATTGCTCCATCATCCGCACGCAGCCGAGCTGGAGGCTCACCTCCTTGTCCAATTTCCGCGCGCGGAAATTGAGGCACTCCAGGCTGCCGCCACCGAGGTCGAACACCGTGAAGTCGCGCAGGGCGGCGAGGGCCGGGTCGCAGGTCAGCCCGGCCCCGATCAGGCTGGCCTCCTCGTCGCCGGAAAGCAGACGCACGGCGTGGCTGGTGGCGGCGCGGATACGCTCACGGAACTCGGGACCGTTGGCCGCATCGCGCACCGCGCTGGTGGCCACGATGACGGTGCGCGCCGGCGCGAAGGGCGCGGCCTCGGCCAACAGCGCCTGCACGGCCTGCAGCCCGCGCGCCATGCCCGCGTCGCTGAGCCGGGGGAGGGCACCGCCAATGCCCGAGCTGATGCGGGCCTCGATCGTGCTTTGGTGGAGGGCGCCGAGGGTGCCATCCGGCCGCCGCGCGGCGACGAGGACCTTGATCGAGTTGCTGCCGAGATCGATGACGGCGACGGGGGAGTCAGTCATGAGATCGCGGAATTTTCATAGGCCCTATAGGGCTTATAGGTCCAATAGGGCGTGTGAGTTGTCTGCTCACATTACGTAATCCGCCGGCGCGATCAGCAGCACGAACTCACCCTTGAGGCTGGTCTTGGCGAGGCGGGCCTGTACGTCCGCGCCGCGGCCGGTGAGGAAGGTCTCGTGGAGTTTCGTGACCTCCTTCGCGACGCAGATCACGCGGTCGGGGCCGAGGGTGGCGACGACCTCGTCGACCGCCTTGTCGATCCGGTGGCAGCTCTCATAGAGGGCGAGGGTGTACTCGCAGTCGCGGTATTTGGTGAAAAACGTGATGCGCGCGGCGGACTTCGGCGGCAGGAAACCCGCGTAGAGGAACCCGTTCGTCGGCAGGCCGCTCGCGCTGAGCACCGCGGCGAGCGCGCTCGGGCCGGGCACGGGCACGACCGGCAGGCCGAGCCGCCGGCAGGCGCGGACGACCCGAAAGCCGGGATCGCTCAGGCCGGGCGTGCCGGCATCGCTCACGAGCGCGATCGATTTACCGGCGGTAAGCAGGGCGGTGAGCCGGTCGGCGGCCTCGCGCTCGTTGTGCTCATGGTAGGGAAAGAATTCCTTTTTCAGCCCGAGGCGGTTGAGCAGCACGCCGGTCGTGCGGGTGTCTTCGCAGGCCACGAGGTCGGCGGTGCTGAGGATGGCGCGGGCCCGGTGGGTCAGGTCGGCAAGGTTCCCGATGGGGGTGGCGACCACGTAAAGGTGTCCGGGCAGGGCCTGCAGCGAGCCGTTTTCCATGGGAGCGAACAAGGAACGGAAAAGGGGTCAGGCCGTTTAATGTTAGTTCTCTAACAATAAAC
>CAMDOO010000065.1 GCA_945903545.1 Opitutus sp. GAS368 | reverse complement strand
TCGAACGATCGCGGCGTAAAGCCGCTCCTACAGTTGGGAAGTCTCGGATCATGCTTTCGGAGTTGGTTTGAAATGCAGCCCCTCGCCCTCGACGAAGGGCTCGGCGGCCCACTTGCTGCCATCGAGCAGCAGGCCGGTGGCGGGCAGATTGGCGTAGGTCATCGTTGCCAGCACGGGCACGGTGGCGGCAAGCGCAGCCCAGACGGAGCCGAGGTCGGCCGCGGGCGCCTTGGCCCCGGCAGCGGTGGCGAGTTTGGCCAGCACGACGAGGTCGTCGGTGGCGCCGGCCACGCCGGGCACGGCCTTGGCAAACTTCTGGATGCGGAACTGCTGGTTCACGAACGTGCCGGACTTCTCGAAGTGGGTGAGCGTCGGCAGCACCACCTTGGCGGCGGCCGTGGTGGCGCTGGCCTGGGTGCCGAGGGCCACGATGGCGACCTTCGCCAGCTGCGCGGCGCTGAGACCGGCGGCAGCGAGATCCTCGCCGATCGTCACGACGACACGGACCTGGCCGGCGTCGATCGCGGTGGCCAGCGACTCCAGTCCGCCCAGGACAACCTTGCCGGGCTGCGCCGCGGCCGGCTTCGGCAGGTGGGGGACCAGCCCCGTAACGAGTGCGCCGCGGAGATTCGGGTTGCGGTCGGCGGTGACGAGGAGGCCGTCGCCCTCGCCCACCCGCGTGACGACATGCGTCGAGGCATTGAGGGCCGAGGCCAGCTGCCGGGTCATCCACTGTTCCTCGACGGTGCTGCGACCCGAGCCGACCACGGCGATGGCGCCGGCGTTGGCCTTGAAGATTTCACTCGCGGTGTTGACCGCGATGTCGAGGCCGCTGTCGGCGCCGTTGACCTTGACCGCAGTGAGCCGGCCGGACGCGGCGATCTCCTTGTAGAGGACACGGCCGCTGTCGGCCATCCACGTGTCGTTCACCTCGTCGTTGCGGCGCGGGGTGATGCGGTAGATCACGCCCTCGCGCGACCAGACCACGGTGTTGGCGCCGGCGGAGGACTCGGCATCGAGGCCGTCGGTCTGCTTGAGGAACCAGACGCGCATCTTGAACCGGAAGTCGGTCGAGGTGAGCGCGCCGACGGGGCAGATGTCGACGGTGTTGAGCGAGTAGTTGTTCGCGAGCTGCTTGCCCGGGAAGCAGGTCAGCGTGCTGTGGCTCCCGCGGTCGATGAAGCCGAGGACGTCGTCCTTCGCGACCTCCTTGGAAAACCGGATGCAGCGCGAGCAGAGGATGCAGCGCTCGTCGTCGAGCGTGACGCGCGGCCCGAGCTGGGTGCGCTTGGGCTTCACGTTCTTCTGCTCGATGTAGCGCGAGTAGCCGCGGCCATAGCCGGTGGACTGCTCCTGGAGCTTGCACTCGCCGGCCTGGTCGCAGATCGGGCAGTCGAGCGGGTGGTTGATGAGCAGGAACTCCATCACGCCCTCACGGCAGTCCTTCACCAGCTGCGTGTTGGTGCGGATGTGGAGGCCCGGGGTGGCGTTGGTGCCGCAGCCGATCTGGGGGCGCGGGATCCAGTTGATCTTCTGCTTGCCAGTGGCCGGGTCCATCACCGGGGCCTTGGTCGCGGGATCGAACGCCGGCGTGCCCATCTCGACGAGGCACATGCGGCAGTTGCCGACGACGGTCAGCTTGGGGTGATAGCAGTAATGCGGCACATCCACGTTCACAAGGCGCGCGGCCTCGATCACGTTGGTCCCCTTGGGCACGGCGATCTCCCGGCCGTCAATGTTGACGGTCACGAGGTCGGGTTTGGCGGGCTGGATCATCGGAAAGGAGTCAGGATGGGAGGAGTCAGGAGCCAGGAGTCTCGATCGCCCGAGAGTAGGCATCGAGCAGGCGGCTGACTTCTTCGAGACGGCGCATGAGATCCGGCTCATCGCCGTAGCCGAGGTCGCGGGCGAGAATGAAATAGTATCGGCACTCCTCGAGGGAGCCCTGCGCGATGTTCATGAAGCGGCGTTTGTCAGCCACACCCATCTTCTTGAAGCCTTCCGCGATATTTGCCGGAACGGAGACGGCGGCCCGCCGGAACTGCGTGGTCAGGGCATATTGCTCCTTCGCCGGAAAAACCTCGGTAAAACGATAAGTCGCCAGCACCCAAGCATGCGCCTTCTGCCACACGATCAGATCCTCAAACGTCCGGGCCGGAGCGCGTCCGCTCCTGGCCCCTGACTTCTGGCTCCTGACTCCTGTTGGTTCCACGGTGGTCATCAGATCAGGATATTGGCCCGTTCCGCGTTTTTCCCCTTCGCTTCGGCGTAGCCCTTGAATTCGTCGCCGAACTTGGCGAGGAAGCTCTGGGTCGGCCACGAGCAGGCCTCGCCGAACGCGCAGATGGTGCGGCCGGGGATCTGGTCGGCGACGCCCTTGAGCAGCGCGGCGTCCTCGGTCCGGGCCTGGCCGTGGACCATGCGGGTGGTGATGCGCTTCATCCAGAGCGAGCCCTCGCGGCAGGGCGTGCACTGGCCGCAGCTCTCGTGGGAGTAGAACGCGTTGATGTTGGCGAGGGCCTCGACCATGTTGACGGTGTCGTCCATCACGATCACTCCGCCGGAGCCGCCCATCGTGCCGATCATCGCGAGCGAATCGAAGTCCATCGGGACGTCCTCGACGCCCCAGTCGTAGTCGACCATCTCCGCGCCGACCTTGCGCTTGCCCTTGAAGCGCTCGCCGAAGCGCAGGATCTTGGCCGACGAGCCGCCGGGAATGACCGCCTTGAAGGTGCGCCCGGGCAGCGGCCCGCCGCAGACCTCGTTGATGAGCTGCCCCATCGTGATGCGGCCGGCCTCGAACTCGTAGTAACCCGGGCGCTGCACGTGGCCCGAGACGCAGAAGATGCGGGTGCCGGTGTTGCCCGGGGTCCCGATCTTCGCGTAGGCCTCGCCGCCCATCGCCGCGATGTGCTTCACATGGCAGAGGGTCTCGACGTTGTTCACGATCGTCGGGCACTGGTAGAGCCCGAGCACGGCGGGGAAGTACGGGGGCTTGATGCGCGGGTTGGCCCGCTTGCCTTCGAGCGACTCGATCAGGCCGGTCTCCTCGCCGCAGATGTAGGCGCCGGCGCCGCGATGGACGTAGATCTCGCAGCTGTAGCCGGTGCCGAGGATGTTCGGGCCGACGAAGTTCGCCGCGCGGGCCTCGGCGATGGCCTTCTCCAGGATGCGGGCGCCGTGGGGCATCTCGCCGCGGATGTAGATGTAGGCCTGTTTCACGTTGTTCGCGAAGCAGGAGATCATCGTGCCCTCGATCAGCTGGTGCGGATCCTGGTGCATGATGTACCGGTCCTTGAAGGTGCCGGGCTCGGACTCGTCGGCGTTGACGATGAGATAGATCGGCTTGCCGCTCTTGCGGTCGACCAGGCCCCACTTCACGCCGCAGGGGAAACCGGCGCCGCCGCGGCCGCGCAGGCCGGACTTCTTCACTTCGTCGATCAGCTCCTCGGGTTTGCGCGTCACGGCCTGCCGCAGCACCGCATAACCGCCGTGCTTCTGGTAGCACGCGAGGTCGTTGGTGTAGCCGGGCTCGTCGATGTGCTCGAAGATCAGGCGGCGTTGGGTGGGAGCGGGCATGGAAATTTGAAATTTGAAATCTCAGATACGGCGCTTGGCGTCGGCCCGGATCTGGTCGGCGAGCTGCTTGGCCTTCGCGGGATCGACCTTCTCGTGGAGCTCGTCGTCGATCATCACGACCGGCGCGGTGCCGCAGCTCGCGAGGCACTCCACGAAATCGATCGTGACCTCGCCGTCGGGCGAGACCTCGCCGAGGTGGGTGTTGAATTCCTTCTCCAGGGCCGAGCAGGTCTTGTAGCCGCCCAGCAGCGCGCAGGAGAGCGTGCGGCAGACCTTGATGTGGCGCCGGCCGATCGGCTTGCGGCGGAACATCGGGTAAAACGTGACGACCTCGTACACATTGATCGGCTGCAGCTCCAGCTTCGCGGCGATCCACGGGATGGCCTCCTCAGGAATGTAGCCGACGTCCTCCTGGATGAGGTGCAGGAGCGGGAGCGTGGCGCTGCGCTTCACCGGATAATGGGTGATCACCTCGTCGATCTGCGCGAGAGTTGCTGGCTTGAGGTTCATCAGGCGGAAAACCGTTGCCCGCGAATGGACGCGAATGATTCGGTACGGGAAATTTCAGTATTCGTGTGCATTCGCGTGATTCGCGGGCGCTTTTAGCGGTCGCATTCCCCCATGACGAAATCGAGCGAGCCCAGGATCGAGACCACGTCGGACACGAGGTTGCCGACGCAGACCTTGGGCAGGATGGAGAGATTGCAGAACGAGGGGGCGCGGATCTTCAGCCGGTATGGCACGCCACCGCCCTTGCTCACGATGAAGAAGCCCAGGGCGCCCTTGGGGTTCTCGGCCTCGAAGTACACCTCGCCCGCCGGCATCTGCGGGCCCTCGGTCACGATCATGAAGTTCTGGATGAGCTCCTCCATCGAGCTGAGGATCTTGTCCTTCGGCGGGGCGAAGATCTTCCGCGCATCCGTGGCGTACCAGGGGCCGGACGGGAACTTGGCGATGGCCTGCTTGATAATGCGGACCGACTGGCGCATCTCCTCGCCGCGGACGAGATAGCGGTCGTAGCAGTCGCCGTGCTCACCCACGGGAATGTCGAAATCGTACTGCTCGTAGCCGCTGTAGGGCTTGTCCTTCCGCAGGTCCATCGGGACGCCCGAGCCGCGGAGGTTCGGGCCGGTGAGCCCGTAGGCGATCGCATCCTCGCGGGAGATCACGCCGACGCCGACCGTGCGGTCCATGAAGATCTTGTTCCGGGTGAGCAGGGCGAGGATCTCCTCGAGAATGGGCAGGAACTGGTCGCAGAAGGCGTCCACCTTTTGCGTCCAGCCCTCGGGCACGTCGCGCGCCACGCCGCCGATGCGGGCGTAGCTGGTGGTGAAGCGGGCGCCGGTCAGCTCCTCGAAGAGCGTGTAGAGCTTCTCGCGCTCGGTGAACGCGTACATGAACACGGTCCAGGCGCCGGTATCGATGCCGAAGGCGCCGAGGCCGAGCAGGTGGGCCGAGATGCGGGCCATTTCGGCGGTGATCACCCGGATGGCCTGGCAACGGGCCGGCACCTCAAGCTTGGCGAGGCGCTCGACCGCGATGGCATAGGCCATGTTGTTCGCGAGCGGGGCGAGGTAGTCCAACCGGTCCGTGTACGGCACGAACTGGTTGTAGGTCATGTTCTCGGCGATCTTCTCGTCGCCACGGTGCAGGTAGCCGATGACCGGGTCGCACTTCGTCAGGACCTCGCCGTCGAGCTCCATCTGCAGCCGGAGCACGCCGTGGGTGGACGGATGCGAGGGCCCCATCGAGAGCGACATCTTCTCGGTGTCGAAGCCCTCGACCGCTGCGGGCCGGGCGGCGGCGCGAGCCGCGGCATCAGGAATGTTCATCTCGGTGGACATCAGCAGAAAGGCGGCTGCCCGCGAATTACCCGAATGGCCGCGAATCGATCCGGAGGATTGCTTATGAAATTCGTGTGCATTCGCGTCATTCGCGGGCAGGCGTTCATTCCGGTTTCTCCTTCTTTTCGTCCCAGCTCTGGTCCTTCGCCTGCGGCTCGGCCTCGGTGAGATTCATTTCGCCGGACGAGGCCACGAACGGGCCGCCGACCATCGGGGCCGCAATGACCTTGGTGCCGGTCTCGGCGGCGACCTCGGGGTCGGGCAGGACGGTCTCGATGCCGGCCAGGGGGAAATCCTTGCGCAGCGGAAAATGCGGGTAGCCGTCCCACATTAGGATGCGGCGCAGGTCCGGGTGCCCCTCGAAGCGGATGCCGAACATGTCGTAGGCCTCGCGCTCGTGCCAGTTGGCGGCGGGCCACAGGCCGGTCGCGCTCGGGGCCACCGGCTCGACGTCGCCAGCGCAGGGGGCCGTCACACGGACGTACTCGTGCCGGGTACTCGAATAGAGATGATAAACCACCGTGAAGCGAGGCGAGGAGCCCTCGGCCCAGTCGATCGCGGTCACGTCAGCCAGGAGGTCGTAGGCCTGCTCGTCGCGCAGGAAGCGCAGCACGGCCCGCAGCTCGGGGAGCGGGACATTGCAGGCCGGATGGTCCAGGCTCGCGCGCTCGGTCACCCCGGGGAATTTCTCCCGAAGGGCGGTCAGGGCGGCGGTGGGGGCGGACATTGCGCGGGTAGGCGGGGGGAAGGTCGGGCAGAAAATCAAGCCGAGAACAGTTTCTTGGCCGAGTGTTCGCGCTTCACCTTGGTCTGGAGCTTCATCAGGGCGTCAAGCAGCGCCTCGGGCCGCGGGGGGCACCCGCTGACGTACACGTCGACCGGGATGATACGGTCCACTCCCTGCAGGGTCGCGTAGCTGCGGTACATCCCGCCCGTGCTGGCGCAGGCGCCCATGGCGATCACCCACTTCGGCTCGGCCATCTGGTCGTAGATGCGGCGGACCGAGGAGGCCATCTTGTAAGTCACCGTGCCGGCCACGATCATGCAGTCGGACTGCCGGGGGGAAAAACGCATGACCTCGGCCCCGAAGCGGGCGATGTCGAAGCGCGACGACGCCGTGGCCATCAGCTCGATCGCGCAGCAGGCCAGGCCCATCGGCATCGGCCACATCGAATTGGTGCGGATCCAGTTAATGACGGCATCCGCCCGCGAGACGATCACTTCGCCCTCGATCTTGCTGTTATAGGCCAGCTCGGTGTTCGCGGTTACCATGATTGGGTCGTTTGTTAGGCTCGTAAACCGTAGGACCGTACCATCCGAGGGTGGCCGGGCAAGAGGGTTTTGGGTGACAGTTTTGTGCTAACAGCAATCCCGATGCCGGCGCTTGGGAATTTACTGATTTCCAGAGCGATGACGGCACCCGGGGGCGCGCCGAATCAAGCACCGAACGGCAAGAACACGGCACTTTTATGCCGACCGGGGCAATTTTCCGGAGTGAAATGCCGGTCGTCACCGGGCCGATGGCCGGCAGCCTTTGTCCTGCGCCCGGCTGGCCGCTGGCACAGCCAGGACCAGGCTAGGCGAAGGCAGGAATTTCCGTTGACCCGGATAGTGGCTTAAATCTTTGTTTGGCCCCTTCGCCAGACGGGTCGGCCGTGAAAACGGGCCGGACCGGGCACACCGGAGAGGTGGCAGAGTGGTCGAATGCGCGTGCTTGGAAAGCACGTGTTCTCGCAAGGGAACCGGGGGTTCGAATCCCTCCCTCTCCGCCAGCCTCCGCCGAGCCTACGGCTGGCTGCGCCAGACGAGGCACGGACGAAGGCTGCGGGCCGTAGTCTGCGAAGGCCGGCATTTCGATCCGCAACTGTCGAAAAACGCAGATCGAGTGAAAGATCGATCGGAGCGCTTTTCTCCGTTCTCCCGGTGATGCACTACGTCTACTTGATCCAAAGCGTCCATGCTTGCGACCGACACTATGTCGGGGAAACCGCCGATCTGCGCTGCCGACTTCAAGCTCACCATGAACGTCGATCCGTCTACACCCGCGGACTCAAGCCATGGGTGCTTGTCCGTTACGTTGGATTCGCTTCAGAAACCTCAGCCAAGTCGTTTGAGCGGCACCTGAAAAGTGGTTCCGGCAAAACCTTCCTGAGGCGCCATTTCCGCTCCCATGATGCCTCAGACGGGCGGCGAGGCTAAGGGCGGCCTTACTTTCGGCTCTTTTTCTTCGCGGCCGGCTTCTTGGCCGGGGCTTTCTTCTTCGCGGCGGGCTTCTTCTTGGCCACAGGTTTCGCCGCTTTCTTGGCCGGCTTCTTGGCCGTTTTCTTGGCCGCTTTCTTAACCAGCTTCTTGGCCGGCTTCTTGGCCGGAGACTTCTTTTTGACGGGAGCCGGCTTTTTCTTCGCGGGAGCTTTCTGCTTCGCCGGGGACTTCTTTTTCACCGGGGACTTCGCCTTCGCCGGGGACTTTTTCGGCTCCGGTGCCGCCGGCTTGGGCGCAAACAGGGACGGGGCGACCGGCTCAGGCTCACCGAGCAGGCTGGGCACCGAGACTTCCGGGACTTCGCGCCAGAGATGCTCCAGCCGGTAGCGCTTGCGCATGTCGGGCAGGAACAGGTGCACCATCACGTCAAAGAGATCCATCACGATCCAGCCGCTGTCGTGCGGGCTTTCCAAGCCGATGATCTTCGCGCCGCTGGCGTCGACGGCCAGCTCCAGCTCGACACGCAGGGCGCGCAGGTGCGGCTCCGAGTTGCCCGTGGCGATGATGAGGTAGTCGGTGACCGACGACTTCTCGCCCACCGCGAGCACGCGCAGGTCCTCCGCCTTCTTGTCAGCGAGGGCGCGGCAGCAGAGGGTGACGAGGGCGAGGGAGTCGGGAGAGTTCATGAGTGGTCGGTCAGCGGTAGAGATTGCGGTCCTTAATGCGCCTAATCGCCGCGGTCGGCATGAAATAGTCAAGGGAGAGATTCCGCCGCACACGCTCGCGCAGCTCCGTCGAGCTCACCGCGATCAGATGCCCGTCGCAACGGTGCAGCCGCAGCCCGGGGAGGTCCGGCGCGGCCTTCACGGGAAAACCCGGCCGCTCCAGAAAGATGAACGACACCAGCCGGACGAGCTCGTTGATGTCCTTCCAGCGGTGCAACTGCGGCAGCTGGTCGCCGCCGATGATCCAGTAGAGGTCGTCCTGGGGAAACTGCGCCCGGAAATGCCGCGCCGAGTCGATCGTGTAGCTCACCCCGCCGCGCCGCAGCTCGACGTCCGACACCTCGAAGCGTTTGTCCCACTCCACCGCCCCGCGCAGCATCGCCAGCCGGTCTTCCGGGCCGGACTGGATGTCCGCCGGCTTGAGCGGCGCCTGCGCCGCCGGCACAAAGATCAACCGGTCGAGCCCATGCTGCTCATAGGCATCCTGCGCGGCCAGGAGATGGCCGAAATGCACGGGATCGAAGCTGCCGCCGAGGAAACCGATTTTCACAGACCGCGGACGGTGCCGGGTGGCACCCCGCGGAGCAACGCATCTTTCCGGATTGGTTTCACGCCAAGAAAGCCGGTGCGGCCAAGGCAAAGTTCGCCAAGACTCGAACCCCGGAATTTAACCTCGGATTTGGAGCCCTGTCGCTTCGCTCGGTAACGCTGATTTAACGGATTAGCTCCCGGGTAGGGCTGGCTCGCTGAGCCGGCCGCGATGGATTGCCCTTCCGCCCTCTGCCTTCCGTCATCTTTCCTCGGTCGCGGCCGCAGAATGCCCGGGGCGGGACTCGAACCCACACTCCTATTCGGAAGGGGATTTTAAGTCCCCAGTGTCTACCATTCCACCACCCGGGCGTACTGCGCCTGCGAGGCTGGAGGGGAACGTTCCCCGCTCAACGCTGGAATTATCAACTGACCGAGGCCAGATGGCAGAGGCCGGACCCGGAAGACAGAAACCGGATCGGGTCAGCCATCCGCCGTCCGCCCCCAGTCATCAGGTTCCCGCCGTCCGCGCCTTCACCCACGCCTCGTACTCGGCGCGCGGCATGAACTTCAGCGAGGCCGAGTTGATGCAGTAGCGCAGCCTCGTCGGCGCCGGGCCGTCGGGAAACACATGGCCGAGGTGCGCCGCATCCACGGCGCAATGCACTTCCTCGCGGGTCATGCCGTGACTCCGATCCACGGTCACCGCGACGAACTTGTCCTCGATCGCCCGGCTGAAGCTCGGCCAACCCGTGCCACTGTCGAACTTGTCGCGGCTGTCGAACAGCGGCGTGTCGCTGCAGACGGAAAAATAAACGCCATCCTCGTGGCTGTTCCAGTAGCCCTCGCCGAAGGGCTGCTCCGTCCCCTGCTGCCGCGTCACCCGGTACTGCAGCGGCGTGAGGAGCTGGCGCCATTCCTCGTCCGCACGCTGCACGGTGGCCTTGGCCAGATCGATGATCGCATGCGACGGCAGGCCGCAGGCGGAGGAAGGACGGGAGGATGCCATGAGGTGCAAACGCTACGAAACCCGGCCGGTTTTGCCAATCATGGACGACCCACGGGAATTCGAACCGGTTTTGCCACAGAGACACAGAGAGCAGAGCCCGAGCCTCGTTGTTTTGGTTCAGAAGGATTGGCCACGAAAAGGCACAAAAAATCCTGGTCATTTCCGGGTGAAGACACCCGGACTACAAAAGAGATCTGATGTAGCCCGGGTGCCCTCACCCGGGATAACGATGGCCGTTTTTGCGCTTCTTGCGCCTTTTCGCGGCCAACAGTTCCGGGGATCCGACCGCTGTGTCTCTGCGCCTCTGTGGCAAAACCTGCCGCGATTTGCTTGGTCCCGGGTGCGTCACCGCGCACTGTCGGGCATGGCGGTTTTCCAGACGACACTGACAATCCGCACGCGGGGCGCGGGCACCCAGGAGATCACCGACGAGGTGGCGCGGGCCCTGCGCCAAAGCGGATTGCAGCAGGGTCTCGCCACCGTCTTCTGCCAGCACACCAGCTGCAGTCTGGTCCTGATGGAGAATGCCGATCCCTCCGCCCGGCGCGACCTGGAGGCGTGGCTCGACCGGCTCGTGCCGGAAAACGACCCGCACTTCACGCACACGCTCGAGGGCGCCGACGACATGCCGAGCCACATCAAGATGGCCCTGACCCGCTCCAGCGAAACCATCCCGTTCGCCGAAGGCCGGCTCCTCCTCGGCACGTGGCAGGGAATCTTCCTCTGGGAACACCGCCGCGCATCGCATGCGCGGAGTATCGTGCTGACGTTCGTGGGTTAGCTTTTTCCGAATCTTAAACTTCCGACTTCAACTTCGCCCTGGCCGCTCCGCGGCCTAATGCGTCATCTGGTAAAGCAGGATGTTGATCGCGAGCGGATAGGCCATCTTCTCGGCGTACGCGTGGAAGTACTCGGCCTCCTCGCCCTCGCGTTCCCAGCCGTCGCTGTCGTCGCTGTTGTGCAGCGCGAGCACCATCATTCGGCCCTTGTCGTCGAACCACGCGCGATGGTGCACCTCCCGGCCGTCGGGGCCGCGCTCCCAGAGGGGCGAACCCGTCGCCATGTGGCTGCGCCAGACCTGGATCCGGGGCACCTGGTTCTTCGCCTGGATCTGGAAGATCATGCGGTAAATCGGGTGTTCGAGGCTTAGCTCGACCCACTTGCGGCCGGGCAGGACCTGCTGCATCACCGCCGCAAAATAATTCCACTCCCGGTCGCCCCAGAAGTCGGTCAGCAGGAGAAAGCCGCCGTTGAGCAGGTACTCGCGCAGCCCGCGTTCCTCGGCCTCCGTCAGCTCCATCGCGCCCGGCGCGGCCGTCATGAGGAAGGGATAACGCGACAACTCGGGGTCGCTGGCCCGGATGATCCGGCCGTAGGGATGAACCTTCAGCGAGGTCATCTGCTGCAGCCGGTAGGAGAGATTGAGGTCGGCATCGGGCAGGTCGGTCGACCACGAGCCGCCGCCCACCCCGCCCCGCCAACCCTCCACGCCGTAGCGCAGCCGCGCGAAGGTGAACACGTCGTTCTCGAAGCCCACGGGATTCTCCCACATCGGGGTGTCCACGCTCCGGGTCGGGATGTCGCGGGCCGTGATGGTTTCCTCCCCGACGTAAATCCGGCCCCCGCCGAAACCGCGGCCGCCACCGTAGAAATTTTGCCCAAAAACGAGGCCGACCCCCAGAAGCAAGAGTCCGGTCGCCAGCAGACGGCGGAAGCGCCGGGTGCGGGGATGGACCGGGGTGTTCATGCGCGGATGCGATTTCAAACCGTCCGCCCCCCTCAGAGCAATTTACGGATCGCCGCTTCCAGTTCGGCCTCGGACATCTTGCCCGGGTGATAGGACCGCACGATCCCCGCCCGGTCCACGATCACGAGGGTCGGAGTCGTGCTCACACCGTAGCGGAGATGGTTGGCCGCGCTGAGCGGCACGGGCACGGCGGCCAGGCCGGGGTACGACTGCCGCCGGACCTCCGTGATGTAGCGCGCCTCTTCCTCAGGACCGACCGTCGCGCCGGCCGCGGCGTAACCGTAACGCTGCGTCGGGGCCACCAAGGCGAGTCCCTGCGGACCGTACTTCGCCACGAGTTTGTCCAGCACCGGGACCTGCTCCTTGCAGTCGGGGCACCAGTGCGCCCAGAAAAACAGCACGACCACGCGGCCCCTGAGGGAGGCCAGCGTCGGGGCCGCCATGCCCTGGGTCTCGGAGAGATCCAGCGCGGGGGCCTCGGTGCCCTCCAGGCTGATCAGGTTGAGGTTCTTCCCGATGCGCTTGGCGATGGAGGTGGCGCCGTAGGCCCGGAGCTGGCCGTTGAGAAACGCCACCGCCTCGGTGCGCGCGCCGCGCGCCGCCTGCACCTGACCCAGCACCTCGATCGCCGCTCCGAACGCCGTCGGGAGCTGGACCTCTTGGTCCATCGGCCGGCGCGGCAGCTCCGCCACGCAAAGGTCATAGGTGGCCCGCGCGTAACCCTCCGCCCGATCCAGCTGGCCCGCGGCCAGCGCGCCCCGAGCGAGCCAGGAATGAGCCAGCAGGTATTCCGGCGTGATCCCGTGGGCCGCGCGGAAGTCGGCGACAAGCTTTTCCCCGAGGGCGAAATCCTTGGCCGCATTCGCAGCCCGCACGGCCGTGACAATCCCCGCCGGCGGGGGCGCGGTGGCGGTCGCCGGGCCGAAAACCGCGGGGTTCTGCGGAGCCACCGCCGCGCCCGCCACCACCACCCGCACGGTCCAGGACACATCCGCGGTCACCGGCGTATAGCAGACCTTGTCGTCACACGCCTGGTAACGCAGCTTGCCCCGTACCTCCACCGTCCCCGGCGCCATGTTGGGCGCGACCGCCAGCCGCACCCCGATCACAAAGTCCGTGCCGAACACCGCGAGCGCCTGCGCCTGCCCCGCCTGCTTCAGGTCGCTGGCCGCCGGATAGACGATCTCATCCACCGTCACGCCGGCCGGCGGTGTCAGCGTCAGCAGGGTCGGTACCAGCGCCGGGTCGCGCGGGGCATTCGACTGCACGTGAAAACCCACGGTCAGGGTCACCCGCAGCGCCAGCCGCACCGTCGTTCCCGCCGGCACGCCGTCGGTTTCCACCAGGGCCTGCAGCCGCGGGGTCGGCCGGAGCCCCTGGGCCATCACTGGGGGCGGAGCGAAGAGCGCGAGCACGAGCAGGACTATCGCCGGAGTACGCATGGAGATGTGATGCGGAGCGATGGGAGGAAATTCCGAGCTCCTATCCCCCGCCCGCCTGCTCCACGAACCGCAGGATCACCGCCGCCTGCTCGTCGGTCGTGCCCTTGTGGTCGGCGTAAACGATTTTCCCACCGCGAATGAGATACGCCTGGCGGTGCGGCATCCCGATCACCGGGTAGGTTGACACCCCGAAGGCCGCGATGACCTTGCCCTCCGTGTCCGCCAGCAGCGTGAACGGCAACCGGAACTTGGCCTTGAACGCGCTCTGCGCGGCGACGCCGTCCTTGCTCACGCCAAAAACCGCGACCCCGCGTCTGGTGAGCTCCGCATAACCGTCGCGCAGCGAACAACCCTGCTTGGTGCAGCCGGGTGTGTCGGCCTTCGGGTAGAAATAGACCAGCGTCCATTCCTGCCGGCCATAGGCTGCACCCAGGTCCACCGTCTCGCCCGAGTCGGCGGGCACCGCAACCGCCGGAGCGGCATCGCCCACCTGAAGGGGGGCATGGGAGGAACCGGAACCGAAGAATGAACCTGAGGCCATGGCGGGACTATCGCGGAGGCCCGGCTGGTTTGCCAGCAGCCAATCATTTCCGGCCTCAACGAGGCCAGCTCCCGCAACCCGCCATCTGTCGTCCGTCCTCTGCCATCTGTCTTCGGATCTACCAGCTATCGCCGCCTACGCGCCCGCGGTTCGCCTTGTGCTTCGCGCGGTGCTTTTTCGCCACGATCATCCGGACCTTCTGGCCGCGCGATTTCTGCCGGGTGCGGCGGCGCTCGGTTTCGCGGGCCTCCACTTTCGCGGCCAAGGTCGAACGGAACCGCTCCTCAAGCTTCACGCACAGCTCGGTCCAGGCCAGCTCCCGGTTGGCCGACTGCGAGCGCTCCCGCTGGCAGCGGACCTCGAGCCCGGTGGGACGGTGCCGGAGGCAGACGGTGGACGAGGTTTTGTTGATTTTCTGCCCGCCCGGGCCGGATCCGCGGATGAAGCGTTCCTCCACGTCCGCCAGCGAGACGCCGAGGGCCGCCAGCCGTGCCGAGATTTGGGTTGGTAATTGCATGGGGCGCCCGTTTTCTGAGGGAAACTTCCTTCCGGACCCGGGTCAAACCCCGGCCCGAACACCCAAACATTTTTAACCGCGGATTTAACGGATTACACGGATCGAACATGGAAACCAAAATCGTACGCCTTCTTCCCCAGCCGGTCGTCATTCGACGGATGCGTGCTTTTCCTATTCCCATCCGTTAAATCCGTGAAGTCCGCGGTTGAATAATCCGAGTTCCAGATCCCTTCCCCCCCCATGATCACCGGTCCTGCCTGGTCCAAGAAACTCCGCGAAGAAATCGGCCGCGCCGTCATCGGCCAGGACGTCGTGGTCGAGCGCCTGCTCGTCGCGCTCCTCGCCAACGGCCACGTCCTCCTCGAGGGCATGCCCGGCCTCGCCAAGACGCTCCTCATCAAGTCGCTCGGCTCCGCCCTCGGCGTGCAGTTCGAGCGCATCCAGTTCACTCCCGACCTGCTGCCGAGCGATGTCGTCGGCACCATGATCTTCTCGCCCAAGGACGGCGCCTTCAGCCCGCACCACGGCCCGATCTTCGCCAACCTCGTGCTGGCCGACGAGATCAACCGCGCCCCCGCCAAGGTCCAGAGCGCCCTCCTCGAGGGCATGCAGGAGCGCCAGGTCACCATCGGCGGCCAGACCCACCCTCTCCCCTCGCCGTTCTTCGTCATGGCCACCCAGAACCCCGTCGAGCAGGAGGGCACCTACCCGCTCCCTGAGGCGCAGGTCGACCGCTTCCTCTTCAAGCTCATCGTCAACTACCCCTCCGCCGAGGAGGAGTCCCTCATGATGCAACGCTGGGGCCTCGTCACCAAGCAGCCGGCCGTGCAGGCCGCCTCCAGCGGCGCGGAGTTGCTCGGGTTGCGCGCCGAGGTCGACCGCATCCACGTCGCCCCGGCCGTGCAGGCCTACATCCTCGCCCTCGTCCGCGGCACGCGCGCGATGGCCGAGCCCGGGACCAACGCCAAGCAGTACCTCAGCTTCGGCGCCTCCCCCCGCGCCTCGCTCGCCCTCTACCAGGCCGGCCGCGGCCTCGCCTGGCTGCGCGGCCGCGACTACGTCTCGCCCGACCTCATCCAGGAACTCGCCCCCGACGTCATGCGCCACCGCGTCGGCCTCACCTACGAGGCCGAGGCCGAGGACATCACCTCCGACAAGGTCATCGCCGAGGTGCTGGAGAAGACCCCGGTCCCGGCGGTGTGATTCTCCGAATTTTCCGGATCGTGGCACACAGAGACACAGGGAGCACAGAGGTCGGGCGGTTTGGGTTCCGAACCCTTGTCCCAGCCCAACAAGGGTCGGGCTCCGTGCTCTCTGTGCCTCTGTGTGAAACTTCCGGTCCGGTGGAATTAGTTCTCCGTCCAAAAGAAAGCCCAGGAGTGAGATAGTCTCCCTTCCCCCGTGCCCGCCCTCGTCCCACCGCCCCCCGCCAACCCCTCCCCGCTGGCCGTCCTGCGCCAGCTGGAGTGGCGCGTGAAGCATGCGGTGAAGAACATCCTCAGCGGCGAGTACCGCTCGTCGTTCCGCGGGCGCGGCATGGAGTTCGACCAGGTCGTGCGCTATGAGTTCGGCGACGACGTCCGCGACATCGACTGGAACGTCACCGCCCGCCTCGGCGAGCCGTACCGCAAGAAGTTCGTCGAGGAGCGCGAGATCACCGTCCTGATCGTCTTCGAGGACTCCCCCAGCCTGCAGTTCGGCTCCGGCACCCACTCGAAGCGCGACGCGCTGCTCGAGCTCGCCGGGCTCGTGGCCCTGCTCAGCTCGATCAACCGCGACCGCTTCGGCTTCCTCCACGCCGCGCCGCACGGCTATGTCTTCCGCGAGCCGGTGCGCGGCCGCGGCGCGATCATGCACGCGGCCGCCGCCCTCGTCGGCCACGCCGCGCCCCCGATGGGTGGCGATCCCGTGAAGATCCCGTGGCACTTCCTCGCCCAGGCCGCCCCCAAGCACAGCGTGCTGCTCTGGCTCGGCGACTTCCCGCCCCGCGTCGAGCCCGAGGGCTGGGCCGTGCTGCGCCGCCGCTACCAGACCATGGGCTTCCGCATCGACGACCCGTGGGAACGTGAACTCCCCGACGGCGAGGCCTTCGCCGCCTTCGACCCGCAGGCCGGCCGGCTCGTCACCCTCGATGGCACCGGCGCCGAGCGCGCCGCCCACGCCCGCTGGCGCGCCGAGCGCGACGCCGCCTGGACCGCGCTGTTCCCCAACCCGCTCTCCCGCCTCGTGTGCGGGACCGACGAAAGCCGCCTCGAGGCCATCGTCCGCTTCTTCCACGCCCGCATGAGCAGTCGCTAAGATGACCGCCAACTGCCCCATTTCTTTCCATGCCCCCGGTAGAGCGGCGACTCCGTTTGCCGCCGGAGGTACTTTGATTGACTGTCAAAAGGCGAAAAAACGGAACGAACTCCGGAGGTTTTGCCACAGAGGCACAGAGCTCGCAGAGGGCGGATGCTTTGGCTTCCGGGCACTGAATTCCGAAACAAGACTACGAGGCTTGGGCTCTGTGCCCTCTGCGCCTCTGTGGCAAAATTTCTGGGGTATTTTTTGCGCCTTCTGCGCCTTTTTGCGGCCAACCCTCTGAGCCGATGAATGCCGCGCCCTTCTTCTCCCTCCCGCTCGCCGAGCTCGGCAACTTCGTGCTGCACGATCCCGCGTGGTTCCTCGCGCTGCTCCTCGTGCCGCTGGCGCTCTGGCTCCGCCGCCGGCGCGCGGTGCAGGTCCTGATCGTGCCCTTCGCCGCCACCTGGCACCGCCCGACCCAGGCCACGCTCACCCGCTGGCCCGCCGGCCTCGCCTTCGCCGGGCTCGTCCTGCTCGTCGCCGCCCTCGCCCGACCCCAGCGCGTCGAGGACAAGCGCGAGGTGCGCACCCAGGGCTACGACATCATGCTGGCGATCGACCTCTCCGGCTCGATGCTCGCCGAGGACTACGAGCGCGACGGCCACCGGGTGAACCGCCTGATCGCGATCAAGCCGGTCGTCCAGGCCTTCATCAACAAACGGCCCAACGACCGCATCGGCATCGTCGTCTTCTCCGGCCGCGCCTACACGCTCGCGCCCCTCACCTTCGACCACGACTGGCTCGCGCGCCAGACCGAGCGCCTGAAGATCGGCCTGATCGAGGACGGCACCGCCATCGGCGACGGCCTCGGCGTCGCCCTCACCCGCCTCGAGCAGGCCAAGCGCGAGAGCGGCGGCAAGCGGCAGGGCGCGTTCGTCGTGCTCCTCACCGACGGCGCCAACAACCGCGGCCTGCTCAGCCCCGAGCAGGCGGGCGACATCGCCAAGGCGCGCGGCATCCCCGTCTACACCATCGGCGCCGGCCAGGCCGGCCTCGCCCCGATGCCCATCTTCGACCAAAAGACCGGCCGGCAGATCGCCATGCGGATGGTCACCACCGACCTCGACGAGGACGCCCTGCGCGGCATCTCCGACAAGACCAAGGGCGAGTTCTTCCGCGCCTACGACACCGGGACCGTCGAGTCCGCCTTCGCCGCGATCGACAAGGCCCAGAAGATCGAATTCCAGGCCAAGAGCTACCTCATCACCAGCGAGCTCTTCCCCTGGCTCGCCGTGCCCGGCGCCCTGCTCGTGCTCGCCGCCGCGCTCATCCTCCGCCGCCCCGGCGGCTCCCGTGCCCGCCCCACCGCGGCCGCGGTCCCGGCCGCCGCCCCCGCCCGATGATCTTCGCCCAGCCCCTGCTCCTCTGGCTGCTGCTCGTGCCCGCCGCCCTGCTGGCCTGGGAGCTCGCGCGCGTGCGCCGCTCCACGCAATCCGGCCACCCGAAGATCCTCCGGGGCCGCGCCGGCTCCCGCGACTTCGAGCTGCTCACCG
>CAMDOO010000064.1 GCA_945903545.1 Opitutus sp. GAS368 | reverse complement strand
TGAACGCAAGGGCGACTGAGGACAGCCGCCCCTGCCTAATCCGCGCAAAAAATTTGGTAAGTGGCCGTCATTTCAACTGTGAACCTTGACACGCTTTCGGTTGGGCCCAGTGATTTTATTCAAGCCGCCGGCGGGCAAAAAATCATTCCCCGGGGCACCCCAACCCACAAACTCATGTCCACCCGCCTCGTCACCCTGTTCACCGGCCAATGGGCCGATCTTCCTCTCGAGAAACTCGCCCCGCTCGCCCGCAAGATGGGGTATGACGGTCTCGAACTGGCCTGCTGGGGTGACCACTTCGACGTCGAGCAGGCGGCTACGAGCAAAAAGTACGTGGCCAATAAATGGGCGCTGCTGAAGGACAACGGCCTGACCTGCCAGGCGATCTCGAATCATCTCGTCGGCCAGGCCATCTGCGACCCCATCGACCTGCGCCACAAGAGCATCGTGCCCGACTCGGTCTGGGGCAACGGCGACGCCGAGGGGGTGCGCCGCCGCGCCGCCAAGCACATGGCGACCGCGATGAAGGCCGCCCGTGCCTTCGCCGACGCCCGCCCGGGCCGCAAGTCCGGCGACGCCACCCCGGCGGTGGTCAATGGCTTCACCGGTTCGTCCATCTGGCACTCGATCTACGCCTTCCCGCCGACCAGCCAGGAATATTGGAACAAGGGCTTTGAGGATTTCGCGAAGCGCTTCGGCCCGATCCTCGAGACCGCCGAGGCCCAGAACGTCAACTTCGGCCTGGAGGTGCATCCCACCGAGATCGCGTTCGACATTGCGTCGGCCGCCCGCGCCATCGCGGCGGTCAAGGGCCACCGCCGCTTCGGCTTCAACTACGATCCGTCGCACCTCGGCTACCAGGGCGTGGACTACGTGAAGTTCATTCGCACCTTCTCCGATCGGATTTACCACATGCACGTGAAGGACGCGTGGTGGGGCCACGGCAACGGCGAGGCGGGCGTATTCGGCGGACACACCAATTTCGGCGACCCGCGCCGTTTCTGGGACTTCCGTTCGCCCGGTCGCGGCGACATCAACTTTGAGGAGATCATCGTGGCCCTGAACGATATTGCCTACCGCGGTCCGCTTTCCGTCGAGTGGGAGGACATCCGCATGGATCGTGTCCATGGTGGCACCGAGGCCGCGGCGTTCGTGCGTAATATCGATTTCGCGCCGAGTACCGTCGCGTTCGACGCGGCGTTCGACAAGGCCAAGCAGTAGGCAATCCGCCGGTCTGCGCCCGCCGGATTGTCGGGTCAAAATGGCGGCGCCATATTGGAATTATGGCCATGCATTTTTTCCGGCTCGGACTTGTTGCTTTCATGTTTGGTGTGGCGGGCGCGACGGGCAACGGCGCGCCCGCCGCAGACGCGAGCTTTCGGATCGCCGATCTCGGGCTTGAACTCGCCTGGATCAAGCCGGGGACGTTCGCCATGGGCAGCAGCCGCGCGGGCGACGGCGACGAACGGCCGGTCACCCAGGTCTCGCTCGCGGCGGGATTCTGGCTCGGCTTCACGGAAGTCACCCAGAAGCAGTGGCTGGCCGTGATGGAAACGAATCCCAGTTCCCATCGCGGCGATGGCCTCCCCGTGGATCGCGTCACCTGGACCGAGGCGCGGGAATTCTGCCGGCGGCTCACCGAGCGGGAAAAGGCCGCGGGGCGCCTGCCGCCCGGCCTGATGTTCACGCTGCCGACCGAGGCGCAGTGGGAGTACGCCTGCCGCGCCGGCACGACCGGAGATTATGCCGGGGACGCCGGGGCCATGGCCTGGTTTGGCCCCAACAGCGGCTATGAAACCCATCCGGTGCGGACCAAGCGGCCCAATCCTTGGGGGCTTTACGACATGCACGGGAACGTCTGGGAGTGGTGCCTCGACTGGTACGGGAATTATCCGGGCGGGAGCGTGACGGATCCCGTCGGGCCGGTCTCGGGTGTGGAGCGCGTTTTCCGTGGCGGCAGCTGGGGGGATGTACCGGCCGCCTCGCGGTCATCATTCCGCAACGGTCGCGGGCCGGACTACCGCCTCGGCAGCGTCGGCCTGCGCGTGGTGTTGGCGCCAGGGCGCTGACCGGGATGGTTCGATCCCTGCCGCACTGTAGCTGGCCTCGTTGAGGCCGGCGGGTCGGGACCGGGGTCAACGACCCCGGCTACAGGTCGAGAAAGCCGGGGCAAACAACGTACGGTTTACAAAGTTGCGCCGGCAACCAAGCTCGCGCCCATGTATCGGCGAATTCTCGTCATCGCGGGCGGCATGCTGTTCGGCACGGCCCTGGCCGCGCTGTTCACGCATTCCCTGCTTTTCCAGGGCTGGTTTGGCGGGCGCGAGCTCGCGGAGTCGTCCGCTTACATGCGCGACGTGCTCCGGCTGGTGAGCGAGAACTATGTCGATCCCCAGGCGGTCAAGTACAACGACCTCACCAAGTCTGCTCTTCGCGGCATGATCCAGAAGCTTGATCCGCACTCGGAGTTCATGGACGAGCCTTCCTATCGCGCGATGGAGGAGGAGATCGGCGGCAAGTTCACCGGCATCGGCGTGCAGGTCAAGATGCGCAACGGGCGCGTGGTGGTGATCTCCCCGATCGCGGGTTCGCCGGGCGAAAGGGCCGGCATCCTGCGGGGCGACGAGATTGTGGGGGTGGATGGCGAATCGCTCGAACAGGGCACCGCCCTGAGCGAGGTTGTGAGCCGCCTGCGTGGGACGCCCGAGAGCAAGGTCAGCGTGCGCGTTTTCCGGCCGGCCGCGCAGAAGACCCTCGAGCTCGATCTGGCCCGCGAGGTGATCAAGGTCGAGAGCGTGCGCAATGTGCGTTTGATGCCCGGCGGCGTGGGTTACCTCCAGCTCACCGAGTTCTCGCGCCCGTCCGGCGAGGAATTTGGCAAGGCGCTCGAGAAGCTCAAGACCTCGGGCATGACCAGCCTCGTGCTCGACCTGCGCAACAACCCGGGAGGTCTGCTCAGCGCGGCGGTGGAGGTCGCCGAGAAGTTTTTCAACAAGGACGAGCTGGTGGTTTACACCCAGGGCCGGCGGCCCGAGGACCGCGATGAGCGCCGGGCCAGCGGCAAGACCACCCCGGTGAAAATCCCGGTGGCGGTCCTGATCAATGCCGGCAGCGCCAGCGCCGCGGAGATTGTCGCCGGCGCGCTCAAGGACACCAGCCGGGCGGTGATCGTGGGTGAGCGCTCCTTCGGCAAGGGTTCGGTGCAGTCGATCATCCCGCTCGGGAACGGCCAGGGGTTGCGCCTGACCACGGCGAAGTATTTCACGCCCGCCGGAGTGAGCATCCATGAGGTCGGCGTCTCCCCCCAGGTCGAGGTGGTCATGACCCCCGAGCAGGACGAGCGGCTGAGCCGGCAGCGGGCCCGCCCCGATATCACCGACCCGGTGGAATTCCGGGAGCGGTTCGGCTTTGCGCCGGTGGTGGACAGCCAGCTGCAGGCGGCGGTCGATGTCCTGACCGGCGTGCGCCTGCTCGAGGAGCGCGCGGCCCGGACGGCGGTCCGATGATCCTCGCGCTGGAGAGTTCGTGCGACGAGTCGGCGGTGGCGCTATTCTCGCCCGAGCGGGGCCTGGCCGGCGAATGGATTGCCAGCCAGATCGCGACGCATGCCCGCCACGGCGGCGTGGTGCCTGACCTTGCCGCGCGCGAACACCTGCGCCACTTCGGCCCGTTGCTGCAGCAGGCGCAGCGGGAGGTCGGCTTTTCCGCCGTGACGCTGGTGGCTGTGACGCACGGTCCCGGCCTGGCGCCATGCCTTGCGCTCGGGGTGGCCGCGGCCCAGGCGTTGGGGCGATCCCTGCATGTGCCGGTGGCCGGGGTGAACCACCTCCGCGGCCACGTGTGGTCGGCCTTCCTGCCGGTGCACGCCGCAGCCCCGGCGGACTTTGCCGCGCGGGCGGCGGAACTGCTGCCCCATCTCGGTCTGGTGGTCTCCGGCGGCAACACCCTCCTTTTCACCCTTGATCGCGAGCGGCGCGTGACGGTGCTGGCGTCCACCCGCGACGACGCCGCGGGCGAGGCGCTCGACAAGGGCGCGAAGCTGCTCGGGCTCGGTTATCCCGGGGGCCCCCTGATCGAACGGGTGGCGCGGTCGGGCCGGCCGGACGCCTTCGCTTTCCCGCGCGGCATCGGCGCGAGGAGCGATCTCGGTTTCAGTTTCTCCGGCCTCAAGACGAGCCTGCGCTACCGAATCGAGAAGATGACCCCCGCCGAGGTGGCCCGCGACCTGCCCGACCTGTGCTCCAGTTACCAGGAGGCGGTGGTCGATGCCTTGGAGCGCAAGACCGGCCTCGCCTTGGAGCAGGGCGGGGGAGCCTTCCGCAGCCTCGGGCTCTCCGGCGGCGTGGCGAACAACGGCCCCTTGCGCGACCGGCTGGCGGCGCTGGCCAAACGCGAACGCGTGGCATTTCTGGCTTCCCGGCCCGAGCACACGGGCGACAACGCCGGCATGATCGCCTTTGCCGCGTGGGCCGACCCGGCCTGCCGCCCCGCGGAGAATCTCCAGATCGTTCCGGGATTGGCGCTGGAGGGAAATTAGGGGCGCGACCGGGTGAGCCCATAGGTCCTATTGGCCCCATAAGCCCTATAGGTCCTAAGATCGGTAGGCTCGCTCGCGCCCCCCCGCGCGCCCCTCCCGCTTGGCAATCCCCCAAGAATTCCCGGTATGAATCCTCGATTCGCAGGCACTGGCGAGCATTAGCCTCACTGGTGAATGGGCCGTTCCGCGTGGTCGCTTGACAGTGCGAAATCAATCCCTCTTCTTGCCCCAACCTATGGCCAACAAAGCTGACAAACATCAACCCAACGTGGCGGGGAAATTCTACGTGGATTCGCAGTGCATCGACTGTGATCTGTGCCGCGAGACCGCGCCTTCGTTCTTCACCCGCCACGAAGAGGGCGGTTACTCCTACGTTTTCAAGCAGCCCGGCAGCCAGGAAGAGATCGACCAGTGCATGGAGGCCATCGAGGGCTGTCCGGTCGAGGCCATCGGCAAAGACGGCGACGAATAAGTCTCCTGTCCCCTTCAGCTTTCAACCCCGGTCCCGCCGGGGTTTTTTGTGTCCCCCTGCCAGAAGCCGAAATGGCGGCGCTATTTTGGTGGCGTAGCACTTGGCCCGGTGGCCCCCGGGCTCAGCCCGGCTGGCGCCTGCTTGTTAAGCACCATTCGGAAAGAATATTAACTTGAGCTGAGGGTTCAGGATGTTTCGGTGGCGGCATGTCCCTCCCGTTCCGCCCGTTTGCCATCTTGGTTTTAATTGCCATCGGCGCAGCGCTATCCGCGCAACAGGCGCCCGTTGTCCTGACGGGCGTGGACGTCTATTCGACCCGGGTCGCCAACCAGGAACCGGTGGCCACGTTCGCCATGCCCGTTTCCGCGCTCCGCTATGAGCCGCTGGTCGATGTGCAGGGCCGGAACTTTGCCGAGGCACAGGCGGATGTCTCCGTCCGCGGCGGAATCTTTGAGAACACCGGGTTCCGCCTGGGCGCGGTTTCCCTCTCCGATCCCCAGACCGGGCATTACCTGGCCGAGATCCCGCTCGCGCCCGCCATGCTGGGGGCACCTGTCATCCAGACCGGGGTGGACCACGCGCTGGCGGCGAGCAACTCGACGGTGGCCGGCGTGAACCACGGGTGGCGCCGGATCCAGGAAGGCGGCATGCTGGCCGGCGCGGTAGGGCAGGACGGCGCCTCCCGCGGCGACTTCTACGCCGCCTTGGACGAGCTCGCGCAACTGGGGAGTGCCGGCCTTGCCGCCGACGTGGCGTGGGCGACCTCGAACTCCGACGGGTCTGTTCCCTTCGGCGAACATGACTTCTCCCGCCTCAGCGGCCGCCTGCAACTGCAGGGCGAGGCGTCGCAGACCGACCTGGCGGTCGGCTACCAGGCGAAGTTCTTCGGCTGGCCGAACCTGTACACGCCCTTCAACTCGAACGAGACGGAGAACCTCCAGACGGTCCTCGTGGCGGCCAACCATCGCACGGAGCTCGGCGGCGGGGACTTTCTCGAGGCGGGCCTCTTCCACCGGCGCAACAAGGACGACTACGCCTTCAACCGGTTTACCCCGCTGGGGGTCCTGCATCCGTTCCAACACACCACCTGGCTCAGCGGCGCCGCCGTGGGCGGCCGGGTGCAGCACGCCGGACTGAAGTGGAATTTCCGCGCCGAGGTCACGGCCGACAAGCTGAAGTCCACCTCTCTGGTCTTCGGGCCCCCGGGCTCCCGCACCCTGTACAAGGTCGGTGTCATGCCCGAGCGAATCTGGGCCGCGACCGACGGCGCCTACGGACTGAAGCTCGGTGCCACGCTGGAGGGATCCAATCGCGGCGGGTCGGCCGGGTCGCCCGTGCTTGAGCTGTCCCGCGCCTGGAGCGGCAGCTCCCTGCGCCGCGTTTACTTCTCCTACGCGAAGACCACGCAGCTCCCCAGCTACACGGCGCTGAAGTCCAACGCCGCCGCCGGCCTCTTCCGCGGCAACGCCGCCTTGGGTCGGGCCACCAGCCAGAACCTCGAGATCGGTGCGGACTGGAATCTCGGTGACTGGCACGCCCGCGCGGCGGTTTTTGCCCGGCGCGACGAGGGGCTGGCCGATTGGACCTTCCGCCAGGGGGTCACGGCCCGCAGCGCCAACCCGGTCGACATCGACACCGCCGGCACGGAGCTGGTGGCCATGCGCACCTGGTCGCGGGTCGACCTCGTGCTGGGCGCCACGGTCCTCGGCAAGTCGTCCGACTACCGCGGCGCCGTGGTGGATGCCAGTTTCTACGCCCTGAATTTCGCGCGCACCCGGCTGACGGCCGCGGTCACGGTCCACCTGACCAAGCAGCTCGAGCTCAGGGCGGACAACGAGTACCGGCATCAGGCGGCCAATCCCCTCCGGACGCTGGGCGGGAACGACGCCACCCTCAGCACCTTGGCGCTGACCTTCCGCCCGGGCGTGGCGGGCGGCCTCGAGGTCTCGGCCTCCGTCGACAACCTGTGGCAGAGCGATTTCCAGGACGTGCCCGGTGTGCCGGCCGCGCCCCGCCAGGCCAGCGTCGGCGCATCGGTGCGCTGGTGATCCGGATGTTTTTGCCACAGAGGCACGGAGACGCAGAGCCGGGCATTCGGATCTTTTAACCACGGATTTCACGGATTCCACCGATTTGGTTTCCGATCCAAAACCAAAGACAACGAGGCTTGGGCTCTGTGCCTCTGTGGCTCTGTGGCAAAAAACTGTCTTTATGGTTCGCCTGTTCGTTCGCGGGTAGAGTAGGCCAGCCCCGGCTGTTTTCCCTTTCACTTTTGCCGCCCGTTTCCACGCTGTCGCGGCATGTCGGACAATCCGTTTCTCGATTCCTCCCTGGCGATCCGCTGGTCAGCGCTGACGGCTGACCGGATCGCGCCCGCGATCACCGCCGCCCTGGCGCGGGCCTCCGCGGCTGTCGAGCGGATCAGTGCGCCGGATGCGGGTGAACCGACCTACGCCAACACCTTCCTCGCGCTGGAGTCCGCCACCGAGGAACTGGGCGTGGCCTGGAGCAAGGTCACCCACCTGCAGTCCGTGGCCGACTCGCCCGCCATCCGCGAGGCGCACAATCAGATGCTGCCGCAGATCTCGGCGTTCTACGCCAAGATCCCCCTCAACGCCGCCCTCTGGCGCCGGCTCAAGGCCTGCGCGGAACTGCCCGCGGTGCAGGCCCTCGGGGGCATCCATCGCCGGTACATTCACGAGACCCTGGCCGACTTCCGTCAGGCCGGCGCCGACCTGCCCGAGGAGCGCCGCAAGTGCCTGGAGGAGATCCAGGGCGAACTCGCCCAGCTCACGCAGAAGTATTCCGAGAACGTCCTCGACGCCACCAATGCGTGGCAGGTGGTGGTCACCGACCCGGCGCGCCTGGCCGGCATCCCCGCCCACGCGCAGGCCGCCGCCCGGCGCGGCGCGGAGTCCAAGGGCCTCGGCATCCCGGAACAGCCGGCCTGGCGCTTCACCTTGCACCAACCCTCGCAGGAGCCGGTGATGATGTACGGTGAGGACGAGTCCCTGCGCCGCGAGATGTGGACGGCCGCCGTGGCGGTGGGCGCCGAGGCCCCGCATGACAACGCCGAGCTGGTCCGGCGCATCCTGACCCTGCGCTCCGAAAAGGCGCTCATCCTGCACCAGTTGCACTTTGCCGACCTGGTCCTGCAGCGGCGCATGGCGCGCAATGGCGATCGGGCCCTCAATTTCATCACGGATCTCCAGCGCCGCGCCGCGCCGGCCTTCCTCCGGGAATGCCGCGAACTCGAGGCCTTCAAGGCGACCCAGGTCAGGCAGCCCCCGGGCCCCCTCCAGGCCTGGGAGGTCGGCTTCTGGTCCGAAAAACTCCGCCGCGCCCAGTACGATTTCGACGAGGAGGTGCTGCGCGCCTACCTGCCGATGAACCGCGTGATCGCCGGACTCTTCGAGGTCGCGCAGCGCGTCTTCGGCCTCAACATCACCGAGCGCCCGACCGTCTGCCGCGTCGGCGGGGCGAACCCCGCGGCGGCGTCCGACGCCGTCGAGACCTGGCATCCCGAGGTCAGGTTCTACGAGGTGCGCGATGCCCGGGCGCGGCATGTCGGCTCCTTCTACGCCGACTGGCATCCCCGCGAGTCCAAGCGCGGCGGCGCCTGGATGGGTTACTTGGTCACCGGCGGCCCACGGCCCGACGGCACCCGCGCGCCGCACCTCGGCTACATCTGCGGCAACATGACCCCGCCCGTGGATGGGAAACCCGCGCTGCTCACCCACCGCGAGGTCGAGACGATCTTCCACGAGTTCGGGCATCTTCTGCACCACCTGCTCGGCGAGGTGGAGATCAAGTCGCTCAACGGCGTCAACGTGGCCTGGGACTTCGTGGAGCTGCCCTCGCAGATCCTCGAGAACTGGACCTGGGAACGCGAGGGGCTCGATCTCTTCGCCCGCCACCATGAGACCGGCGCGGCGATCCCGGAGGACATTTTCCGCAAGCTGACCGCCGCGCGGAATTTCCGCTCGGCCTGCGGCACGATGCGCCAGGTGCAGTTCGCCAAGATGGACCTGCACCTCCACATGCGCACCGCCGAGTTCATCGACGGTGACATCGAGCCGAAGGCGCGCGCCGCGGTGGAGGACTGCATGATCCCGACCGTGCCGCCGGGCCGCACGCTCGTGAAACGCTTCGGGCACCTCTTCTCCGACCCGGTGGGCTACGCGGCCGGTTATTATTCCTACAAGTGGGCGGAGGTGCTGGATGCCGATGCCTTCAGCCGCTTCAAGCGCGAGGGCATCTTCAATGCCCAAACCGGGACCGAGTTCGTCACCCACATCCTCAGCCGCGGCAACTCCGAGGAACCCGCCGAGCTCTTCCGGCGTTTCATGGGCCGCGATCCCGACCTGCAGGCCCTGCTGGTGCGCTCGGGCCTGGCCACCTGATGATTCCTGTAGCTGGCCTCGTTGAGGCCGGCGGATCGGAACCGGGGTCACTGACCCCGGCTTCAGACTCAAGCTGGCGACTGGTTGCAGTTGCCCTCGGCTCGTTGCGGGGGAAAGAAACAAGGAATGGCTACGCTGGCAAGATCTCGATCCCCGGGGTCAACGACCCCGGCTACAGACGCCGGTGTGGGGAATATCCGGCCACCGGTCCAACTCTGGAATCCGCGGGAATCATTTCCAATCCATCGAATTGCACTGGAAAATCGCCGCGATTGCATAAGGTATGCGGCACTGACAGTCGTTTGGTTCCTCTCAACTTTCTCCAACTTATACCATGTTCACCAATCTCCCAATCTGGCTCCTCTTGGTCATCGTCCCGATGCTCTTCGGCTTCTACGCGCAGATGAAAATCCGCAGCACCTATGCCCGGAACGTCCAGATCCCGTCCCGCGGACGCATCACGGGCCGCGAGGCCGCGGAGGCCGTCATGAACTCCGCCGGCATCGACAACGTCGAGATCGTCGAGGTCGCCGGTGAGCTCACCGACCATTACGACCCGATCAATCGCCGCCTCGCTCTCTCCCAGCACAACTACCGTGGCACCAGCCTGGCCGCACTCGGCGTCGCCGCCCACGAGGCCGGCCATGCCATCCAGCACAAAGTCGGCTACAAGATGATGTCCTTCCGCCAGACCCTGGCCCCCGCGACCCAGATCGCCTCGGGCGTGGCGAACTTCGTGATGATCTTTGGCATCTTCTTCTTCGCGTCGGCCTTTGGTCGTCCGATGCTGGTGATGGGCGCCGTGGCGCTCGGTGTCATCTGTCTCTTCCAGTTCGTGACGCTCCCGGTCGAGTTCGACGCGAGCCGCCGGGCCAAGGTCCAGCTGGTCAACCTCGGCATCGTGGATCGCGACGAGATGAAGGGCGTGCACGAGACCCTCGATGCCGCCGGTCTGACCTACGTGGCGGCCTTCACCGCCTCCCTCGGCTCGCTCCTCCACATCCTGATGATGCTCTCCGGCAACCGCCGGAATGACTGATCAGACAAGCGCATTTGGGGTAGGCTGGGTCGGCGCCCTGGCGGGAAATATTTCCAAGCCGGTTTTGGCGCAGAGGCACAGAGCTCACAGAGCCCAAGCCTCGTTGTTTGGGTTCATGGATCGGAACTCAAACCGTGGCATTCGTGTTACTGGGCAAAGCGACAGGGCTCTAAATCCGTGGCTAAAAATCCGGATGCTCGGGCTCTGTGAGCTCTGTGCCTCTGTGGCAAAAAATCCGTTTCCGGGCTTCCGTTCCCCCGGGTTTCGGGGATTGGCTATCCGCCCATGGCCAAGATCCGCATCCTCACCGACCGCGTGGCGAACCAGATCGCCGCCGGCGAGGTGATCGAGCGGCCGGCGGCGGTCGTCAAGGAACTGGTCGAGAACGCCCTCGACGCCGGGGCCACCCGCATTGAGGTCGAGTTCCGCCACGGCGGGCGGTCCCTGATGCGGATCGAGGACAACGGCCATGGCATGGGAAAGGACGACGCTCTGCTGTCGCTCGAGCGCCACGCCACGAGCAAGATCAGCGCGGCGGCCGACCTCGACCGGCTCGGGACCTTCGGCTTCCGCGGCGAGGCGCTGCCCTCGATCGCCAGCGTGTCGCGTTTCCTGCTCCAGACCCGCGAGGCGGCGGCGGAGGAGGGCACGGAGATCCTCATCGACGGCGGCAAGTTCCGGCACGTGCGCGCGTGCGGCCGGCCGGTGGGCACGCGCATCGAGGTGACCCAGCTCTTCAATTCGGTCCCGGCCCGGCGCAAGTTCCTCAAGACTGACCAGACCGAGGCCGCACACATCGTGCAGTGCGTGCGGCTCTACGCCCTGGCCTGCCCGCGCACCGCCTTCACCCTGATCGAGGACGGGCGCGTGGTCTTCAAGTCGCCGGAGTGCGCCACCCTCGCGGAGCGCGTGATCGAGATCTTCGGCCGGCAGATCGGCGGGGAGCTGGTGCCGATCGAGAGCGAGGAGGCCGGGCTCCGGCTGACCGGGCTCATCGGCCGCCCGGGCGCGGGCCGCGGCACCCGGCACGAGATGATCACCTTCGTGAACACGCGGCCGGTCGACAGCCGCACCCTCAATTACGCGCTGATCGAGAGCTACCATCAGTCGCTGCCGAAGGGGCGCTACCCGCTGGCCTTTGTCTTTCTTGAGCTCGATCCGGCGGCGGTCGACGTGAATGTGCACCCGGCGAAGCGCGAGGTGCGTTTCCGGAGCGAGCCGGCCGTGCGGAGCTTCGTGATCCGCGCCGTGCTGCAGCGCCTGCGCGAACTCGGGGAGTTCGCGGGGCAGTCGGCGGCGCCGCCGCCGACTCCGGTGGGCAGTGGACCGTGGACAGTGGGCGGAGCGGCCCCCCCGGCCGCGGGCGCGATTTCAAATTTCAAATCTCAGATTTCAGATGGGCGAACCGCCCCGGCCTTGCACCGCGCGGATCTGGCCGCGCTGACCGCGCCTCCTCCGCCCTCTGCCTTCAATCCTCGGCCTTCCGGTGTTCCGTCCATCTCCCCCGGTCCACCGCCCACTGGCATAGCGCCAGCATGGCGCTATGTCGGCCAGGCGCACGGCGCCTATGCGCTCTTTGAGACCCCGGCGGGCATTGTGCTGCTCGACCGGCGGGCCGCCCATGAGCGCGTCTGGTTCGAACGGCTGCAGGAGCAGTTCCGCGCGGGCAGCGTTTCCTCCCAGCGGCTCCTCCTGCCCGTGCCGGTGGAACTCGACCCGGTGGCCACGAGCCTGCTGGTCGACGGCCGGAAGTTCCTGCTCGCGCATGGCTTTGAAGTGGCGGAGTTCGGCCGGAATTTCTTCCGGATCGAGTCGGTGCCCTCGTGGATGGAACCCGGGGACGCCGAGCCCTTCCTGCGCGATGTCCTCGGCGCGATGCGCGAGGGCCGCCTGCAGGAGCGCAATCCCGACCTGGCCCGCGATGAACTGGCCCGGCTGGCCGTGGCCAAGGCGATCCGGCTCCCGGCCGCCACCGGCGCCGAGGAGAACCTCGACCTCGTCCGCCAGCTCTTTGCGACCCGCGCGCCCCTGACCAGCCCCGCCGGCCGGCCCACCTACATTGAATTGGGCCACGCGGAACTCGATCGGCGCTTTCAGCGCTGATCACGATCCGTTTTATCCACGGATTACACGGATTGCACGGATGCGGATCCGATCCATGGCAGTTTTACAGGAGGGCGCGAAGGACACGGAGAATGGCCGGATGAGAAGTCCTCCCTTTCCTCCGTGCCCTCCTGTGCAAACCGGATCGGAGGGATTAAATCCGTGAAATCCGTGTAATCCGTGGTTAAACAATCAGGTAATCAGGCTGCTCGCGCCTCCGCAGCGAATTGGCACATAAATTTGGCGTGACCGTGCCGATGACGATGGCACGGTTTATGTTACGTTCCGCGGTAGTTTCGACCAGAACACATCACTCATGCGCTCCGCCAAGTCCAAGAAAACCGCGTCGCCCAAGCCAGCCAAGTCCAAGTTCCGGGCCGCCGCGGCCCCGCACCGCCGGGCAGCGGACGACCCGGTCCTGGTGATGAAGGAGGCCATTGCCCGGCACCTCACCTCGACCCTCGCACGCGATGTCGGCACCGCGTCCGCCCGCGACTGGTGGATCGCGACGGCCCTCGCCGTGCGCGAGAGCATTCACGAGCGGATGATCCGCACCCAAAAGGTGCACAACGAGAAGAATGTCCGCCGCCTCTATTACTTCTCCCTCGAATACCTCATGGGCCGGCTGTTCCGGAACAACCTGCTCGCGACCGGCCTCGACGACACCGTCCACCTGGCCCTCGCCAGCCTCGGCCAGGACTTCGCCGTGATCCGCGAGTGCGAGGTCGACATGGGCCTCGGCAACGGCGGCCTCGGCCGGCTGGCGGCCTGCTTCCTCGATTCCCTCGCCACGCTCGACTACCCGGCCCTCGGGTACGGGATCTACTACGAGTACGGCCTCTTCAAGCAGGCCTTCCTCGACGGCAACCAGATCGAGTCGCCCGACAACTGGATCATCTTCGGCTGCCCCTGGGAGGTTGTGCGCGCCGAGTATACCCAGGAGGTGAAGCTCTTCGGCCGGGTCGAGAACGTCTTCGACGACCGCGGTAACTACCGCCCGCGCTGGGTCGACACCAAGTCCATCCTCGGCGTGCCGCACGACATCCCGACCGCCGGCTACGGCACCAACACCGTCAACCTCCTCCGGCTCTGGGCCTCCAAGTCCACCGAGGACTTCAACCTCACCGCCTTCAACCAGGGCGGCTACGTCGAGGCCGTGCACGAGAAGGCCGTCGGCGAGACCGTCTCCAAGGTCCTTTACCCGAACGACAAGACCGAGAACGGCAAGGAGCTGCGCCTCGTGCAGCAGTACTTCTTCGTCGCCTGCTCGCTGCGCGACATCATCCGCCGCCATTTCCGCCACGCCGGCAACGGCTGGCAGAACTTCGCCGCCAAGGTCGCCGTGCAGCTCAACGACACGCATCCCGCCATCTCCGTGGTCGAGCTGATGCGCATCCTCACCGACGAGGAACAGATGGAATGGGATCCGGCCTGGGAGATTGTCACCCGCACCTTCGCCTACACCAACCACACCCTCCTGCCCGAGGCGCTGGAGAAGTGGAGTGTCGGCCTGTTCGAGCGCATCCTCCCGCGCCACCTCCAGCTCATCTACGAGATCAATCGCCGCCTGATGGACACGGTGGACCAACGCTGGCCCGGTGACGACGCCAAGAAACGCATCTGCTCCCTGATCGAGGAGAACGGCGGCAAGATGATCCGCATGGCCAACCTCGCCGTCGCCGGCACGCACGCCGTCAACGGCGTCGCCGCCCTCCACACCCAGCTGCTCAAGGCGCAGCTCTTCCCCGAGTTCGACGCGCTCTACCCGGGCAAATTCCAGAACAAGACCAACGGGATCACGCCGCGCCGCTGGCTGCTGAAGTGCAACCGCCGTCTCTCCGACCTCATCACCCGCACGATCGGCGACACCTGGCCGCGCAACATCGGGCTGCTCCACGGCCGGGAGAAGCACGCCGGCAACGCCGCGTTCCAGCGCGAGTTCATGGCGATCAAGCGCGCCAACAAGGTCGACCTGGCCGACGTCATCGCCGCCCAGTGCGGCGTCGTGGTCTCGCCCGATGCCCTCTTCGACGTGCAGATCAAGCGCCTCCACGAGTACAAGCGGCAGCACCTCAACCTGCTCCACATCCTGGCGCTTTACCGCCGGCTGCTGCAGAATCCCGGCCTCGACCTCGTGCCCCGCGTCTTCGTCTTCGCCGCCAAGGCCGCCCCCGGCTACGACCTCGCGAAGAACATCATCCGCGCGATCAATCTCATCGGCGCGCACATCAACGCCGACACGCGCATCGGGGGTAAGATCAAGGTCGCCTTCCTCCCCAATTACCGCGTCTCGCTCGCCGAGCGCATCATCCCCGCCGCGGACCTCTCCGAGCAGATCTCGACCGCCGGCAAGGAGGCCTCGGGCACGGGCAACATGAAGCTTTCCCTCAACGGCGCCCTCACCATCGGCACCCTCGACGGCGCCAACGTCGAGATCCAGGAGGAGGTGGGCGACGAAAACATCTTCATCTTCGGCCACACGGTCGACGAGATCGAGGCGCTGCAGGCCAAGGGCTACAACCCGTACGATTACTACCATGCCGACGAGGAGCTGAGGGCCATCATCGACTGGCTCGGCTCGAGTTACTTCACGCCGGGCGAGGGCAGTGGCTTTGACCTGCTCCACCACAGCCTGCTGGATGGCGGCGACCCGTTCAAGGTGCTCGCCGATTTCCGCTCCTACAGCGACGCCCAGGCGAAGGTCGACGCCGCCTACCGCGACCAGTCCAAGTGGGCGCGCATGGCGATCCTCAACACCGCCCGCATGGGCAAGTTCTCCAGCGACCGCACGATCAAGGAATACGCCGACGACATCTGGAGCCTTTCCCCAGTCCGCGTGCCGTAAGCCAAACCCTTTGTTGCCACAGAGCCGCAGAGCTCACAGAGCCCAAGCGTCGTGGATTGGTTTGGGTTCCGAGCTCCGGAATTGTTGGCCGAAAAAAGGCACAAGAAGCGCAAAACGGAATTTCCGGACTTCTGAACCACAACCCCACGCACTTGGGCTCGGTGGATCGTTTTTGCGCCTTCTGCGCCTTTTTGCGGCCAAACTGTATGTGTCCCGAATCGCAATCCGGTTTGATCCGTTAAACCCGCGGTTCAAAAACAACGAGCCTCGGGCTCTGTGAGCTTTGTGCCTGTGTGGCAAACCACTGGATCGTTGCCCGGGATCACAGAATCAGCATCGCATCGCCGTAGCTGAAGAACCGGTACTCCCGCGCGATCGCGTCGGCGTAGATCTCCTGCAGCCACGCAATGCCGTCCGTCGAGCCCGGCGCGAGGAAGGCCGCCACCAGGCAGAGCAGGGTGGAGCGCGGCTGGTGGAAATTCGTCACCAGCGCATCGATCCCCCGGAACGTGTATGGCGGATAAATGAAGATGTCCGCCTCGGCGATGACCCCCTCCGTCGCGGTCCCGGGTGTCTGCGCCAGATAATGCTCGATCGTCCGCACCGTCGTCGTGCCCACGGCCACGCGCCGTCCGGAATTCGAGGCAGGGTCCGCCGTCCCGGCGGGCCGCGATGGTTTGGGGTAGGGCGAGGCCGCCCGTTCGACGGGTTCAGGGCCCCGAGCCTGTCGAAGGGCTGGTCCGGTCGCGAACCCGGCACCGGGGTCACCGACCCCGGCTACAGATGATGGATTGGCTGTAGCTGGCCTCGTTGAGGCCGGCCCCGATGACAAATCCGCCAAGACTTTCCGCGTCCCGGCGGGGATCTCATAAATCTCCCGGTGAATTTCATGCCCCTCGACCGTCTCCGCCGTGATCGGCCGGAACGTCCCGAGGCCTACATGCAGCGTCACATCCGCGGTGCCGACACCCTGCGTCGCCAGCGTCGCGAGCAACTCCGGCGTGAAGTGCAACCCCGCCGTCGGCGCCGCCACCGCCACCTGGCGCGACTTCTCCGCGTAGACCGTCTGGTAGCGCTCCAGGTCGGTCGTGCGCGCGCTGGCGTCGGACCGCTCGATGTACGGCGGCAGCGGCACCAGACCGAGGCGGTTCGCGACACTCGTGATGCCCTCGTCGCCCGGCGTGGTGAAACGCACGCTCGCCGAGCCGTCGGCGTGCCGGGCGACGATCTCGCCGGTGAAGGCTCCGTCCGGCCCGAGGATGATTTCCCCGACCGGCAGCTTCTTGCCTGGCTTCACCAGGCAGGTCCAGGTCGCAGCCTCCGGCTCCGGCCGGAGCAAAAAACATTCGACCGCGCCGCCGGTGGGCCGCCGGGCGTGCAGCCGCGCGGGCAGCACCGCGGCGTTGTTGCGGAAGAGCACATCGCCCGCGTGCAGGTACTCCGGCAGGTCGCGGAACCGGCGGTGGGCGATTTCCCGGGTGCGGCGGTCAACCACGAGCAGCCGCGACTCGTCCCGCCGCGCCGCCGGCGTCTGCGCGATCAACCACG
Organism: Opitutus sp. GAS368; assembly: GCA_945903545.1. Lineage (GTDB taxonomy): Bacteria > Verrucomicrobiota > Verrucomicrobiia > Opitutales > Opitutaceae > CAIYFD01. Next base: position 1,354 of record CAMDOO010000064.1, on the reverse strand, counting down.
GCGGGAGCTCATAATCAAAAAGCGAGGTGGCAAGCGGCACGGTCGAAACCCATGGGCCCCCGCGAAAAAAGGCGAGCCGCGATGGCGGGGTAGAGGGGCGGAGGATCGGAGGGTCCGAGGATCTGAAATTCCGAACCTCTGAACCTCAGACCTTCCGATCCTCTGCTCTCGCTCGACTTTGGAAAGCTACAGCGTACCTATCCGGGATAACTTCGGAGCCATGAAACCCCTCACGTTCCTGCTGGTTCTATCCCTGTTGGCCAATGCCTTCGTCGTGGCGTTGCTGATGAAACAACCCGGCGGCATTCCCGGCGCCTTCGCCTCGGCGACACACCGCCCGGTTTCCGGCCCGGGCCTGGCCGCAGGGGGCGGTTCCGGATTCAGGTCCGGATCCGCCACCGTGGCCAATGGCGCCTCGGGTGTAGCCCAGGGCAATGGCGCGGCGCCGGCCGGTCAGGCCAGTGGCGCGGGCCCGGACAGCGGCGCGGCGGTCACCTTTGCCGGGACCGAGTTTGTGCGTTCCGGCGGGGGGGCGCTGGCCGACGCGTTTGCGGCGCGGATCGGCACGGCGGCCCCGTCCTCGATCCCGGGACTCTTTTCCGAGCTGGCCGGCATGACACCCTCCAAGCGGCGCGATGAGCTGGTGGCCCAGCTCTACCAGCGCTGGGGCGAGGTGGATCCCGCGAAGGCGATCGCCTCGGTGTCGAACTTGCCCCTGCCGGAGCGGCAGGCGCGCGAGGGCGACATCATGAAGGGCTGGGCCATGGCGGATCCCGCGGCCGTGATGGACTGGATGGAGGCGAACCCGCCCCCGCTGACGAGCACCAGCTCCAATCCGCCCAACACGGCGCGCTTTAATGCCCTGGCCGATGCCCTGCTGGCGGCGGACCGCCCCGACCTGCTCTCGTCGGCGATGGCCCACGCCACCGACCCGGCCTACAAGTCGCAGCTGGCCGTGAAACTGGCCGACTACCTCGCGCGCTACGATGCGGGCAACGGCTTGAACTGGCTGCTGAGCCTGCCCGCCGGGGCGGTGCGCAACAATGCGGCCGCCCGCTTCGCCCGGACCATTTCCGAGGAGGAGCCCGGCCTGGGCCTGCAGCTCGCGGCGAACCTTCCCGCCAATGCCGGCCGCAACCAAGCCATCACGGCGGTCTTCCGGCAGTGGGCCGACAGCGGCGACACCGGTTCGGCCGAGGCGTGGCTGTCCGGGCAAAAGCCGAGCGCGGCGATCGACAACACGCTGCTTGCCTTCCTGCCGGTGGCCGCGGGCCGGGACGGCGACCTGGCCGCGCGCCTGCTCAGCCAGTTTTCCCATCCCGACACCCGCCAGAAGGCGATCGACCAGGCCGCC
>CAMDOO010000063.1 GCA_945903545.1 Opitutus sp. GAS368 | reverse complement strand
TCTTCGGGCCCTTTTTCCGCTGCTGCAGCTGCTCGAACAGGCCCTTGGTCAGCTCGGCGTTGATGGCGTGGCCGGGGCGCGTCGCGACGATGTGCGCCTTGAGCGGCATCCCGAGCAGCATGATGTCGCCGATGATATCGAGGATCTTGTGGCGGACGAACTCATCTTTGAACCGGAGCGGGTCCTTGGAGAGGATCTTGTCGCCCTTGATCACGATGGCGCAGTCGAGCGAGCCACCGCGGATCTTGCCGAGCTTGATCAGCTCCTCGATGTCCTCGTAGACCGTGAAGGTCCGCGCCGCCGCGATCTGGGTCATGTACGACTCGGGGTCGATCGTGAGCGAGAGGTGCTGCGTGTGGATGCCGCGGTCGTCGGCCGAGGTGCAGGAGATCTTCAGCTCGTCCGCGGGCAGCGCGATGATCGACGAGTTGCCGCGCGTGACGGACACCGGGGCGTCGAGCGTGAAATACTCGCGGTCCTGGTCCTGCTCGAGCGGCTCGCCCTGCAGGATCAGGTTCACATAGGGCCGGGCGGAGCCGTCCATGATCGGCGGCTCGGAGGCGTTCATCTCCACGATGATGTTGTCGATGCCGCAACCGTGCAGGGCGCTGAGCACGTGCTCGACGGTGTGGATCTTGGCATGACCCTCCTGGATGGTCGTGGCGCGCACCAAGTCTGTCACCTGGTCGACCCGCGGGCGGATCTCGGGGGAACCCTGCAGGTCGAGGCGGCGGAACACGATTCCCGTGCCCGCCGGGGCGGGTTTGAGGGTCAGGGTCACTGCCTCGCCGGTATGCAGCGCACTGCCGCTGATGGAGACCTCACGCGCCAGAGTGCGTTGTTTCATGGAGTTGGCAAAGTCTCGGCAACCGCCGCCGCCGAGGGCAAGCGTGGAGATGGCTGCGCGCCCCTCGCGCGGTGATTGGATGGCGGTTGAGGGTTATCGGGGATGGGACCGGATAACCAACAACCCACAACCGTACAACCCGCTGAAAGCGGCCGGCTTGACACGGTTTCCCCGCCTACCTTACTCATGGCCCTTTTCCGCTCTAGAAAACCTCCCCAGCCCAGACCCCGCCATGCCCGCAGCCAACGACATCCGCAAAGGCCAAGTCATCAAGTTCAACGGCGAGCCCCATCTCGTGATGGAGACCCAGCACCGCACGCCGGGCAACTTGCGGGCCTTCGTGCAGGTCAAGATGCGCAATCTCCGCTACGGCAAGGCGCTGGACCAGCGCTTCGCCTCGACCGAGGCCATCGAGGTGCTGCCGACCGACAAGCGCACCCTGGAATACAGCTACGCGGACCGCGAGAACTTCGCCTTCATTGATCCCGATACCTTCGACCAGATCGAGCTGAGCGCGGAAATCATCGGCGACATCAAGAACTACCTCACCGCCGGCGGCAAAGTCGACGTGCTTTTCGTCGACGACAAGGCCCTCACCGTGGAGCTCCCCTCCGCCGTCAACCTTAAGGTCGCCTCGTCCTCCGAGGGCATCAAGGGCGACACCTCCGGCAACGTGCAGAAGCCGGCCACACTTGAGACCGGCCTCGTCGTGCAGGTCCCCCTTTTCGTCAAGGAAGGCGAGATCATCCGCATCAGCACCGCCGACGGTTCGTACCTCGGACGCGCCTGAGCGCGGCGCGCCATCCTTCTCCTTCTCCCGGATGATCAATCGATCCGAGAACGAGTAAGAGTAAGAGAACGGGAACGATTACCTCGCCGGCCCCAGCGTCAGGTCGACCATCAGGTCCGCCGCGATCTTCTCCAAGTCCGCGCGCACCTTTGCCTGGCTCACCCCGGCGGGCACCAGCACCTTCGCCCGCGCCTTGAACAGCGTGCCCCCGCCCATCGGGGCGCTCTCGCGCTCCGAGGCCAGCTCCTCGACGTTCACCCCGTGGGCCGCGAGCACCGCGGAAATGCTGCGCAGGATTCCCGGCCGATCCTGGCCAACCAGCTCCACCCACGCCGTCGTGCCCTGCCCCGCCAGCGCGGGACCCGCCTCCGCATGCACGATCACCCGCAGACCCGCGGTCTCGAGTCCCTGCAGCGCCTTGACCAGCGCGTCGCGTCTGGCGGCGTCCACCTCAACCCGCAGCAGCCCGGCAAACTGCCCGCCCAGATGGCACATCCGGCTCTCCAGCCAGTTACCCCCGTGGTCCGCCACGCACGCGGCGACCAACTGCACGAGACCCGGGCGATCCGGGCCGATCACGGTCATGACGAGGGAAGAGTTCATTTTCGATTTTCGATTCGGGATTTTCGATGGGAGACCTTGTCTCCCCTTGGTTTGTCGCCAACCCCGACCCTGCCTTCCTAGCCGACGGATTACCAATCGAAAATCGAGAATTGAGAATCCCAAATCGAGGAATAAGCCCGCAGGCTGCGCGCGGGCTTATTCCTCCAACTCCACGTTCCAGTAGGCGACGTCGAGGAAGTCCTTCCACACTTCGCAGTTCTGGTTGCCGAGGACGAGCGAGATGACCGGGCGCCACTTCGGGCGAACCGGCTTGCGGACGAGGCGCATGTGGGCCTCGTGCGGCAGGCGGTTCGCCTTGCGCGAATTGCAGCGAATGCAGGAGCAGACGATGTTCTCCCACGTGGTCTTGCCGCCATAGTGCCGCGGGATCACGTGATCGAGGTTGAGCTGCTCGCGCGGCAGCACCCGCGCGCAGTACTGGCAGGTACTCTTGTCGCGCTCGAAGACATTGTTGCGCGTCAGCTTCAGCTCCTTGCAGGGCAGGCGGTCGAAGAAGGCCAGGAGGATGACGCGCGGCAGCCGGATCGTGCGGCTCGGCGTGTGCACGGTCTCGAGGAGGTCGATCGGCGGATTGCTCGCCGAGAAGTCGATCCAGTCGAGCATCGAGAACGTCCGGAAGTCATCGTCGTGGTGATGCACGACCTGCGCATGCCCGCGGGCCAGGAGCCCAAAGGCGCGCCGGGCGCCGATCACATTCACCGCCTGCCACAGGCGGTTCAAAACCAGCACGGGTTGATCAAGGGCGACCTCCATACGGGGCCAACGGGATAGAGGCGCCCGGCCAAGGGTGTCAAGCGGCCCGGCGGCCGGGTACCGTCTGAATCGACCCTCATTCGTTGCATATGCCCCCGGGACCGGGCCGGGCCCCGGCCAGAGTTTCATCTATTAAATGAAACTCTGCTGGAGCCCGCGGGCGGAACCATCCCCGCCGGCTGACGTCCCCACCCGCACTCCCACCCGGGTGAACGTTGTTGTGCGATTTCTCTGCGCTCTCGGTGTTAGCAGGAGACCGCCCATGAACGACGACATCCGATTGCGCAGGCCCTCCAGCAAAAGATGCTGGGCAACCTCCAGCAGGAGATGACCACGGAGAAAGTGAGCAGAGGGACATCCGATGGCAGGGCGCGGACACCGTTCCGCGCCGGACTCCACCACAATCTCAGATTTGAAATTTGAGATCTGAGATCCTCCGCGAGGCGTGCCCCGGCGGTGACGGAGTCACCGCCCTACCGGACTGGGACAATCTCCCTACGCCTGCGGCGGCGCATCCTTCGCCCGCGTCGGCGCCAGATTCTCGCCCTTCATCGGGATGCCGGCGAGCTTGGCAAGGATCAGGTCGACGTGTTCCTTCGCCACATCCACGAGCACGTGGCGCTGGTGGATGTCGATCGCACCGACCACGTTCGCGGGCAGCTGCGTCACCCCCGCGATCTTGCCGACGATGTCGCCCGGCGTGACCAGCTGCTTGCGGCCCACGTTCAGGAAGATCGTCTCCATGCCCTGCTCTCGTCCCGTGCGGGCCGCGGGTTCATACTTCGATTTGCGCTTGGAGGCGCTCTCACCCTCGGCGGGAGCAGCCGGGACCGCGGGTTTGTCGACGACATACCCCGCCGGCACCGCCTTTGAAGGCGCCACGAACTTGGTGATGGGGCCGGCCACCGGGGCCTTCACCTTGGCCAGGGCGGGCTTCGCCCAGGCGGGTGCGGGCTTGGCGGTCTTGGCCGCCTCTTCCTCGCGCTTGAACACCGCGGCGGGCGGCGGGCCGCCGTAGCGCGCCTTCGGCCTTTCGCCGTCGCCATCGCCGGCGCCCGCCTTGGCCGCAGGCTTTTTCACCGCCGGCGCACTCGCGCCCTGCAGGAGCGTGATGAGCGCCGAGCAAATGTCGGTGCTCGCAAAACCCTGGTCCAGCAACTTGTCGATCATCCGGTCGTGCGGCGTGAACTGCTTCGCCTCCAGCGTGGCGCGGATCTTCTCGAAGAACACGTTGGCGCGCGCCTCGTCCACCTCGTCGAGCGACGGGATGCGCTCCCGGCGGATGTCGAGCTTCGCCCAGCGCACCATGCTCTGCAGCTTGTAGATCTCCTGGCCCGACACGAAGGTGAAAGCCTTGCCCTTCCGTCCCGCGCGGCCGGTGCGACCGATACGGTGGGTGTAGTCCTCGGCGTCGTTCGGCAGGTCGAAGTTGAACACCACCTCGAGGTCGTCGACATCGAGCCCGCGCGCCGCGACATCCGTTGCGACGAGGAACTCGAAGCCCCGCCGGCGGAACTTGTCCATCACCCGGTCGCGCTGCGTCTGGGTGATGTCACCATGCAGCCGGTCCGTCATGTAGCCACGCGCGTGCAGATGCTCGTCGAGCTCGTCGACCATGATCTTGGTGCTGCAGAAAATGATGCCGTAGCGGAAATCGTGCACGTCGATCAGGCGGGTGAGCGCCTCGATCTTCGAGCGCCGGTCCACCTCGAAGTACACCTGCTCCACCTGCGGGGCATTCTGGGCGATCGACTCGATCCGGATCCACTCCGGGTCCTTCGAATAGCGGCCGATCAGGTCCTGGATCATCCGCGGGATCGTGGCCGAGAAGAACAGCAGCTGCCGTTTCTCCGGCACCTGCTTCAGGATGTGCTCGATGTCGTCGCGGAAGCCCATGTCGAGCATCCGGTCGGTCTCGTCGAGGATCACGAGTTTCAGGTCCTTCAGCTTCAGCGAACCGCGCTCCATGTGGTCCATCACACGCCCCGGCGTGCCGATGACAATCTGCGCCCCGGCGTCGAGCGCGCGGAACTGGCGCTCGTAGGACTGCCCGCCGTAGATCGGCACCGCCTGCAGGCCGCGCTTAAACAACGCGAGCTTACCCACTTCTTCGGCGACCTGCACTGCGAGTTCGCGCGTCGGGCAAAGGATCAGCACCTGGACAGCCCGGATCTTCGGATCGACCCGCTCGATCGCCGGGATGGCGAAGGCCGCGGTCTTGCCGGAGCCGGTGGACGACTGGCCGACCACGTCGCGACCGGTGAGAATGGCGGGAATGACGGCCGTCTGGATGGGCGAAGCTTCCTCGAATCCCATCTTGTCGACTGCCTTGAGGAGGTCAGCAGAGAGACCGAGTTCATTGAACGGGCGTTTTTCCATATCGCACCCTGCCACCGGGTCCAGCGAATCGCGAGCCTGCATTGCAGGCTGAAAGGCAGAGTGAAAGTGAAACCCGAACGGGACCGATTCTCCGTCACTCTCACGTCCCACTCTCACTTCCCACTCTCACTCACTTTCCTCTTTCACTCTCACTTCGCCACCGCCGGCGCCGGCAGCTGCCCCGGCGACTGCGTCACCCGCACCCAATCCACGAGCATCCGGGCCTTGCCGTCCTTGATGAGCTGCTCGGTGGCTGCGGGCAGGCCGGGATGCGGCGCGCTTTTCGTGCCGTTCGTCTTGATCGGGTAGGCGCCACCGAGCGCGAGGTTGAGGATCACGAACTTCGGGTTGTCGAAGCCGTAGCGGCCATAGTGCTCGATCATCGCCCGGGAGACCCGGTAATAGGTTTCCCCGTCCACCTTGAAAAGGAATTCGGCCGGCGACCAGTCCACCGAGTAGATGTGCCACGCCGTGGCATCGCGGTCGGGCCGCAGGGTGACCTTGTTGACCAGCGGCGTCTCGCCCGAGTAACCGGGGCCATGGAGCGCGGCGGACACCCAGTCGGTGTCGCCCACGTATTCCAGGATGTCCACCTCGCCCGTGTCAGGCCAGCGCCCCGTGCCCAGCGCCCAGAAGGCCGGCCACAGGCCGGTCCCGGCGGGGAGCTTGATGCGCGCGGCCCAGGAGCCGTAGGCGGACTCGAACTTCCCGCGCGTGTCGATCCGGCCGGAAACGAAATCAAACCGCCGGTTGTTCGGCGTCACAAACCCGGGCCGAGAAACCGCCTGGAGCACGAGCGCCCCGTTCACCGCGCCCTCCGCCTCCGCGCCGCGCACGAGGTGGATCACCTCCGGCGCGTCCACATACGCCTGCTGCTCGTTGTTCACCCACTGGCCCGTGATGACCACGTTCCACTTCGACCGATCGAGGGCCTCGCCGGAAAAGTCGTCGAAGAAAACCGTCTTCGCGCCTGATTCCGCCTTCTCGGCGGAACCAGACAAGGAATCCGGCGAACCCAGCCCGGCGCAACCGAAGAGGAACACCAAAGCCAAGCCAAGCGATGGGACAAGCAGCCGGGGGGAAAGGCGGTCCATGCCGCCAGTCTCCGGGAATAACCAAGTCAGTCAACCACAGCACCTCCCGCTCCTCCGCCCCGGGCAACGGAGCGCCGTCCACCTCGAGGATGCGGCGCGCCAGACCATGCACCCGGCGAACTTGAGCGTTGAGCGTTCCGCGTTGGAAGTTGAGGGTGGATTGCCTCCACCCCCCGCCGCCGCCATGCTCCCCCTGCGTTCCCTTCCTCCCCTGCTGGTCGCACTCGCCGGCCTCGCTCTGGTCATCCTCCCCTCCCGCCTTGCCGCCGCCGACGCCGCCAAGCCGGCCCTCGCGCTCCGTGTCGTCAGCTACAACATCCTCGGCGGCGATGGCACCGGTGGCACCGGCCCGAATGCCTGGGCCATCCGGAAGGACCTCGTGGCCGGCCTGCTCCGCAACCAGCAGGCCGATGTCATCAGTCTCCAAAAAGCCGCCCGCCTCTCGCTCGACGACCTCCATCAGGCCCTGCCGAACTACGGCGAGGCCGGTGTCGGCCGCAACGACGGCAAGGCAGGCGGAGAGTACGCCGCCATCCTTTATCGCTCGGATCGCTTCGATGCGGAATCGTCCGGCACCTTCTGGCTCTCGGAGACTCCCGCCGTCGCCGGCTCCACCGGCTGGGGCGCCCGCCAGGCCCGCGTCTGCACCTGGGTTCGCCTCGTTGAGAAGACCTCGAAGGCCGCCTTCTACGTTTTCAACACCCACCTCGACCCCACCTCGTCGACGGTCCGCGACAACTGCGCCGCCCTGATCCAGAAACGGATCAAGGCCCGGGCGTTCCAGGATCCGTATATCCTCACGGGCGACATGAACTCCCCCGAGAACAGCACGACCATCCGGAGCTTCAAGGGCCCGGCTAATCTCGATCCCGCCTCCGTCGCGATGCTGAATCCGCCCCCGCTCCTCGACACCTTCCGCGTCCGCCATCCCGACGAGACCGGTGTGAGCACCCGCCACCAGTTCACCGGCTCCCGCAACGGCGAGAAGGTCGATTATATCCTCGTCCCTCCCGGCATCGAGGTGACCGCCGCCGAGATCCTCCGCGACCAGATCAACGGCAAGTACCCGTCCGACCACTTCCCTGTGGCCGCAACCTTGCGGATCCCGATCTCGCGGCCCTGAGACGAAATCCCGGATTGGTGGCACGCCAAGACCCCGAGAACGCCAAGATCGGAGAAGCCCAAGCCCGGATGTTTTTGCCACAGAGCCACAGAGCCACAGAGACCTCAGAGCCCAAGCCTCGTTGTTTTGGTTAGGAATTATTGGCCACAAAGAGGCACAAGCAGCACAAGAACACCCTCAGATCCCAAGGCATGGAGATTTGGTTCGGAGTTCGGAGTTCGGAGTTCGGAGTTCGGAGTTCGGAAATCCGTTTTGTGCTTCTTGTGCCTCTTTGTGGCCAATCCGGTTTGAGGAACCCCAAATCATCCGACCTCTGTGCCTCTGCCTGCCTCGGCGTAGCACGCAGAGCGAAGACGGGTGGCCAAACACTTCCGAGGATCTAACTTGGCGGCTTCGCGTCTTGGCGTGAACCAATTCCGAGGATCGAACCCTGCTGCCGCGCGCCGCGCGCTCAGCGCACCTGCAGCGTGTCGCCCTCGAACGTGATCCCCAGCGACGGCACCACCACGGCCTTCCGCGCGCCTTCCTTGCGCACGGTGCCCGCGAGCCACGCATCGTAACCCGTCGCCTTGGCGGCGGCGAGGACCGCCGGCACGAGGTCCGGGTGGACATAAGCGGCGAAGCCCACGCCTTGGTTGAAGGTCGCGTACATCTCGCGCGCCGTGATCGGGCCTGCCTGCTCCATGAAGCGGAACAGCGCCGGCGCCGGGCGCGGGGCGGTGATCTCGTACACAAAGGGCTCGTCGAGGCGCATCAGCTTGCGCCAGCCGTGGCCCGTCACATGGGCCAGATAATCGAGCTTCAGGCCGAGGCGCTGGCACTCGGCGACGAAGGCCACATAGATCACCGACGGCGCGAGCAGCGCCTCGCCGAAGGTGCGGGTGTCGCCGAAGCCGATCGGCGTCTGGTAACCCTGCGGCAGCTGGCTCGCGATCAGGCGACACAGGCTGAGCCCGTTGGTCTGCACCCCGGAGCTGGCAAGGAAGACAATGGCGTCCCCGGCGCGGACGTCGCCAGTCACGCGGAGCGACTTCGGCGCGATGCGCCCGATGGCCGAGCCCGCGAGCACAATGGTGTTCGGCTCGACGATGTTTTGCAGCGTGGGCGTCTCGCCGCCGCCCCAGACCGCGCCCGCCTGCCGGCAGCCCTCGGCCCAGCCGGCCACCAGCGCCTCCGCCCGGGCCGCATCCGCGAACCAGCCGGAGTCGCCCACGGCCGCATGCATCGCGACCGAGATCGGCAGCGCCCCGCAGGTGGCGAGGTCGTTGACGATCGTCGCGACCGTATCGATCGCGATCTCGCGGTAGTAAGTCTTCCCGGTGGCGGCCTGCACGGCGTCGGCCACGAGGTTCTTGGTGCCGAGGCCCTCCTCGACATGCGCCAAGTAGTGGTCCGCCGCCTCGATCAGGTACGCGCTTTCGCCCCGCGTGCTCGCCGGCTCGGCATAACCATGGGCCGCGAGGGCCCCGGCCGTGGTGCGCGCGGCCTTCTGGCAGGCCCGCTTGAAGGCATCGAGCTGGTCATAGCGGACGCCGGAGGATTCGTAGGAGAGGCTCATGCCGAAGTGACCGGTGACGGGTGACGAGTGACGAGCGGGAACATGGATGGCTGTGGCATGCGGAATCTAGTCACACGTCACTCGTCACCTGTCACTCAATAGGATCTCCCCTCGTTCTTCTCGTAGTAGTTCACGTACGCCTGGTTCACCACCCGGTAGCCGCCCGGGGTGGGATACTTGCCGGTGAAATACCAGTCGCCGCTGTGGGCGGGCACGGCCGCGTGGAGGTTCTCGATCTTCTGGAAGATCACCTCGATCTCGCCCTGCCACTCAATCCCCTTCGGGCGCACGCGCTCGACGATCTTGGCCGAGAGCTCCTCGGGGGTGAACGGCTCGTAGATGGCGCGCACATGGTTGATGCCACCGCCCTTCGCGACCTCCTGCCGGCAGAGGCGGTAGACTTCCTCCAGCAGCGCGGCCTGGCCGCGCTCCTTCAGCAGCTCCACCGCGGCCTCGAAGGCGATGAACTTGCCCAGCTCCGACATATCGATGCCGTAGCAATCGGGGTAGCGGATCTGCGGCGCGGTCGAGACGATCACGATCTTGCGCGGGTCCAGCCGGGTGAGGATGCGCAGGATCGACTTGCGCAGCGTGGTGCCGCGCACGATCGAGTCGTCGACGCACACCAGGTTGTCCCCCGGCTTCACCGAGCCGTAGGTGATGTCGTAGACGTGGCTCGCGAGCTGGTTGCGCATCGTTTCCTGGCCGATGAACGTGCGCAGCTTGATGTCCTTGCTCACCACCTTCTCGCCGCGGGGCCAGTTGCGCAGGATGAGCTCGTCGAGCACGGCCTCCGTGAGCTTGCCCTTCGCGCTGGCCTCGAGGATCGCCGCCTTCACCTCGTCGCGGCGGCGGGTGCGGAGCTCCGACATGAGCCCGTAGTAGGCCACCTCGGCGGTGTTCGGGATGAAACTGAAGACCGAGTTGGTCCAGTCGTGGTTGATCGCCGTGATCACCTGGTCCGCCAGCCGGCCGCCCAGGGCCTGCCGCTCGCGGTAGATGTCGAGGTCGTTGCCGCGGGAGAAATAGATCCGCTCGAAGGAGCACGAGGTGCGTGACAGCGGCGCGGTGAAGGGCACCTCGGAAACCGTTCCGGCCGCCTTGATCACCACGACATGGGCCGGCGTGACCTCCTTCACCTCGGGGGCGGACAGGTCAAACACCGTCATGAGCGGTGCGCGCTCGGAGGCGAAGGCGATGACCTCGTCGTTCTGGAACCAGAAGCACGGGCGGATGCCCGACGGGTCGCGGGCCACGAAGGCGTCGCCGTTGCCGATCATGCCGCAGAGCGTGTAGCCGCCATCCCACTTCTGGGCGGCGCGGGTGAGCACGCGGGCCGGGTCGAGGTTGTCGCTGATCCGGCGGGCGATCTCGGGGCCGGGGATGCCCTCGGCGCGGAGCTGACGGAAGAGGTCCTCGTGCTCCTCATCGAGGAAGAACCCGATCTTCTCGAGGATCGCCTGGGTGTCCGTCGCGTAGATCGGGTGCTGGCCCATCGCGGTGAGTGCCTCGTTCAGCTCGGCGGTGTTGGTGAGGTTGAAATTGCCGCAGAGCGCCAGATTGCGCGTCGGCCACGGGCTGCGCCGGAAGAAAGGGTGGCAGGAGCTGAGGTTGTAGCCGCCGCTGGTGCCGTAGCGCAGGTGGCCGAGCAGGAGCTCGCCGCCGAAATCGAAGTTGCGCTTCACCGTCTCCGGGAACTCCGGGTGGATCACCCCGCTGGCCACGTGGTCGTTGTACTGGCCGAGGAGGGTGCGGAAAATCTTGTCGAGGGGATTGGTCTTGATGCTCCGCTCGCGGAACATGAACGCCTCGCCCGGCGGCATGCCGAGCTTGACGCAGGCGACGCCCGCGCCGTCCTGGCCGCGGTTGTGCTGCTTTTCCATCAGCAGCAGGAGCTTGGTGAAGCCCCAGAGCGGCGTGCCGTACTTCTCCTGGAAATGGGAAAGCGGCTTGAGCAGCCGTACCATCGCAACGCCGCATTCGTGGGTGATCCGGTCGCTCATGGGTCAGGTGCGGCCGCCGGGCCCTGCGCTCCCCCCGCGCAGACCCTGCCTCGGGTCTTGGCCGGCGGGATGTGAGGGTGGGCGAATCACGACAATGAAGGCGACCAATCACGATCAGGCCCTCCGATTGGTCAAGGGACTTTCTGAAATCCGCAGGGGAGATTGGTGATTTGACGGCAGCCATCGGCCCCATCGGTCCTCTGAGCCCTATAGGCCCCATAAAAACCAGCCCCGGATGGTGGCACGCAAAGACGCCAAGACGCGAAGGTCGGAGAAGAAGGCATGGCTTTTGCCGATTCGCTGCGCGACTCGGCAAAAGCCCGGTGCTCCCCGCCCATCGGCGGATCACCGCTGCGCGGGATGTAGGGCCCGACGTCCCTCGCGGGCCGGGCTCGAAAGGTAGGGGCGCGTGTCCCCGCGCGCCGGGATCGAGGTAGGCGGATCCCGCACGTGCGGGATCCGCCCTACCCCAAGACATCGCAGGCGGGATCGAGGGCGGCTGGGGACAGCCGCCCCTACCTCTCTCTACCTGGGGATCGAAATCACGCGCAGCGTAGATCGCCCCATGCGGGAGAGTGGGTTTTTATCGGGTTCGGCACGAACCCGATAAAAACTCTCCGATCCTCCTCCGACCGTGGCGGCGTTGCGTCTTGGCGTGCCAAACTTCCGGTTCCCCTGCCCTTGACCTGACCGCCTAGTGTGGAAGCATCCGCTACCTGACGACCATGCTGACCCTCCGCGGCTCCCCCGCCCTCTCCTCCTTCCGGCTCCGGAAATTGCTCTCGGATCTCCAGGCGGCGGGACTCCCGGTGCAGGCGGTCGGCGCCGAGTTCCATCATCTCGTGGATGTCGGCGACGGCCCCGCCCTCACCCCGGCTGAGCAATCGGTCCTCGAAAAACTCCTCACCTACGGCCCCAGCCGCCGCGCCGAGGCCGTCACGGGCCTCGTCCAGGTCGTCGCCCCCCGCCCCGGCACCATCTCCCCCTGGTCCTCCAAGGCCACCGACATCGCCCACACCTGCGGCCTCTCCACGATCAAGCGCGTCGAGCGCGTGATCGTCTTTACCTTGGATTTCGGCTCCGACCTTCAACTTTCAACTTTCAACCTTGAACAGCGCGCCGCTTTGGCGGCGAGCCTCCACGACCGCATGACCCAGGTCGTCTTCGCCGACCTCCCGTCCTGCGACATCCTCTTCCAGCATCAGCCGCCGCGCCCTTGCACCAAGATTCACCTCATTGGTCAGGGCCGGGGCGCCCTCGTCGCCGCCAACACTTCCCTCGGGCTCGCCCTTGCGGAGGACGAGATCGATTACCTCGTCGCCGCCTTCACCAAGCTGGAGCGCAACCCCACCGACGTGGAGCTGATGATGTTCGCGCAGGCCAACTCCGAGCACTGCCGGCACAAGATCTTCAACGCCACCTGGGAAATCGACGGCAAGAAGCAGGACAAGTCGCTGTTTCAGATGATCAAGAACACCTTCGAGCTCCACCGCGAAGGTATCCTCTCGGCCTACAAGGACAACGCCGCCGTGCTCACCGGCACTCCCGGCGGCCGCTTCTTTGTCGATCCGCGCAACAACGAGTACAGCGCGTCGCAGGAGGACATCCACCTCCTCTGCAAGGTCGAGACCCACAACCACCCCACTGCCATCTCCCCCTTCCCCGGCGCCGCCACCGGCTCCGGCGGCGAGATCCGCGACGAGGGTGCCACCGGCCGCGGCGCCAAGCCCAAGGCCGGCCTCGTCGGCTTCACCGTCTCCAACCTCCGGCTCCCGGGCGCCGTCCAGCCCTGGGAAAAGGACCACGGCAAACCCGGCCGCATCGTCTCCGCCCTCGACATCATGCTCGACGGCCCCCTCGGCGGCGCCGCCTTCAACAACGAATTCGGCCGCCCCGCCATCTGCGGCTACTTCAGGACGTATGAAGCCGAGGTTCCCGCCGCCGCCATCCCGCGCAGCGCCGATGCCAAGGCTGGCACCCAGGATCCGAAGACCGGCGGCCACGCCACCGAGCTGCGCGGCTACCACAAGCCCATCATGCTCGCCGGCGGCCTCGGTAACATCCGCGCCGAGCACGTTCAGAAAGGGAAGATCCACCCCGGCGACAAGCTCGTCGTCCTCGGCGGGCCCGCCATGCTCATCGGCCTCGGCGGCGGCGCCGCCAGCTCCATGACGAGCGGCCACGGCAGCGAGGATCTCGATTTCGCCAGTGTCCAGCGCGACAACCCCGAGATGGAGCGCCGCTGCCAGGAGGTCATCGACCGCTGCTGGGCCCTCGGGCCCGACAACCCCATCTCCTTCATCCACGATGTCGGCGCCGGCGGTGTCTCCAACGCCCTCCCCGAGCTCGTCAACGACGGCGGCCGCGGCGGCCGCTTCGACCTGCGCAAGCTCCCCAACGACGAGCCCGGCATGTCCCCGCTCGAGATCTGGTGCAACGAGTCGCAGGAACGCTACGTCCTCGCTGTCCCCGCCGACCGCATCGAGCTGTTCGCCCAGCTCTGCGCCCGCGAGCGCGCCCCCTTCGCCGTCGTCGGTGAGGCCACCGAGCAGAAGGACCTCGTCGTCGCCGACCCGCACTTCGCCAACACCCCGATCGACCTCCCCCTCGAGGTCCTCCTCGGCAAGCCCCCGCGGATGCACCGCCAGGAATGGATCCGCCAGCGTTCCCTCCGCCCTCTGACGCTTCGCGGGCATGGCTCCGGAAGATCGGAGGATCAGAAGGCCGGAGGATCGGATATTCCGACCCTCGGACCCTCGGACCATCTGACCCTCCAGGACGCGGTCCGCCGCGTCCTCTCCCACCCCGCCGTGGCCGACAAGACCTTCCTCATTTCCATCGGCGACCGCACCCTCGGCGGCCTCATCGCCCGCGACCAGATGGTCGGCCCCTGGCAGGTGCCCGTCGCCGATTGCGCCGTCACCGCCGCCACCTTCGACGTGTACACCGGCGAGGCCATGGCCATGGGCGAGCGCACCCCCGTCGCCGTCAACAACGCCGCCGCCTCCGCCCGCCTCGCCGTCGCCGAGGCCCTCACCAACCTCGCCGCCGCCCAGATCGGCGACCTCGGCAAGGTCAACCTCTCCGCCAACTGGATGGCCGCCCCCGCCGTTCCCGGCGACGCCGCCGACCTCTACGCCGCCGTGAGCGCCGTCGGCATGGACCTCTGCCCCGCCCTCGGGATCACCATCCCCGTCGGCAAGGACTCGATGAGCATGAGCACCGTCTGGCAGGACGGCGACCAACAGAAGCGCATCACCGCCCCCACTTCCCTGATCGTCTCCGCCTTCGCGTCCGTCGCTGACATCCGCCTCACGCTCACCCCGCAGCTGAAATACGATCCTGTAGCCGGGGTCGGTGACCCCGGGATCCGATCCGCCGGCCTCAACGAGGCCAGCTACAGTGGGGCTCCCATCGGCGACACCGTCCTGCTCCTGATCGACCTCGGCCGCGGCAAAAACCGCCTCGGCGGCTCGATCCTCGCGCAGGTCGTTTCCCAGACCGGCACCGAGGCCCCCGATGTGGATGACCCGGGCGACCTGAAGGCCTTCTGGAACGCGATCCAGCAGCTCGGCCGCGAGCGCAAGCTTCTCGCCTACCATGACCGCTCCGACGGCGGCCTGCTCGCCACCGCCTTGGAAATGGCCTTCGCCGGCCACACCGGCGTCGACCTCGATCTCCCCGCCGGCCCGCGCCAGGGTTCCGTGCCCTCCGCCTTCGCCCAGCTCTTCAACGAGGAACTCGGCGCCGTCATCCAGATCCGCGAGGACGACCTCGACGACGTCTCCGCCATCCTGCGAAAGCACGGCTTCAAGGCCTGCACCACCCGTCTCGGCACGCTCAACCGCGACCACCGCTTCCGCGTCCGCCAAGGCGGCCAGGTCCTCCTCGACGAGGACCTCTTCGAGCTCCGCAACCTCTGGTCCGATGTCACCCGCCGCATCGCCGGAATGCGCGACAACCCCGTGTGCGCCGAGCAGGAGCACGCCCTGCGCCTCGACAGAACGAACCCGGGCATCCGCCCGTTGATCACGTTTCCGATGGGCGATAGCCCAAAGGTAGGGCTGCCTCGCCGAGGCGGCCGCGATGACGATCAATCCGATCCGGCCGGCCGTTTCGACGAGCTCGAGGCCCCGAGCCTGTCGAGGGGCTCGTCGAGCCAGCCCTACCCTCACTCCACCATTCGTCCTGCAATCGCGATTCTCCGCGAACAAGGCGTCAACGGCGAAGTCGAGATGGCCGCCGCCTTCGATCGCGCCGGGTTCAAGGCCGTCGATGTCCACATGACCGACATCCTCAGCGGCCGCGTCTCGCTGCGGGACTTCCGCGGCCTCGCGGCCTGCGGCGGCTTCAGCTACGGCGACGTCCTCGGCGCCGGTGAGGGCTGGGCCAAGAGCATCCTCTTCCATGAGAAGGCCCGCGCCGAGTTTGCCGCCTTCTTCGCCCGCGAGGACACCTTTGCCCTCGGCGTCTGCAACGGCTGCCAGATGATGAGCAACCTCCACAGTATCATCCCCGGCTCCGACCACTGGCCGCGCTTCGTGCAAAACCAGTCCGAGCGCTACGAGGGCCGCTTCGTCTCCGTGAAGATCGAAAAAAGCCCCAGCGTGCTCTTCGCCGGCATGGAGGGCTCCGTCATCCCGATCGCTGTCGCCCACGGTGAGGGCTTCACCGAATTCAAGGACGCCGCCGCGGCCGCCGCCTGCAACGCCTCCGGCCTCGTGGCCGCACGCTTCGTCGATAACAAGCAGGCGCTGGCCCTGGCGACTGCGCAGTCAGCCGCAGGCCTGGCGGAGGCTGACCAAGCTTCTCGCAATGGCACCGAGCATTATCCGCTCAACCCGAACGGCTCCCCCTTCGGCATCACCGCGCTCACCACCACCACGGGCCGCGTCACGATCATGATGCCCCACCCTGAGCGGGTGTTCCGCAGCGCCTGCATGAGCTACAGCCTCCCCGACTGGGGCGAGGACTCGCCGTGGATGAAGCTCTTCCGGAATGCGCGGGCGTGGGTCGGGTAGGTAGGGCTGGCTGGACTTGTTAGCCGTAGGCTCGGCGAAGGCTGACGGGGCGACCGCGATGATCCGGAGGTTTGGCACGCCAAGACGCGACGACGCCAAGGTCGGAGAAGAAGACGGGTTGACCACGGAGCCGCCGTTCGAGCGGCCCCGTGGTCAACCCGGGGCTCCCCGCCCATCGGCGGATCACCGCTGCGCGGGAGTCGGAGTTAGGGCCCGTGGTCCCTGGCGGGCCGGAATCGCGGTAGGGCAGGACGGCTTCAGCCCACCGGGCACACGGACGATCCGGCGGGCCCAGCGGTCCCGCCCTACCCCAGGACATCGCGAGCAAAGGCCTTCACGCGCAGCGTAGATCGCCCCATGCGGGAGAGCGGGTTTTTATCGGGTTCGGTACGAAACCGATAAAAACCCTCCGGTCCTTCTCCGACCTTCGCGTCTTAGCGTCTTTGCGTGCCAAACCTCCGAGAACCGATAATCAGCCACCATGCCCCGCCTCGTCCTTCTCCTCCTCGGCATTGCCCTCGCCCCCCTCTCGCTTGCCGCCGCGGCCGCCGGCGATGGGACCCGCTATCTCTTCCTCGTGCGGCATGGCGACTACGACTCCAACACCCTCAGCGATCCCGCCACCGGGCCCGGGCTCAATGAGCTCGGCAAGGAACAGGCCGCCTTCCTTGCCAGCCGGCTCGGCACGCTTCCGATCGCTTTCGACACCATCATCACCAGCCAACTCGCCCGCGCCCGCGAGACCGGCGACATCGTCGCCGCCCGGCTCCGCAAATCCCTGCAACGCGACGCCAACCTCAACGAAACCCGGCCGCCCGGCGATAACGTCCCCCCGTCCGCCGTGGCTCCCGGCGCCGAAGCCACGCTCCAGCGGGCTTGGAATCGCTATGTCGTTCCGGCCGCCCCCGGCACGGCCGCGCACGACCTCCTTATCTGCCACGGCAATGTCATCCGCTGGTTCGTCGTCCGCGCCCTCGGTGCCGACCCCCGCCAATGGAGCCGCATGCAGATCGCCAACACCTCGATCACCGTCATCGAGATCCTCCCCAACGGCAGCACCAACCTCCTCCTCTTCAACGACGCCTCCCACGTTCCTCCCGCCAAGCAATCCTGGGTCGACCGGCTGCCGCCCTGGGCGGCGGCCCGCTGATGCGGGCCTGAGGACAGAGGGCAGACGACGGAGGGCGGATTGTTGGCACGCCAAGACGCCACGACGCTAAGGTCGGAGAAGAAGGCAGGGCTTTAGCCGAGTCGCTGCGCGAGTCGGCTAAAGCCCGGTGCCCCCCGCCCATCGGCGGATCTCCGGGCAGTGGTCTGCCCGGGCTACAGATAAATTGATTCCGGATGTAGCACCGGCAGACCCCTTCGATTCCACTCAGGGCCTGAGCCAGTCGAACGGCTCTGCCGGTGGATCGATTCACGCGCAGCGTAGATCGCCCCATGCGGGACAAGCGGGGTTTTATCGGGTTCGGCACGAACCCGATAAAAACCCGTCTGCGTTTCACCTCCTCCGAGCTTAGCGTCGTGGGCCTGCCCTGCGAAGCTCGCAGAGCGAAGAAGGGCGTCGTGGCGTGCCAAACTTTCGGTCTGCTGTCTGTCGCCTGCCATCCGTCCTCCGGCCTCTGCCATCCGACATCACGGCCCGATCTCTGTGGCTCTGTGGCAAAACTTCCGCGATCGTTCCCCATCTCCGTTCCCCATCTCCGATCTCCCATCTCCTCGCTCCGCTCCAATGCCTCTTCCCACCATCCTCATCATTGATGACAACAAGGCCGTCCGCACCCTCGCGCGGCAGGTGCTCGCGCCGTTCGCCTGCACCGTCACCGAGGCACCCAACGGTCTCGAGGGCCTCTTCGCGATGGATCCCGACCTGCCCGACCTGCTCGTGCTCGACATCAACATGCCCCGCATGGGCGGCGTGCAGATGCTCACCATGCTCAAGTCGAAGCCGAAGCTCGCCGTCATCCCCGTGATCATGCTCGCCTCCCCCACCGACCACGCCACCGCCGGCAAAATCGCCGCCCTCGGCGTGCAGGGCACCCTGATCAAGCCCTTCGCCCCCGAGGCCCTGCTGGAGAAGATCCAGACCGTGCTGCAGCTGAAGCCGCGCCCGGCCAAGGTTTGAGTGGTAGGGCTGGGTCGCCGACCCGGCCGCGATGATTCCAAGCCGGTTTTCGCCACCCGTCTTCGCTGCGCTTCGCCGAGGCAGGCAGAGGCACAGAGCTCACAGAGCCCAAGCCTCGTTGGTCGGGTTCGGAATTGTGGCACGCCAAGACGCCACGACGCCAAGGTCGGATAAAACCCCGCTCTCCCGCATGGGGCGATCTACGCTGCGCGTGAATGCCTTTGCCCGCGATGTCTTAAGGT
>CAMDOO010000062.1 GCA_945903545.1 Opitutus sp. GAS368 | reverse complement strand
GATATTGCTTTGCCCACGACCGCCTCCGCGCCAAGCCTGCCCGCATGTTCCCCCGCACGCGTTCCTTCGTGCTCGCCGCGAGCCTGTTGCTCGTTGGTTTGACCCCTTCCCTCCTCCGCGCCGAGGTCGAGTTCAACGGCCTCATGGCGCTGAAGGACGGCACGCTCTTCACCCTCGTCGACCGCACCGCCGGCACCCGCTCCGGCTGGATCTCGCTCCAGCAGGAATTTGCCGGCTACAAGCTCACCGCCTACGACCCCAAGGGCGACGTCCTGACCCTGACCAGGGACGGCGCAAAGACCGAGCTCCGCCTGAATGTTTCCAAGGTCCAGCCCGCCCGCCTGGAGTTGCACGGTGCCGTTGGCACCACCGCGGGAGCAACGACCGAGATCCAGCGGGCGACCCTGGTCTTCGATGAGGACAACTCCTTCCCGCTGAAGAATGGCGGCGTGCTGCACCTCACCCCCCACCAGCGGCCGGACGGCACCCTGCAATGGCAGGCCAGGTTCGAACGGCCGCGCGCCGACGGCAGTCTTGAAACCGCGGGAGTCATCTCCGTGATCACCTTGCCCGACCAAGCGGCGAGCATCCGGGTCGGCGAGAGCAACAATCCGGCGGACAATCTCGGCTTTTCCTTCACCCCGACCGTGACCGAATCCGCGGCGGGACCGGCCGGAGCGACTGATCCCGCCACCAAGTAGCCGAACCGATCCAGGCTGCACCGCTTCGCTGCCTTCGCGAACTTGGCGTAAATCATCCGGCTGGTTGATCGCGGCGGCGACGGAGTCACCGCCCTACCGGCTCGGCAAGATCCGTGACAATCCGAGCGATCCGTGGTTAAACCGGCGCGAGTTTCAGCTGCGTTTATCTGCGCCATCTGCGGTTAACAGATTCGGCATTGATCCCGGCCGGGGCGTCGACCCAGCCCTACCCGCCGCCATCAAACTGGCGGAGTTTTGGATTCTGAGTTCTGGGTTCAGGGTCGGAGCCCAAATCCGGTTTGATCCGTTAAATCCGCGGTCAAAAATTCCGGCTCCGCGCCATCCCGTTAAAAACTAATTCTTGCGCTCCGGCCCTTCGGCGGTAACGGCTCCCCACTTTAATGAAGTCGCTCGTCATCGCCGAAAAGCCCTCCGTCGCCGCCGACCTCGCGCGCGCGCTCGGCAAGGTCGCCAAAAAGGGCGAGCACTATGAGAACGACGAGTACGTCATCTCCTACGCCCTCGGCCACGTCGTGGAACTCGAGATGCCGGAGGACATCGACAAGAAGAAATACGGGTTCTGGCGCCTCGAGACCCTCCCCATCATCCCGGACAAGTTCGGCCTCAAGCCGATCGAGGCCTCCAAGGAACGCTTCAACGCCCTGAAGAAGCTCCTCTCCCGGAAGGACGTCGACCAGGTCATCAACGCCTGTGACGCCGGGCGCGAGGGCGAGCTGATCTTCACCTACCTCTACCAGCTCACGAAGAGCAAGCTGCCGACCAAGCGCGCGTGGATGCAGACCATGACCACCGGCGGCATCCAGGAGGCCTTCAAGAATCTCCGTGAGGGGTCCCGCATGGCGGGCCTCGCCGACGCCGCGCGCTGCCGCAGCGAGAGCGACTGGCTCATCGGCATCAACGGCACCCGGGCCCTCACCAAGCGCATGTTCGGCTCCCGCGCCGGCAACGTCGCCTCCGTCGGCCGCGTCCAGACCCCCACCCTCGCCATCCTCTACGTCCGCGAGCTCGAGATCCGAAATTTCGTCCCCCGCCCCTACTGGCGCGTCACTGCGACCTTCCAGATCGCCAACGGCCCGTACGAGGGCGTCTACCAGCGCCCCAACTTCAAGAAGGACGCCAACGACGACCTCGACCGCATCGACCGCATCTGGGAACAGGCCAAGGCCGAGGCCGTGCTCGCCGCCTGCCAGGGCAAGCCCGTCGCCAAGGTCACCGAGGAAAAGAAGGCCAGCACCTCCGCCGCCCCGCGCCTCTACGATCTCACGACCCTCCAGCGCGAGGCCAACAACCGCTTCGGCCTCCCGGCCCGCCGCACGCTCCAGATCGCCCAGGCCCTCTACGAGCGCCACAAGATGATCACCTACCCGCGTACCGATTCGCGGGCGCTACCGGAGGATTACATCCCCACCTGCCGCGAGACGCTGCAGAACCTTTCCGGCCACCTCGCCCCGCACGCCGCCAAGGTGCTGTCCGAGGGCTGGCTCCGCCCGAACAAGCGCATCTTCAACAACGCCCAGATCTCGGACCACTTCGCCATCATCCCCACCGCGCACGAGGCCAAGAACCTCGACGAGATGGAGGCCAAGGTCTTCGACATGATCGCCCGGCGCTTCATCGCCGCGTTCTACCCGGCCGCCGAGTTCGATATCACCACGCGGATCAGCACCGTCGCCCCCGCCCACGACTTCAAGACCGAGGGCAAGGTCCTCACCGCGCCCGGCTGGCTCGCGGTCTACGGCAAGACCACCGACGACGAGGACAAGCCTGACGCCAAGGCCCTGCCCGCGCTCACCGCGGCCGACAAAAACAGCGCCATCACCGCCGCCGCCGAGCTCCACGCTGAGACCACCAAGCCGCCGCCGCGCTACACGGAAGCCACGCTGCTCTCCGCCATGGAAGGCGCCGGCAAGCTGGTCGACGACGAGGAACTCGCCGAGGCCATGAAGGAACGCGGGCTCGGCACCCCCGCCACCCGTGCCGACACCATCGACGGCCTGATCAACCAGAAGTACGTCGACCGCCCGCAGCGCGAGCTCATTCCCACCGCCAAGGCCGAGCAGCTGATCCAGTTCCTTGGCGCCGTGAAGGCCGAGGAGCTCACCCAGCCCGCCATGACCGGCGAGTGGGAGTTCAAGCTCCGCCAGATGGAGCAGAACAAGTTCTCCCGCGAAAAATTCATGGCCGAGATCGAGGCCACCACCCGCGGGATCGTCGACCGCGTCAAGGGCTTCGAGGAGGACGACTCGGTCGCCCGCGTGACCGACATCCCCTCGCCCACCGACGGCAAGCCCCTGCGCGAGACGCTCCGCGGCTACAAGTCGCAGGACGGCGAGTTCATGATTTACAAGGTCATCGGCGGCCGCCGGATGGAGGAGGCCGAGGTGAAGGAGCTCGTGACCAAGGGCCAGATCGGCCCGATCGACGGCTTCATCTCCGCCAAGACCCGCGCGCGTTTCTCCGCCCTGCTCAAGCTCGTGAAGGACGAGGAGAAGGGAAAGTGGGTCGCGCAGTACGACTTCGGCGACAAGGTCGACCTCGGCACCGTCGAGCCCTACTGGACTGATCCCGTGACCGGCTCCGGCCTGTGCGAGGTCGGCTCGAGTCACGTGCTCCGCGAGCGCGACGGCGAAGGCTGGAAGCAGGGTTTCCGCATCGGCCGCCTCATGTGCCAGAAGGCGATCACCCGCGAGATGGCCATCGCCCTCGTTTCCGAGGGCAAAACCGCCATCATCGAGGGTTTCATCTCCAAGAAGGGCCGGCCGTTCAGCGCCATGCTCAAGCGCGAGGGCCCGAAGTTCTCGTGGGAATTCCCTCCGCGCGCCCCGAAGCTCGACAAGGACGGCAACCCCATCGCCCGCAAGGCCAAGGCCCCGCCCGACCTCTCGCAGGCCGTCGTGCTCGGCGAGGCCAAGCTGCACAAGGGCGAGATCCTTCAGACGCCGGAATATTTCCTCGTCCGCAAACCCGACCAGGACAACCGCATCGTCTTCACGATGAAGCGGCACCTCTGCCAGAAGGAGATCCCCGCCGAGGAGATCCAGCGCCTCCTCAACGACGGCCGCACCAACCTGATCGAGGGCCTGATGTCGAAGCGCAACACCCCCTTCAGCGCCTACCTCGTCCTCTCCCGCACCAAGACCAAGGCGGACTTCGAGTTCCCGCCGCGGTAGAAATTTGTGACGGGTGACGGGTGACAAGTGACGAGAAAGCTGCGGGAAGGGAAGCTTCGCCCATTCCGGTCGATGACACGGACAGCTTCGTTCTGTTACCCGTTCTCCGATAAGAACTGAGGAGTGACAAGGGAGGTGGCCAGCGGCAGGTGGCGGACCAAATCTTGTCACTCGTCACCTGTCACTCGTCACTGCTTCAGAGGTAACTTTCACCCTGAGCCAGCGTCTTTCCGCCAACACTGTGAATACCTCGAAATCCAAGACCTTCTTCATCCTCCTGCTCTTCCTCGCGGTCATCGGCCTCGGCACCTACGCGTGGCGCCAGCGCGATGAGCTCATGGACCTGCGTTCCTCCAAGGTGAACGAGAAAGACATGGCCGCCGCCCGCGCCCGCGCCTTCGAGGCCGAGAAGCGCATCAAGGAACTCGAGGCCGAGCTCGCCCTCGCCAAGGCCAATCCCCCCGCCGCAACGGCCCAGGCCGGCGGCCGCGGTGGCCGCGGTGGCGCCAATGCCGGCGATCCCAACGCCCAGAACGGCCAGCAGCAGGCCGGCGGACCGGGCGGCCGTGGCGGCAACAACGCGCAGATGCAGGCCATCCTCCAGTCGCCCCAGGCCATGGCCCTCCAGGCGACCGCCGCCAAGGCCAACATCAGCGTGCAGTACGCCGGCTTTTTCCGCACCGCCGGCCTGACCGCCGAGCAGGCTGACGCCGTCACGACCCTCATGGCCAATCGCCAGAGCGTCGCGCAGGACCTTATGGCCGCGGCGCAGGCCGCCGGGATGGCCACCGATCCGCAATCGCTGCGGACGCTCGTCGCCGAGCAGCAGGCCCAGATCGACAACCAGCTCAAGGCCACGATGGGCGATGCCGCCTACTCCCAATATCAAACCTACCAGGCCACCCTGACCCGCCGCCAGGAAGTCGCTTCCTACCAGCAGCAGCTCACCATGGCTGGCGTCCCGCTCGACGCCGCCCAGGCCGAGGCGCTAGTCACCGCCCTCGGGCCAAGCACGAATGCCGCCGGCGGTGGCCGTAACGCAGCCTTCGGCGGAGCCGATATCGTCGCCTTCGGCGGCGGCGGTGGCGGCCGCGGTGGTGGTGGCGGTGGCGGTGGCACGACCAACATCAGCGCCAACAACCTTGCCGCCGCCTCGGCGGTCCTGAACCCCACCCAACTCCAGGTCCTCCAAGCCACGCAGCAGTCCCAGCAGGCCCAGTCCTCGCTCAACCAGCTCACCGCGGGCGCCCGGGGCGGTCCGCAGCAGCGCGGAGGGGCCCAGGCCGCCGGCACCACCACTGCGACACCGGCCGGCACGACGGCCACGGGTACCGCCGCCCCCACCCGCGCCGCCCGCGGCAACTGAGCCGTCGTCACGTCCTCAAGCCACTCCCAGGGCGGACCAACCGGTCCGCCCTTTTTCTTACCCAAGTGCCGGGGGTTCGCCGATGATCTCCGTGCAAAGCGCCGAATCCGTGCTATTCTCTCCGGCTCAATCCCCAAGCCATGTTTTAACCGCGGATTGAACTGATTTAATGGATGGGAACCCGATCATTCCGAATCCCTCCTAATCCTTTAAATCCGTTAAATCCGCGGTTAAAAAGCTCCCCATGAAAAAACTCCTCCTTCCCCTCGCCCTGCTCCTGCTGGCCGGAGTCATGACCTCGCTTTACGTCCTCAAGCAGCGCGAGCTCGCCGAGGCGACCGCGCGCTTTGACGCCGAGCGCAAGGACCTGCGCAAGGAGATCTGGGACCTCAACAAGCGCCTCAGCCAGCTCCAGGCCGAGCTGGCCCAGGCCGCGTCCAACCGCGGCCCCGCCACCGCCGCCACCCCGCCGCCGCGCGGCGGCGGGGCCACTGGCGGCCGCGGCGGCCTCAACGGCAACAACCTCGCGCAGATCGCCAGCTCGATCCTCGGCAACATGACCGCCAGCCTCGACTCGCCGGAAACCAAGCGCCTGATGGCGATCCAGCAGCGCGCCCAGCTCGACGGCCGCTACGCCGACCTGTTCAAGGGACTCAACCTGCCGCCCGACCAGCTCGACCAGTTGAAGACGCTGCTCGTCGACCGCCAGAGCGCCGCGATCGACGTCCTCTCCGTCGCCAACGCCCAGGGCCTCAATCCGCTCAACTCCCCCGAGGCCATTCGCGACCTCGCCCGCGAAACGCAGGCCAAGGTGGACGGCGACATCAAGAACCTCCTCGGCGAACAGGGTTACGCCCAGTACCAGGGCTATGAGCAGACCCTGCCGCAGCGTGCGGTGGCCGACCAGCTCGAGCAGCGCCTGAGCTACAGCTCCACGCCGCTCTCCCCCGACCAGCGCGAGCAGATGGTGCAGATCCTCGCCGCCACCAGCCCCACCACCTCCGTCGCCGAGAGCGCCGACTTCTCCATCATGACCAATGCCGTCGGGTTCATCGGGGGCGGCGGCGGCAACACCCTCACCATGGGCGGGGGCGGAGCCCCCACCGTGCGCTCGACCATCAACAACGACGCCGTGACCCGCTCCAGCAGCGTGCTCTCCGCACCGCAGGTCGCCGCGCTCCAGCAAATCCAGCAGGAACAGCAGGCCCAGCAGCAGATGGGCAGCACGATGCAGCGGACGATCCTCCAGAACCTCGGCGGCCGCGGCGCCGCCGGCGGCGGGCGCCGCGGGAATTAGGGTAGGGCTGGGTCGACGACCCGGCCGCAACGATCTCAGGCGATGATCGCGGTCGCCTCGTCGAGGCAACCCTACCATCCACTTGGCCCCCGATCTGCTGTCAGGTGCGCATACAGGACCGCATTTCCGCCAAGATTCCGCGCGAAATCACCACGGTTTCCACCCTCTTGACTCTGGACTCAGCCCGGGCGAGCGGCTCTGCTGAATTCCGGTTATCTCCACCCGCTTCACCGCTTCCACCACCATGATCGTCACCACCAGCCAGCTCTTCAAGCACGCCTACGGGAAGTACGCCGTCGGCGCCTACAACATCAACAACGCCGAGCAGGCCATGGGCCTGTTCAAGGGCGCCATCTCCTCCCAGGCCCCCTTCATCATCCAGATCTCGAAAGGCGCCCGCAAGTACACCGACAAGAAGATGCTCGAGGCCATCATCCGCGCGGCGGACGAGATCTTCCCCGAGGCGATCTTCGCGGTCCACCTCGACCACGGCGACGAGGAGACCTGCTACGACTGCATCAACTCCGGCTTCTACAGCTCGGTGATGATCGACGCCTCCCACGATCCGTTCGACAAGAACGTTGAGATCACCAAGCGCGTGACCGACGCGGCCCACAAGAAGGGTATCTCCGTCGAGGCCGAGCTCGGCATGCTCGGCGGCGTCGAGGAGGACATCAAGGTCGAGGAGGGCCACGCCATGCTGACCGACCCGGCCGAGGCCCAGGACTTCGTCCAGAAGACCGGCTGCGACTCCCTCGCCTGCGCCATCGGCACCAGCCACGGCGCCTTCAAGTTCAAGGGCCGCCAGTCCCTGCACTTCGACGTGCTCGAGAAGATCAAGGCCCGCATGCCCGGCTTTCCTCTCGTCATGCACGGCTCCTCTTCGGTCCCGAAGGACGAGGTGGACCGCATCAACGCCGCCGGCGGCACGATCAAGGACTCGATGGGCGTCGACGTGAACGAATACCTGCCCGCCGCCAGGCTGGGCGTCACCAAGATCAACATCGATACCGACGGGCGCCTCGTCTGGACCCGCGTCCACCGCGAGTTCTTCCGCGACAAGCCGGGTGAGTTCGATTTCCGCCCCCCGGGCAAGATCTTCATCGAGGAGTACGCCAAGTTCATTGCCTCCCGCAACGTCCTCCTCGGCAGCGCCAACCAGCTGACGGATCTCCGGAAGTCACTCGGCAAATAAGCCGAGTGACCGAGGTCAGATGCCAGAGGTCAGAAGTCAGCCCGATCCATCCCTCGGATAGGTAGGGCTGGCGCGCCGCGCCGGCCGCGATCCTCTCATTCGCCGGTCCGCTTTTCCGCGGACCGGCTTTTTTTGCGCCCGGGTCGAGGGTAGGGACGGCTGTCCCCAGCCGTCCTTCCGGAGGGCGCGTGGGACACACGCCCCTACCTTTTGATCCGCAGCCCGCCGGGACGTCGGGCCCTACCCCAAGTCCGAACCGATCATTAGCCCATCCCCACGGCGAAGGCGCAGCCCGTCTTAGCCTGCACCTCTTCCAGCGTCACCCCGGGGAACAGCTCGCGCAGGACCAGCCCACGTCCCGCATCGACGTCGAACACGCAGAGATCGGTGATGATCCGTGTGACCACCCCCTGGCCGGTGATCGGCAGCGTGCAGGTGGGCAGGATCTTCGGGCCGCCGTCGCGCGTGGTGTGTTCCATCAGCGCGATGACCCGGTTCACGCCGGCAACCAGGTCCATCGCCCCGCCCGGCCCCTTGACCATTTTCCCGGGCACCATCCAGTTGGCGATGTCGCCATTGGCCGCGACCTCCAGCGCCCCGAGGATCGCCAGGTCGATGTGCCCGCCCCGGATCATGCCGAACGAGTCGGCACTCGAGAAGAAGCTCGAGCCCGGCAGCGAGGTCACGGTCTGTTTGCCGGCGTTGATCAGGTCCGCGTCGATCTCGCCCGCCGTCGGAAACGGCCCGATCCCGAGCAGGCCGTTCTCGGACTGCAGGGTGACCTCGATCCCCGGCGGGATGTAATTGGCCACGAGCGTCGGGATGCCGATCCCGAGGTTCACGTAATCCCCGTCGCGCAACTCCTGCGCCGCGCGGCGCGCCATCCGCTCGCGCACCGGGCTGTCCGGTCCGGCCTGGGCCGCACCGCGGACGGTGCGGAACTCGATCCGCTTCTCGTAGTTCGTCCCCTGGAAGATCCGGTGCACGAAGATCCCCGGGGTGTGGACCTGGTCGGGGTCGAGCTCGCCGATCCCGACCAGCTCCTCGACCTCGGCGACGCAGGTTTTCCCGCACGCCGCGATCATCGGGTTGAAATTCCGCGCCGTCCGCCGGTACACGAGGTTGCCCGCGGCGTCGCCTTTCCAGGCCTTCACGATCGCCACGTCCGCGGTGATGCCTTCCTCGAGCACGTACTCGCGGCCTTCAAACGCCCGCACCGGCCGGCCCTCGGCGAGCTTCGTCCCGTAGGCCGTGCGCGTATAGAAGCCCGGGATGCCGGCGCCGCCGGCCCGGAGCCGCTCCGCGAGGGTGCCCTGCGGCACCAGCTGCAACTCCAGCTCGCCGGCGAGCACCTGGCGCTCGAACTCCTTGTTCTCGCCGACGTACGAGGCGAGGACCCGCCGCACCTGGCGGCTGTTGAGCAGGAGGCCCATGCCAAAGCCGTCCACCCCGGCATTGTTGCCGATGATGGTCAGGCCCTTCACCCCGCTCCGGTGCACGGCGGCGATGAGGTTCTCGGGGATGCCGCAGAGGCCGAAGCCGCCCGCGGCGAGGGTCATGCCGTCATGCAACAGGCCCTGCAGCGCGGCTTCGGCGTGGGGGAAAACTTTTTTCACGGCTGGTTCAAAGTAGCTCGACGGCAAGGGCCAGGCCCTCGCCACCGCCGATGCAGATCGCGGCCACGCCCTTCCGGGCCTTCCGGGCGCGCAGGGCCGCGATCAGGGAAACGAGGATCCGCGCCCCGCTGGCCCCGATCGGGTGGCCGAGGGCGATGGCGCCGCCCCGGACATTCAGGCGGTCGTGGGACACCCCGAGTTCGCGGGCGAAGGCGAGCGGAACAACCGCGAAGGCTTCGTTCACCTCCCACAGGTCCACATCCGCCACCGCCCAGCCCGCCTTGGCCAGCACGGCCCGGGCCGCCGGCACGGGCGCGGTCGTGAACCAGACCGGGTCCTGGGCATGGCCGGCCGCGGCCACGATCCGGGCCACCGACTTTAGTCCCCGCGAGGCGACCGTCGTACCGCAGGCCAGGACGAGCGCGGCCGCGCCGTCGTTCAGGGTCGAGGCGTTGGCCGCGGTGATCGTGCCGTCCGCTTCAAAGGCCGGCTTCAGCAGCGGGATCTTGTCGTACTTCACGCGCGGCGGGCCCTCGTCGGTGTCGAACCGGCCCTTGGCCAGCTCGACCGGCGTGATCTCGCCCGCGAATTCACCCGCCGCCTGCGCGGCGTTGGCCCGCCGGAAACTCTCGGCCGCGTAGGCGTCCTGCTCCGCGCGGGTCAACCCGTACTGCGCCGCGCATTTCTCCGCACAGCTCCCCATGTGGATGCCCCCGTACGGATCCCAGAGACCGTCCTGGATCAGCGAGTCCACCACCTGCTGGTGTCCGATGCGGTAGCCCTCCCGCGCCCGCGGCAGAAGATACGGGGCCGCGCTCATGTTCTCCATGCCGCCAGCCACGACAAATGTCGCGTCCCCCGCCGCCAGCGCGCGCGCGCCGAGGATCACCGCCTCAAGCCCGCTGCCGCACACCTTGTGGATGGTCGTGCACCGCACCGCCGGTGGCAGCCCGGCGTAAATCGCCGCCTGCCGCGCCGGCGCCTGGCCGAGCCCGGCCTGCAGCACGTTGCCCATCAGCACGTCGGTCACATCGCTTGGGGCGATCCCCGCCCGCGCCACGGCGCCGGCGATCGCCGCGGCCCCGAGCCGCGGCGCCGGGACGGAGGCCAATCCCCCTTGGAAGGAACCGATGGCGGTGCGGGTCGCGGAGAGGATGTGGATTTCACTCATGATTCGGAAGGGTTCAGATCACTCCGGTCAGCAGCGCGACCGCGGTCATCACCAGCGTCGAGCCGAAGGCCCACTTGAAAATGAAGCGCTGGTGTTCGGACAGCGACACCCCGGTCATTCCGACTAGGATGAACGTGGAGGCGGTCATCGGGCTCAGCGGAAACCCGGTGGTCATCTGCCCCAGCAGGGCGGCACGCCCGATCATCAGCGGATCCTGGCCCGCCGCCGTGGCGGTCGCGCCCAGCACCGGCAGGACGCCGAAGTAGTAGGCGTCGGGGGTGAACACGAGGCTCAGCGGCATGCTGGTCAGCGCCACCAGCGTGCTCAACGAGCCGGTCAGCCCCGCGGGCAGCACCTGCACGATGCCCTTCGCCATCGCGTCGATCATGCCGGTGCCCGTCATGATTCCGGTGAAGACGCCGCCGGCGAAGATCATCGCCGTGACCGTGACGATGCTCCGGCCGTGCGACTCCATCCGGGCGCGCTGTTCCTCCCAGGTGCGGCAGTTGACCGCGAGCGCCACGGCAAAGGCGCACATGAACAGGATCGGCAGCGGCCACCAGCCCCGGAAGAGCGCCAGCAGAAGCACCGCCGTGAGCGCGAGATTGAACCAGAACAGCCACCCCGGCCGGGCCGCCGGCGCGGTCGCCGCGGTCACCCCCGCGTCGCTGGCGACCGGCGGCAGCGCGGCAAGGCGCCGCCGCTCCCGGATCCCGAAAAACCAAGCCACCAGGAAAACCCAGAGCAGCCCCGCGAGCATCGCCGGCAGCAGCGGCCGGAAGATCACCCCGGAATCGGCATGCAGGACGGTCATCACGCGTGCCGTCGGCCCGCCCCAAGGCAGGAGGTTCATCACGCCCGCGGACAGCGCGATGATCCCGGGCAGGATGACGGGCCGCAGCCCCATCCGTTGGTGGACCGGGAGCAGCGCGGTCACCGAGATCAGGAAGGTCGTCGCGCCGTCCCCATCGAGCGCCACCAGCATCGGCAGCGCCGCCGTGACGAGGCACAGCCGCAGCGGATCGCCGCCGGCGAACGCGAGCAGCCCGCGCACGAGGGGCTCGAACAGTCCGAGGTCGAGCATCAGACCGAAATAAAGGATCGCGAACATCATCATGATGCCCACCGGCGCCACCTTCAGGATGCCGGCCGACATCATCGGCCCCAATCCCACCCCCGCTCCACCGATCAGCCCCATGACCGTCGGGATCACGATCATCGCCACGATCACCGAGAGACGATTGGTGAGCAGCGCCGCCAGCAGCAGGCCGATTGTCAGGAAGCCGAGCAGGGCCGGATTCATGCGGACGCCTCCGGTAGCGGTCCCGCGCGCTCGGGCAGGTCCAGGTCCAGCAGCAGCGAACTCAGCGACTTGCCATGAGCGTCGAGCGCCAGCGAGCGCGTCACCCCGCCACCCAGCGCGCCGTGGAGCACGAAGTTCAGCGCCCCGACGTTGGGACACTCATAACGCACCACCTCACCCCGCACGATCCCGCCGAAGTGAGTCCGGACCCGCGCGCTGGTGACCTGCTCGACGAGGAAGGGATAGTCCCGCTCGTCGAGCGCGATGACGGCGAGATTGGCGATGTCACCCTTGTCCCCGCTGCGCGCCAAGGCGATCTGCCGCAGCTTCATGGGATCACCTCGCAATGCACGGAGCACGGGACGAGCTCGCGCCGGATGAAGGTTGTGCCGATGGCCAGGACCTCGCGGACCGACTTCACTGCCCCGCCGCCGCCAGCCGGCCCGTTGGTGTACAGGGCCTCCACCTCCGCACCGATTTTCCGGGCCGCCGCGGCCGTTGTCGTCCGCCCCGCGACCCGGACGCGGACTTCCGAGGGCTCGGCGCCCACCGGCCGGCCGGCACGGCCGTGCAAGGCGTCCACCCCGATCAATTCGCTGCGCAACTCATCGCACGGCACCTGCATCTGTCTCAGCCGCTCGTCCACAATCTTGAGCGCCAGCCGGCCCCGCGCCACCGCTCCCGGGCCCGCATAGGAAATCTGCCCCTCGCCGACAAAGCCGTCCCGGTAACCCACCGAGACCTTCAGGCTATCCGGACGCTGGCGGCCGGCGCCGCCACGGGCCACCACGCGGTCGGCGCCGGTCTCGGTGAAACGCACGCCGCTGAAATCCGCCACCACGTCGGGCGTGAGGTACGCCGCGGGGTCATGAAGCTCGTACAACAGCTGCGCCTTGCACGTCAGGGTGGTCACGCGGCCGCCCGTGTCGGGGACCTTCGTGATGACGGCCGCGCCATCGGGCCTGACCTCGGCGAGCGGAAATCCCAGGTTCGCCAAGCCCGGCACCGGCAGGGTTTCCGGGTCGGCAAAATACCCGCCGGTCACCTGCCCGGCACACTCCAGCAGATGGCCGACCACCGTGCCCTGCCCGAGCGCGTTCCAGTCGTCCCACCGCCAGCCGAATGCCGCCACCTGCGGGGCCAGAAACAGCGCCGGGTCGGCGACGCGGCCCGTGATGATGAGGTGGGCGCCCTGCGCGATGGCCTCCACCACCGGGGCGGCACCGAGGTAAGCGTTGGCCGAGACCAGCTGGGAGCCTAGTGCTGCAACTTGCCCGCCGGTCTCCAGCAGCCGGTGCTCCGAGCCTGTCACCGTCGCAAGCACGTCGTCGCCCGTCACGGCCGCGATCTTCAAGCCGTGCCAACCCCGCTCGCGGGCGAGCCGGGCGATCCGGGCCGCAGCGGCCCGCGGGTTGGCCGCACCCATGTTGGTGATGATGCGCGTGCCGTTCGCCCGGCATGCCGGCAGGACGGCCTCGATCCGCTCGACGAGCAACGGGTCGTAACCGGCCTCCGGGTCCTGCGACCGGGCCTGCTGCGCGAGGGCGATCGTGCGCTCCGCCAGGCACTCGAACACGAGCCAGTCCAGCTTCCCGCGCGTGGCCAGAATGACCGCCGGGTCAATGCGGTCCCCGGAAAACCCGGCGCCGCAGCCGATCCGCAACGAGGCGGTGTCCCTTCGGGTGATCATCGCGGGGAAGCCGCCCTGGGCCGGGCCCGGCGGATCACGGCGAGGGCCCGGAGCGCCTTGGCCTCGCTGAACCGGAAGAAGGGCCAGATCACGGCGATCATCGGGGTGAGCGCGGACGGCTCGCCCGCCCAGGTCGCCACCGCGATCACGTTGGGGTCGGTCTCGCCGCGATTCCACGCGATCCCGGTCTCGCGGGCGGCGGCAATCTCGTCGAGCAACCGGCGGTCGCGGATGCCCGCGCAGAGATCCGGCCGCTGCGAGAGGAAGAGCTTGCCCGAGGCCGACTGGCGCAGGGGGTAGAGGCTGGTCTTCAGCGGCTCGATCACCACGTGGTGTTTTGACTGCACGTAGTCGATGAAGCGGATGCCGTCGCCCTCGGCGACGCCGAGCTCGACCAGCTCGTCCACCTCGGCGGCAATCCGGCGCAGCACCTGCGCATACCGCTTCCTGAGTTCCCCGTGCATGTCCTGGTGACACCAGTCATGGAACCGGGGCGTGGTCCGCCAGAGGGACCCCTTGCGCGCCGCGAGGCCGAAGAGCTCGAGGCTGGAGAGCATGCGCAGGACGGAGGTGCGGGGGAGTTTCGAGCGCTGCCGCAGAGAAGACATGGGCAGACCGGCCGGGCTGCGCGCCAGGATGGTCAGGAGCTCCAGTCCTTTCAGGAACGTGCTCGCCACCGCCCGCTTGTTGTACGGTTGGAGGCCATGGGAAGTCCAAGCACTCATCGGTGGGGTGGCGGTTTGGGCAACGGGGCTGACGGGCGGGCAAACAGATTCCAAGCCGGCATCCGCGACAAGCCCCACCTGTGGATCGGCGCAAAAAAGGCGTCCGATAGTCGGACACGCCCCATTCGGAATTTGACCGCCGGACCCGCCGGTCGCGATTTTCCATCCCGCCCCAGATCGCGGTCGGATCCCACCCTTGAGTCGCCGATGGCGGCGGCTCGCCCGCGATCACACCCATGCTTGAGCCTCCCCACCCCACGCCCGCAGGCGCGCAGCCATAACCGAAGCGCCCGCGGGGCTTCGCCCATCCCGAATCCTGCCCCTGGACCCATGAAGAATTGCCTCCGTCTTGGAATGGCCCTCGGCCTCGCCCTGGTCGGCTGGACCCGGGCCGACGCCCGCATTGTTCGCATCGAGATTGTCTCCCGGGAAGCGTCCGCGGCAGCCAACCCCGCCGGGATCGCCTACGAGACGATCCGGGGCCGGGCGCACGGGGAGGTCGATCCGGCCGACCCGCGCGACGGCCTGGTCCAGGACCTCGGGTTCGCCCCCAGGAACGCGCGCGGGCGGGTGGAGTACGAAACCGATTTTGTGCTGACCAAGCCGGTCGAGATGAACCGGGCCAACGGGCTGCTCTTCTATGGCGTGCCCAACCGCGGCAATGTGCCCGGCTTCGATCCGGCGTTCCAGGCCCGCGGTTATGTTTTCCTGGCCAGCGGCTGGCAGGGCGATGTCCAGCCCGGCGGCCGCCGCGTCACCCTCCAGGTCCCCGTCGCCACGCGGGACGGCCAGCCGATCACGGGCGACGTGCGCACCGAGTACGTCCCCGGGCGCGCCACGCCCACGCTCGGCCTCGAGGAGGGTCCCTACACCGGTGGGGGCTCGCACGCCGCCTACGAGGCCGTGGCCGGCGCCAAGGCCCGGGCCACGCTGACCCGCCGGTCCCGCGCGGACGACCCCAAGGAGATCATCCCCGAACCGGACTGGGCCTTCAGCGATTCCCGGGCGACCCCGTTTCCGGGCCAGCCGAGTTCGCGGCATGTCTCGGTCCGCGGCGGTTTTCAGGCCGGCTTCATCTACGAGTTGATCTACACCGCCCAAAACCCGCTGGTGCTCGGGCTCGGTTTCTCCGCCACCCGCGACTTGGTCACCTTCCTCCGCCACGAGGCAAAGGATGACGCGGGCAACGCCAATCCCCTGCGCACCACGGAGGCGACCAATCCCGTGCGGGCCGCCGTGATGGTCGGCGTCTCGCAAAGCGGCAACTTCATCCGCTCCTTCCTCCAGCTCGGCTTCAACCTCGACGAACGCAACCGGATGGTCTTCGAGGGCGCGAACCCCGATGTCGCCGGCAAGCGCACGATCCTGAACGTCCGTTTCGCCGCCCCGGGCGCCGGGACCTCACAGCACGAGGGCCACCTCGCGCCGGGACACGAGGCCCCGTTTGCCTGGCAGACGGAACTCGACGAGGTGTCCGGCCAGAGGGTCGGCCTGCTCGACCGCTATCCCGCGACGGCCCGGCCGAAGATTGTGCAGACCTTCAGCTCGACCGAGTACTGGCAATATTTTGCCTCCCTCAGCACCACGGACAGTCGCGGCACGCGCGACCTGGTGCTCCCGGATTATGTCCGCATTTACCACTTCGCGGGCACCCAGCACAGCGGCGCCGGGGCCAACGCCTCGGGCGACCTGCGCCGGGCCCTGCTGGTGGCGCTTGAACGCTGGGTCCTGGAGGGCAAGGCGCCGCCGCCGAGCCGGTATCCCACGATCCGCGAGGGCCAGCTGGTGAAGCCGGATCCCCGGACCTTCGGGTGGCCCGCCATCCCGGGGGTCGTCTTCAACGGCCAGTTCAATCCCGGCCACCTCGTTGATTTCGGCCCGCAGTTCAACCGGGCCGACGAGTCCGGGATCATCGCCGAGCCGACGAAGGCCGTGCCCGGCCGGGTCTACGCCGTGCTCGTCCCCAAAGTGAACGCCGACGGCAACGAGATCGGCGGCGTGCAGACCCTGTCCCAACAGGTTCCGCTCGGCACCTATACCGGCTGGTCGCTGCGCGGCCCCGGTGTCGGCGAGGGCGACCTCAATGGCCTGAATGGAGCCTACTTTCCCTTCCAGCGGACCAAGGACGAGCGCCTCGCGGCCAACGATCCCCGCCCCTCGCTCGAGGAGCGTTATGGCTCGCACGACGGTTATGTCGCCGCCGTCCGCGCGGCCGTTGCCCGGCTCGAGGCGGAAGGATTCCTGCTGCCCGCCGACGCCGCCCGCGCCGTGCAGGCCGCGATCAACGGCAATGTGCTCAAATAAGTTAACATGAATATTCCTTCCTCATTCCTCCGCGGTGGCCTCGCCATCCTGCTCCTTCTTACCTGCCCCCTCGCACTCGAGGCGGGCATCACCCGCCTCGTCATCGACTCCACCCAGCCGGCCCAGGGGCCGGCCTTCGCCGCGATGCCCTACGAGGTGATCCAAGGCCGCGCTTTCGGGGAGCTCGATCCCCGGGATCGCCGCAACGCGATCATCACCGACCTGAACCTGGCGCCCAGGAACGCCCGGGGCCTCGTGGAATACGAGGCGACCTTCACGCTGTGGAAACCCATTGATCTCGCGAAGGCCAGCGGTCTCCTGATGTACGGCGTCTCCAACCGCGGCGGCGGCGTCAACCCGGCCGATTACAATGTCGCCCGCGGCGACGTTTTCCTCAACAGCGGCTGGCAGGGCGACATCGCATTCCAGTCCTCCGCGCAGACGATCCGGGTGCCGATCGCGAAAAACCCCGACGGCTCCAGCGTCACCGGCGTCGTCCTCTCCCGCTTCCCGCAGACCGCCGCAAGCCCGACCCTCGCGCTGCCCGGGCAGCGCACGCCCGCCAGTCTCGACCCGGCTCAGGCCACCCTGACCCGCCGCGTGTCGGAGGAGAGTGCCGTGGTCCCGATCGCCGCCACCGACTGGGCCTTCTCCGACGCCCGCACCGCGGCGTTTCCCGGCACGCCCGATCCCACGCGGATCAGCCTCCGGGGCGGCTTCCAGGCCGGACAGCTCTACGAACTCACCTACACCGCCAGGGACCCGCTGGTCCTCGGCGTCGGCCTGGCCGCCACGCGCGACCTCAATGCCTTCTTCCGGCGCGCCGCCAAGGACGCCACCGGCCAGGCGAATCCCGTCGCCGGCCGCGTCACCCACGCGATCGCGCAGGGCGACTCGCAGTCGGGCAACTTCATCAAGACCTTCCTCCACCTCGGTTTCAACGAGGACGAGTCCGGCAAGATCGTCTGGGACGGCGCCAACCCCCACATCGCCGCCCGCCAGAACCCCCTGAACTTCCGCTTCGCGCTCCCCGGCGGCGCCACCGCCCCGTACGAGCCGGGCAGCGAGCCCGTGCTCTGGTGGGGTGCCTACCGCGACGAGGCCCGCCAGCGTCCGGCCGCCACCCTGCTCGACCGCGCCAAGGCCTCTCGCACCGTGCCCAAGATCCTCGAGACGTTCGGTGCGGCTGAGTTCTGGGGCCTGCGGATGTCGCCCGGCCTCGTCGGCACGCGGGCGGACCTCGACATCCCGCTGCCCGTCAATGTGCGCCGTTATTATTTTCCCGGCACGACCCACGGCGGTGGTCGCGGCGGTTTCAACGTCACCCCGCGCGCGTCGGCCAACACCTACGGCCTGGCGGGCAATCCCAACCCGCAGAACGAGACGATGCGCGCCCTCCGCCTCGCGTTGATTGATTGGGTGATGAAGGGCAAGGAGCCGCCTCCCAGCCGGTACCCCCGCCTCGATCGCGGGGAGCTCGTTCTGCCCGAGGCCGCCGCCATGGGATTTCCGTCCATCCCGGGAACCGCCCTGCCCGACCGCCTGATCAACCCGATCTACGACTATGATTTCGGCCCCGCCTTCAACCACAACGACCTCTCCGGCATCATGCGCCAGCCGCCCGTGATCCGACGCATCATCCCCCAGCTCGTGCCGCGGGTGGATGCCGACGGCAACGAGACCGCCGGTGTACCCTCGGTCCTGCACCAGGTTCCACTCGGCTCCTATCTCGGTTGGAGCGTCACGCTGAATGGCTTCTACAAGGACCGTCAGTCGGGCTTCCAGGGCAGTTTCATTCCCTTCGCCGTGACCAAGGCCGAGCGCCTGGCCTCGGGCGACCCGCGTCCTTCGCTCGAGGAGCGCTACGGCACCCACGAAAAATACGTCGCCCTGGTCCGCGCGGCCGCCGCCAAGGCCGTCGCCGAGCGTTTCCTCCTCCAGGCCGACGCCGACCGCCTCATCCAGCAGGCCGAGGCCGGCGACGTGTTGAATCCCAACGCCACTCCCCCGGCACCCGCCGACGCCCCGGGCGGACGCGGTGGACGAGGCGGACGCGGCGGGCGCGGTGGACCCTGAGTCGCAAAGCGGCCAATCCGCACACCGGGTACTTGCCAGCCGAAGGCCCGCCGAAGGCTGGCCCTCACCCGGGTCCAAGCCGGTCTGCCCACAGAAGCGGACCG
>CAMDOO010000061.1 GCA_945903545.1 Opitutus sp. GAS368 | reverse complement strand
CCCGCTCCTACACTCGATCCATGGAATTCTTCTTCCAGCTTCCGCTTTGGATCCAGGCCACCGCCAAGGGCCTGGCCGTGATCCTGGTGATCTTCCCGCTGGCGGGCATGTGCTCGCTCGCCGAGCGCAAGGTCTCGGCGTGGATGCAGGGCCGGCCCGGCCCGAACCGCGCGGTGGTGCCGTGGGTCGCGTGGATTCCCTTCCTCGGAAAATTCCTGCAGCGGCTGGGCCTGTTCCACCTCATGGCCGACGGCGCGAAGTTCCTCTTCAAGGAGGAGCCGGTCCCCGGCCACGTGAACAAGTTCTACTTCATCATCGCCCCGGCCGTGGCGCTGCTCCCCGCGCTCACCACGGTCGTGGTGGTGCCGTTCGGGGCGTGGTTCGACTCCGCGGGTGCGCTCGTGCCGCTCGTGCTGGCCAACGTCGACATCGGCATCATCGGTGTTTTTGCCGTCTCGTCGCTCGGGGTTTACGCGCTGATCCTCGCGGGCTGGGCCTCGAACTCGAAGTACCCGTTCCTCGGCGGCGTGCGCGCCTCGGCGCAGCTGATCTCTTACGAGCTCTCGATGACGCTCGCCGTGCTGCCAGTCTTCCTGCTCGTCAACGCACCGGGCGGCAAGGGCACCCTCAGCCTGGTTGATGTCGTCGCGATGCAGAGCGGCACCAGCGGCTGGCACGGGGCGTGGGGCATGATGATCATGCCGCTCTCGGCGCTGATTTTCCTCATCGCGCTCTTTGCCGAGACCAACCGCCAGCCGTTCGACATGCCGGAGTCGGAGGCCGATCTCGTCGGCGGCTTCCATACCGAGTACGGCGCGTTCAAGTGGTCGCTCTTCTTCGTCGCCGAGTACGCGCACATGATCGTCGGCTCGGCGGTGTTTGCGCTCCTCTTCCTCGGTGGCTGGAACCCGCTCCCGTGGGTGCCGCTCGCCTCGGTCGCAGGCTGGCTTGGCCTGACCGGACTGCCGTTCGCGGTCGCCCTGCTCTCGCTGGTGATCTTCCTCGGCAAGATCATCGCCCTGCTCTTCCTCTTCATGTGGGTGCGCTGGACCGTCCCGCGCTTCCGCTACGACCAGGTGATGAAGCTCGGCTGGCAGACCCTGCTGCCGCTCTCCATCGGCAACCTGATTTTTTACGCGCTCGCGATCGCGTGGCTGCAACCCCGAGTTTAACTACGGATTACACGGATGATCACGGATCACACATCACTCGGTAGGGTTGGCCCGCTGGGCCGACCGTGTCCGGGATTGATCGCGGCCGGCCCAGCGGGCCAGCCCTACCGGTATCCGACCTCATCCGTGTCATCCGTGAAATCCGTGGTTAAAACATCTACCGTCCCATGGCTGTAATCCCCGTCAAACGCGCCCCGCTCACCCTGGCCGAGCGCACCTACCTGCCACAGATCGCGGCCGGGTTGAAGACGACGTTGAAGCACATGTTCCAGCCGAAGCTCACGATGGAGTACCCGGAGCAGCGTCCGGCGATCCCTCCCGGCTACCGCGGGGTGCCGACGCTGGTGATGGATCCCCATGGCCGCGAGAAGTGCGTCTCCTGCCAGCTCTGCGAGTTTGTCTGCCCGCCCAAGGCGATCCGTATCAAGCCCGGCACGGTGCCCGAGGGCAGCGGCCGCGAGCACGTCGAGAAGGCCCCGCAGGAGTTCGACATCGATATGCTCCGCTGCATCTACTGCGGACTCTGCCAGGAGGTCTGCCCCGAGGAGGCGATCTTCCTCCAGAACCAGTTTTCCATGACCGGCTATTCGCGCGAGGAGATGGTCAACAACAAGGCCCGCCTCTACGAGCTCGGCGGCACGCTGCCGGACCAGCATTTCAAGTGGGACAAGAAAAAGGCCGCGGCTGAGGAGTCGGCCGACGGTGGTTCGGCCCACTGAGTACGCCCTTAGTCTTTAATTTATACGATGAAACCAACAAAGAGTCAGGAGCCAGTAGTCAGGAGGGTAGGAGTTCGATCCTCCGATCCGATTGCGGCTGCCCGGCTCCTGACTCTTGGCTCCTGGCTCCTCCCCTCCTGACTCCTTCGATCCCGCCTCCTGACTCCTCTCAGCAGATGCCTCACGTTCTGTTTTACTTCTTCTCCTTCCTCACGGTGGCCACCGCCGTGGGCGTCGTCGTGAACAAGAACGCCGTCAACGCCGCGCTCTGCCTGCTGCTTTCGCTCGTGGGCGTGGCCGGACTCTTTGCGCTGCTCGACGCCTACCTGCTGGCGGCGCTGCTCGTGCTGGTCTACGCCGGCGCGGTCGTCGCGCTCTTCCTCTTCATCGTCATGCTGCTCGATACCCAGGGCGGCACGCGCAAGCCCTTCAAGCGCCTGACTGCCGTGGCGAGCACGGTTGGGCTCGCGCTGCTGGTCACGGGACTGGCCACGCTGGTCAGCCGGACCCAGTTCGCGACCGTGGCGGTTCCGACCGCAGCGGGCCAGGCACCGGTCGGCGCCGTGCTCAAGCACTACGCCGAGATGCTGTTCACCACCTATCTGCTGCCGGTGCAGGTCGTCGGCTTTCTCCTGCTGATCGCCATGCTCGGCGTGATCGTGCTCAGCCGGAAACACGCCGTCCCGGAGGAAACCAAATGAACGCCGGACTCAGCGAATACCTCGTGCTCAGCGGGCTGCTCTTCGCGCTCGGCTTCTTCGGCGTGCTCCTGCGCAAGAACACCCTCGTGATCTACATGTGCCTCGAGCTGATGCTCGTCGCCTCGACCCTGGCGCTGGTCGCCTTCTCGCGCTTCAACGGCGCGCTCGACGGGCATGTCTTCGTCTTTTTCATCCTCACCGTGGCCGCCGCCGAGGTCGCGGTCGGCCTCGCCATCATCGTCGCGCTCTTCCGCAAGCGCCAGACCGTGATGGTCGACGAGCTCAACCACCTGAAGAACTGATCCTGATGAAAAGTAGCGAGCATCGAGTAGTGGGTAGCGAGCATCCGGAGACCGTGCCGGCAGCGGCCGCGCGCCGGGATGGATCGAGGCTCAACCTACTCGCTACCTGCTACTCGCTACCCGCTACTGGAGGCGGTCACGCCTCCCGATGACCATGCTCCAGCACGCCATCCTCGTTCTCCTGCTGCCGCTGGCCTCGGCGGCAATCATCGCCCTGTTCCTCCGCCGGGCGGGTGGGGCGGCGGCGGGCCTCGCCACTGCGGTGGCGGCGGCGATTGCAGCGATTGCGATCATCCTCGCGATCCACGGCGAGCCCTTCAGCGCCTCGATGGAGTGGCTCCGCCTCGGGGACTTCTCGCTCTCGCTCGGGATCAAGTTCGACGATCTCGCGGCGCTGATGCTGTGCATCGTTGGGATAGTCGGCCTGTGCGTCCACGTGTTCTCGCTCGGCTACATGCACGACGACCCGTGCCGGGGCCGGTACTTCGGCGGGCTCTCGATCTTCATGTTTTCGATGATCGGCATCGTCCTGGCCGACAATCTTTTCATGATGTTCATCTTCTGGGAGCTGGTCGGTTTCAGCTCCTACACGCTGATCAATCACTTCCACGAGAAGCAGTCGGCGGCCGACGCGGCCAAGAAGGCCTTCATCGTGAATCGCGTGGGCGACTTCGGCTTCCTCCTCGGGATCGTCGCCTGCTACTGGCTGAACGGCACGGTCAACCTCACCGAGCTGGGCGACAAACACGTCTTCAGCACGATGATCCCGCTCCTGCTCTTCTGCGGTGCGGTTGGCAAGTCGGCCCAGCTGCCGCTGCACGTCTGGCTGCCGGACGCGATGGAAGGTCCGACGCCCGTCTCCGCCCTGATCCACGCCGCCACGATGGTCGCGGCCGGCATCTACATGCTCTGCCGGATCAACGTGCTGATGACCCCGGACGCGCTGACGGTCATCATGTGGGTCGGCACCGCCACGGCGCTTTACGCCGCCCTGTGCGCGATCACGCAGCGCGACATCAAGAAGGTCCTCGCTTACTCCACGCTCTCGCAGCTCGGCTACATGGTCGCGGCCTTTGGGCTGGGATCGACCCACGCGGAGGAGGCGGGTGCAGCCGTACTCGCCGCCGGCGTCGGTGCCGCGATGTTCCACCTCACGACCCACGCTTTCTTCAAGGCGCTGATGTTCCTCGGCTCGGGCTCGGTCATCCACGGCTGCCACCACGAGCAGGACATCTTCAAGATGGGTGGGCTGAAGGCAAAGATGCCGCTCACGTTCATCACCTTCACGATCGGCGTGCTCGCGATCATCGGCATGCCGTTCCTGGCGGGTTTCTTCTCGAAGGATGCGATCCTCCACCTGGCCTTGGAGAATAACCACGCGGTGTTCGCCGTGCTCGGATTCACGGTGATTCTGACTGCCTTTTACATGGTGCGACTGTGGATCCTCGTCTTCCTCGGGACGCCGCGCAGCGAGGAGTCCGCCCACGCCCATGAGGGTGGATGGAGCATGACGCTGCCGCTCGTGCTGCTCGCGGTCCTGTCGGTCCTGGCCGGCTACACCAGCTTGTACGGCCACCTGTTCGACGGGGTGTGGAGCTTGATCCCGCATGAGGAGGGTCTGCTCATCCCATTGATTGGCGATGCCCTGATGCTGGTCGGTCTCACGGCGGCTTGGGTGCTCTACAAGCCGGCGGCGGACGACGCGCTGGCGCAGAAGTCGCCGGGCCTGTTCGGCGCGTTGGGAGCTCTCAAGGCGTCGTTCGACAAGCTTTACGACTACTACGTGGCGAAAGTGCAGCAGCGCTTTGCGATGCTGCTGAACTTCCTGGAGCAGGTTATCCTGTCCGGCCTGATCGTCCGTGGCGGTGCGGGACTCGCCGGCCTGTTCGGCCTCGGTGCCCGGGCGGCCCATGTCGGCAGCCTCCACGCTTATGTTTACTGGTTCCTGGCCGGCGTGGCGCTCCTCTGGGCGTATGCGGCGGGGGTCTTTTGATGGCGAACCGATGGAATCCGAAATTTCAAACCGGTTCGGCCACAGAGGCACAGAGACACAGAGCGGGATCAACGCAGGTGTTCGGCTGTTCTCTGTGCCTCTGTGCCTCTGTGGCAAAAAACTTCCGATCTTAGGATGAATTTGCTCCTGAATCCTCTCTTCCTCTCCATTGCGGCGCCCTTCGCGGTCGCGGTCGCGATCCTGTGCGGCTTGCCCCAGCGCTGGTCAAAGCGCCTGGCGTATCTCGGTTTCGGGCTGCCGGCGCTGATCGCACTGTGGTGCTGGGCGAACTTCCCGGCGAATAACGGGGCAGAGTACGCATGGTTCGTGCGCGCCTCCACCGGGCTCGAGGGGTTCGGCATCAGCCTCGCGCTCGGCCTCAACGGCGTGTCGTTGCCGCTCTTCGTGCTCGCCGGCCTCGTCGGACTGGCCGCCGGCCTGTACGCGATCCGTTCCACGGCGGAGCGGACCAAGCTCTACCTCATGCTCCTGCTCTTCATGCAGGCCGGTCTGATGGGCATCTTCGCGAGTGAGGACATCTTCTTCCTCTATTTCTTCCACGAGTTGGCCCTGATCCCGACCTTCATCATGGTGGGCATCTGGGGTGGCCGCGACCGCAACTATGCGGCGATGAAGATGACGATCTACCTCACGGTCGGCGCGATGCTCTCATTGCTCGGTCTGATCGCGATCTACGTGAAGAGTGGGGCGAACACCTTTGACCTGATGGCCCTGCGCGAGGCCGTGGCGGCGCAGCCGATCGCGGCGACCGCGCAGAAGTATGCGTTCGGCCTGTTGCTCGCCGGTTTCGGCATCCTGGTCTCCCTCTGGCCGTTCCACACCTGGGCGCCCCTGGGCTACGGCGCCGCGCCGAGCTCAGCGGCGATGCTGCACGCCGGCGTGCTGAAGAAATTCGGCCTCTACGGTCTGATCCAGGTAGCGCTACCGCTCCTGCCCGACGCGGCGCGCGCACACAGCCAGATCCTGACGGTCCTGGCCCTCGGCAACGTGCTGGTGATCGGCCTGATCACGATCGCGCAGCGCGACCTCAAGCAGATGATCGGTTACAGCTCCGTGATGCACATGGGCTACGCCTTCCTCGGCCTAGTCTGCTTCTCGACGCTTGGCACGGGCGGCGTGGTGCTGCTGATGGTGGCGCATGGCCTCTCGGTCGCCCTGATGTTCCTGCTCGCGACGAGCATCCACGACCGCACGCAG
The DNA here is from genome assembly GCA_945903545.1 of Opitutus sp. GAS368. Classification (GTDB taxonomy): domain Bacteria; phylum Verrucomicrobiota; class Verrucomicrobiia; order Opitutales; family Opitutaceae; genus CAIYFD01. The sequence continues at coordinate 12,894 of CAMDOO010000061.1, read as the reverse complement.
ACCTTCGACCTCGCCGACATGGGCGGTCTGGCGCAGAAGACTCCGGTGCTGGCCGCGTTCTTCGTGGCTGCGACGCTCGCCGGCATCGGCCTGCCGGGCTTTGCGAACTTCTGGGGTGAGCTCACGATCTTTGTCGCGTTGTGGAACGTCTCCCCGTGGGTCGCCGCCGCGGCGATCGCGGGCGTGGTCATTTCCGCAATCTACGGCCTGCGCGCGGTGGCGCGGGTGTTCTTTGGTTCACCGACCCCGGCGCTCAACGGCGTGATGGCCGCGAATCCGCCGGCCGATCTGTCCTGGGGTGAGAAGATCCCCGCCCTGATCCTCCTCATTGCCCTTCTGGTTGTCGGCTTCTGGCCGAAATCTATCTCCACCCCGCTCAACGCCGCGCTCACCGCGCCGGTCGCGACCGCCAAAACAGCAATCCCTTGATGGCCGCAAAAAGGCGCAAAATTCCCTCTGGCTCCGGTACCCTCTCCATTGCGCTTATAAGCGCGCGGGAGACTCAATTCGCAGTCCCGGCATCTCTTGCGCCTTTTTGCGGCCAATCCTCCGGACTGCTGATGTTGGATTTCCAAGGCTGACCCATGTCGACCGCTTCCCTGCAACTCATCGAGGCCGCGGGCCGCAACCAGTGGCTCGCCATCGCGCCCGAGCTGATGCTCGCGCTGATTGCGCTGATGCTGCTCGCGCTGGAGCTGATCCTGCCGAAGGAGCAGCGGGCCTTCATCCCGGGCATCGCGATCGTCAGCCAGGTCGCGGTGCTGATCGGCCTGATCATCAACTTCAACTCGCCGTACATCAACGCTGGCCCGACCTTCAACGGTCTGCTCCTGCACACGGCGGGCGGGCAGTTCCTGCGCGCGTTCTTCCTGCTGGCCTCGATCCTGGTCTGCGTGCTCGCGACGGTCAGCCTGCCGCGCCAGCGGATGCCGCACGTCGAGTTCTACCACATCATCCTGGTGGTGACCGCGGGCATGATGCTCCTGGCGCAGGCGAACCACTTCGTGATGCTCTTCGTGGCGCTGGAGACCGTCACGGTGGGGCTCTATATTCTCGTCAGCTATTACCGCGACAACCCGCTGACGCTCGAGGCCGGCCTGAAGTACCTGATCATGGGCGCGCTCAGCTCGGGCATCCTGCTCTTCGGTATCACGCTGCTCTACGGCGCGGCCGGGGCTTCGCCCGACGCCGATGGCGTGCTGCACACGGGTTTTGAGTACCAGACGCTGACGCGCTTCCTCGCGAGCCACCCGAACAACTTCCTCGCGAGCGCGGGCATCGTGCTCGTGCTGTCCGGCGTGGCCTTCAAAATCGGCGCGTTCCCCTTCCAGATCTGGGTGCCAGATGTTTACCAAGGGGCGCCGACGCCTGTGACGGCGTTCCTCGCGGTGTCCTCGAAGGCCGTCGGTTTCGCGGTGCTGATCCCGCTTTGCCTGGAAGTTTTCCGGCCGTACGCGTCGCTGGTCGTACCGGTGCTCAGCGTGATGGCGGGGGCGACGATCCTCTTCGGTAATCTCGCGGCCCTGACGCAGAACAATGTGAAGCGCCTGATCGCGCTCTCCGGCGTGGCCCACGCGGGCTACCTTCTGCTGGGCGTGATTGCGGCCTTCCAGGAGCCGCAGGCGGTGGGTGCGGTCTATTTCTATCTCTTTGCCTACCTCCTGGCCTCGTTCGCGGTGTTCGGCGTGATGACGCAGCTTGGCGGGGCGGACGACACGAAGCAGGAGCTGGATCAATATGCCGAACTAGCCCGTGAACGCCCGTTCCTCGGCGCGGTGCTGGCGATCGGGCTCGGTTCCTTGGCGGGCATCCCGCCGCTGGCCGGGTTCATGGGCAAGCTCCTGATCTTCGTCTCCGCCTTCAAGGCCGGCCTGTACCCGCTGCTCCTGATCGCGATCACCGGCGTGGTAATCTCGATCTATTACTACTTCGGCTGGATCAAGGCGGCGTTCTTCCCGGCGTGGCGCCTCCCGTCCGCCGAGGGCGCCCCGGCTCCCGCCCCCCGCGCCCCGGTGCATCGCGGGCTCGGCCTCGCGCTCGGCCTGCTGGCCCTCGGCTCGGTGGTCCTTGGCTTTTACCAAGGCGAACTGGGCCGCTGGCTGCTGGGGCTGTAGCAGCCCGCCTTGTCAGTCGGGCGGAGTTGGGATCTGGTAGTTGGGAGTTGGGGTTGATCCTCCGTTCCGGGATTCGCCCCGTGTCCGCCCCGTTCCCAATGAAGATGATCCTTCCTGCTGTCGCCTGGTTGCTTGCCCTGCACGCCGTTGCCCCGGCAATGGCCGCCGAGACGGTCCAGCGGCCGTTTGCCGTGGTGCCGCTGCCCAATCCGCGCGCCGTGACGGTCGATCCGGCCGGCAATCTCTTCGTGGGGGATGTCGCCACCCCCAAGGTGTACAAGATCACTCCCTCCGGCCAGGTGACGGTACTGGGCGCGGGTGGTCCAACGATTGCCGACCCGATCGGCCTGGCCGTGGGGCGCGACGGAACCGTCCTGGTCTCCGATGCGGACGCCAATACGGTCTACCGGATCCTCCCGGACGGCCGGGTCGACGCCTGGGTGAAGCCCTCGCCAGTTCCGAGCGATACGAGTCTTTCAGCTCCTGTCGCCGTGGCTCTCGATCCTGAAGGCAACGCCTTCATCGCGAACAATTCTGGCAACACCATCCTGCGCATCTCCCCGCAGGGAACGGTCACGGTCATCGCGGGAAAACGCGGCGAGGCGGGCGCCACCGATGGAGCGGGTGCGGTGGCCCGGTTTGGCAAGCCCCGGGGCATTGCCCTCGATGGGAAGGGTATTCTTTACGTGGCGGACGAACAGCTTTCCGCCATCCGCAAGGTCACTTCGGCCGGCACCGTGACCACCCTGGCTGGCGTCTCGGGCGCCCCGGGTAGCGCGGACGGCATCGGCTCGGCGGCCCATTTCGGCGCGCCGCGGGCTCTGGCCGCCGACGGAGCGGGGAATGTGTATGTGGCCGACACCGACAACCATGTCATCCGCAAGGTCACCCCGGCGGGGGTGGTCACGACCCTGGCCGGACGCGCCGGCGAGCGCGGCAAGGCGGACGGTCCCGCGGGCACGGCACGGTTCAGCGAGCCGCGCAGCATTGCGGTCGATGCCACGGGGACGATTTATGTCGCCGACACCGGCAACGGTGCGATCCGCCAGATCACGCCGGATGGGCTCGTGACGACCATCGCGGGGGCGACCAAGCCCTGAGGATTGGCCGCAAAAAGACGCAGAAGGCGAAAAAAACCGAGGATCGGAGGGGCAGAGGATCAGAGCCTCAGATCCTCCGCCCCTCAGCCCTTCTGTTTTGTGCCTCCTGCGCCTTTTCGCGGCCAACCGGATCGAAATCTCCGGTTCTGGCTTGGCGGCGTGCGGTGATCCCCGACACCTTTTCGTTGCACGCATGAGAATCACCGGCCTCGCCCTTGTCCCGCCCCCGACCGCCGCCGATCTGCCGAAAGTCACGCCGGAGCTGCTCGCGTCGGTGCTCGCCCGCTACTCCCGCAGCAACCAGGGCATCGGGGCGATTCTCTCCAAGGTCGATCTGGCCAATCCCGATGCGTCGATCGACCGGATCCTGAACTTCGTCGACTACGGCCACGCCTCAATTGGCGGGCTGACGGGCGGACTCGCGATTGCACTCGACGACGTCTCAATGTGGCTCGCGTACAAGGTCTTTGAGATCGCCACGATGGCGGACGGGCAGGAGTCGAGCACGCGCTACATCACGATGGATGCCTCGAACCTGCCGACCGCGGCGGAGCTGGGCATTCCCGACGATCTGGCCCCCCGCTGGTCGGCCCTGATGGCGAAGTCCTTTGCCGCCTATCACGCCGAGTACGCCCGCCTCGACGGGCTCGCCACTGCGAATCCGGCCTTGGTGCGCGTGCCGCCGAACGCCAAACCCGCGGTCGTGACCCGTCTCCGCAAGAACTACGCCCTCGACCGGGCCCGTTATTTCATCCCGCTGGCGACGCGGACGAATGTCGGACTCGTCCAGTCTTCCCGCATGTGGGCGGTGACGGTGAAGCATCTCGATTCATTGCCGCAACCGGAAGCCCGCGCGGCGGCCAAGCTGATCCGCGACGAGCTGCTCAAGATGTCGCCGCGCTTGATGCGCCACAGCGTGGCGGAGGCCTCGTTCCAGCAGCAGGCGGCCCAGGAACTGCAGACCAGCCTGGAGCTGGGCTTGGCCCGCCTCTCGAATGCGCCGCTGCGCGATGAGGTCTGGGTGAAGGTCGACCGCGAGACGCCACCCTGGTTGCCCGAGCGCCAGCCGGTTGCGGAAGCCCTGCGCCACCGCGCGAACCGCTACGGCCAGCAGGGGACGGCGACGCGTCGCATGCGGGTGACCTTTGCCTGGAACAACATGGCGCTGGCGGAGCTCCGCGACCTCAACCGGCATCGCACGGGGCATCGTTACACCCCACTCATCCAGGCCGGATTTTATCTTCCGTCAGAGATCCCGGCCGCGCCGCATGCGGCCCTGCTCGATGAGCAGGCGGCGCTGACCCGAGAGCTGATGCAGCGCGGCTCGCCGGCGTACGTTCATTCCCTGCTGCTGGGGGCCCAGACGCCGTTCGAGCACAGCACGCAGGCCGACAAGTTCATCTACGAGGCCGAGCTGCGGACGGGCATGGGGGCCCATTACCGCTATGCGGAGCATCTCAGCGCGGTCCTGCGGGAATTCCTGCTCCAGGTGCCCGAGGCCCGGGACTGGGTGGTCGAGGGGACGGCGGAACCGGAATAAAAGGATTGCCGCAAATGGTTGGCGCGATTGCCTCGGACTGCGCGGCGATGACTTGCCGCATCAACTTGGACCCCCCATCGATCTCGCGAGTTTCACCCTTGGGCCGATGGTGCCGATCTCCCCAAATTACCCCGTAATGCGACACCCATGAAGTCGTTCCGGGTGCTCCAGTTAAACATGCAGTTCGGGCAGATCTGGGATGACGCGTACCCTGATCGCGCCCCGATCAACCTGGATTTCACGATCGCCGAGATCCGGCAGCACGACGCCGACATCATCGTGCTGCAGGAGGTGGAGCATGCCCAGCCGGGCGGCGTGCAAGCCAATCCTCCGTCGCACTACAGCCGTCTCTGCGCGGCGCTGCCGGGATACGACAGCTGGTTCTCCTATCCAAAGTCGGATCCGCGCGAGCTTCCGTTCGGCATCGGCCTGGCGATCTTTTCGCGGACCGCGCTCACGGACCGGACCCGCCGCGACCTGCCGTCGCCGCCGGTGGAGTTCGATTTTTTCGGCAAGAAGACGACGCCCACCGACCGGCTGCTGATCGGGGCCAAGACGGTGGTGCAGGGCCGGGAGGTGCAGCTCTACAACACGCACCTGCTCGCGTTCTTCATGCTCGGCTCGAGCAGCACGACGCATCCCTTCCAGCGCGAGATGGTGGCGAGCCAGATTGCGGCCTGGCCGGGCCCCACGCTGCTCGCCGGTGATTTCAACGTCAGCCAGCACCGGACCCTGATCAGCCAGTTCGCGGAAAAAGGCTTCAAGACGGTGCAGGAAAAAGAGATCACCTGGCGGCGCCGGCCCTACGTGCTCGACCATATCTTCTTTAATGCGCCCATGCGCTGCGTGAAGCACGCCGTCAAGCCGACCCCGGCCTCGGACCACCACGTGCTCGTGGCGGATTTCGAGATCGACTAGCGGCGCTGCGGACTGCGTCCTCGCGCTGTTAGGGGCCAAAATAGCTTCGCCGTTTTTGGGTGGAGGAGGGCGTCTGGGTAGCAGGGCGGAGATGACATGTCCGCCCTACCTTTCGGCTAGCCTGGCGCCTAGGCTCGCCAACGTCACCTCAGCCAGCGATGCGACCTTGAGATCGGCGTGGCTGAAATCGTGGTGGGCGGTGGAGGGGTTGGGCACGGCGACAACTTTCAGGCCGGCCCGGCGGGCGGCGAGGGAGCCGGTGTGGGAGTCCTCGAAGGCCAAGGCCTCATGAGGGCGCACCCCGAGCTGGTTGAGGGCCAGCCGGTAGAGATCAGGCTCCGGCTTGGGCGAGGTGACATCCTCGCGGCAGGCGACGAAATGAAAATGCCGGAACAAGCCGAGGCGAGTAAGATGGGCGTCGCACCAGGCATGCGAGGAATTCGAGGCCAGACCGACTTTGAGTTCCTCCGCCCGGGCCGATTCGAGCAAGGCTGCGACCCCGGGAAGGACGGGCTGCTGCAGGATGAAATCGTCCTTGGCGGCGCGGCGCTGGAGCTCGAGTTCGGCGCGGTCGGCGTGGGGGCTGAATCCGTGCCACGGATCGAAGGAGTAATCGGCGTGGCCGACACTGCGGATGAAAAGGCTGCGGTCGAAGACCACCCCGTGCTGCTCGTGCACGGCGGCGTACGCGTCGATCAGCGGGGTCTCCGTGTCGAGGATCAACCCGTCAAAGTCGAAAACAAGCGCGCGGATCATGAGTGGCTGGAAAGAAGGTGCCTGCGAGCGTGAGCGAGTGGGGAGGGGTGGAACCCGGGGAGGGCGCCACTCGCTCACGCCCGCAGCCACGCAGCCCGGCGGATCAGAACCATCGCCTCCTGCGGAGGTAGATCCAGGTCGCCACGGTGAAAAGCACGGTCACCCCCAGGGCGATCTGGTAGCCATGGGCCGACTGCAGTTCCTTCATGTGTTCGAAGTTCATGCCGTACCACGTGCCGACCACCATCACCGGCAGGGTTACCGCGGTGAGGGCGGTGAGGAACTTGATGCCCTCGTTGGCTTCGAAGGCCGCCTTGTTGAGATAGATGTCAAACGACATCATGAGGCGCTCGTGGTAACCGGCGGCGACCTCGTCGAGGCGCACCAGATTGTCGCGCAGGTCGCGGAAGTAGGGGAGCAGCTTGGCGCGGATCTGTTTGCCGTCGCCGCGGGCGAGGCGCTCGATCACGTCGCGCTGCGGGCGGATGATGGTGCGCAGCCGGGTGAAGTCGCGGCGCACGTGCAGCAGCTCGCTCACGAATTTCTGCTGGCCGGGCTCGCGGGCCAGCACGTGCTCCTCGATTTCCTCCAGCTCGGCGCGCAGCTCGTCGAGCACCGGGTTGAAGTTGTCCACCAGCAGGTCGAGCAGGGAGTGCACGATGCGGTCCGGGCCGCGGGGGCCGGTCCCCGCGCTCTTCACGTAGCGCTCGGTGAGCGAGGCGACCGACCGGAGCGGGGCGGTGTGGAAGGTGACGAGGTAGTCGGGGCCGATGAAGAGATCGAGCTCGGTGGTGGCGAACTTGTCGGTGCGGGTGAAGTCGACGGCGTGGGTGACGAGGAAGAGGTAGTCCTCGTAGTCCTCGAGCTTCGGGAGCGAGCTCGGCTTCACGCAGTCCTCGATCGCGAGCGGGTGGAACTGGAACACGCCTTCAAGGATCGCCTTGATCTCCGTTTCGGTGGGGTTGTCGAGGTCGACCCAGAGCAGCAGGCCCTTGTCGGCGCGAACGAGGCGCAGCGCCTCCAGCTCCAAGTCCTGCCCGACGACCTTGCCGTCGCTGAAAATGAACGAGCGGATCATGGCCGCGAGTGTGGGGGCGGCGGTGCCTTTGCCAAGGCGGGATCGCGGGTCGATCCCGCGGCGGAAGGGAGCTGGAAGATGGGAGATCGGAGATGGGGATGACAGCACCGGCAGGCTGTGCGTGCAGTCAGCGCGGAGCGCATGTGCTGAACTGCCAGTCCCGATCTCCCATCTCCCAACTCCAATCTCCGCGCCGGCCGCAGGCTGGCGCTATAATTTCGCCTCCGCCGCCGCAATGGCCGCGATGAACTCCTCGGGGGTGGCGGCGGTGAGGAAGGCGGTGCGGTTGGCGGGCTCCTTGAGGAGCTTGCAGAGGGTGGAGACGACGAGGAGGTAGTCGCCCGGCTTCGTCTTGGGTGTGCCGAGCATGAACATCAGCCGCACATTTTCCTGGCTGTTCTCAAACAGGATGCCCTGGTCGCTTCGACCCACGGCGAGGACGATGGCCTTCACGTGCTCGGTGCGGGCGTGGGGCAGGGCGATCTCGTTGCCGAGGCAGGTGGTGTCGAGCCGGTCACGCGCGAGCAACTCGGAGTAGAAGCCCTCGAAATTCGTCACGTCCGGGTGGCTGGTGAGCAGCTGGGCCACCTCGTGGAGGGCGCCGGTCCGCTTGGTGCTGCGCACATTGAGCAGGATACGTGCGGGATCGAGGAGTTGGGATGTGCGGCCGGCCATGCGGAAATCGTTGGGAAGGCTCAACTGAGCCTTCCCAACGACTAAGTTCAAGTTGAAGTTTGAAGTTTAAGTGGGCTGATCAGCTGGGGCCGACTTCAACTTAAACTTCCGACTTCAACTGGCCGGCGCCACCGGTGGTGGCATGGGCGGGTTCGAGGCGGATTGTTCCTCCTCGGTCTCGACGATGCGGGCGATGGAGAGCAGGCGGTCGCCGGGCTCGAGGGTCACGAGACGGACGCCCTTGGCGCCGCGGCCGGTCTCGCGGATCTCCTTCACGCGGGTGCGGATGCTCTGGCCCTTGGCGGTGAGGAGCATGACTTCGTCGGTCTCGGCGATGCTGAGGGCGCCGGCGACGTTGACCGAGCCGTCCTCGGGGAGGTCGATCGCGATCACGCCGGTGCCGCCGCGGGAGATGAGGCGGTAGTCGGCGAACGGGGTGCGCTTGCCGATGCCGTCTTCGCGGGCGATGAGCAGCTGGTTGGAGGCGTCACAGACGGCGATGACCTTCACGTGGTCACCGTCGTACTTGAAGCGCATGCCGGTGACCCCGACGGTGTCGCGGCCCTGGTCGCGGAGGTCCTCTTCGTTGAAGCGGACGGCCTGGCCCTTGTAGCTGACAAGGACGATCTCGTTGGTGCCGTCGGTCATGACGCAGCCGATGAGGGTGTCCTTTTCCTCGAGCTTGATGCCGCGGAGGCCGCCCTCACGGGTGGCGTTGGTGTAGTCGGCGAGGTTGGTCTTCTTGGTGATGCCGCCCTTGGTGGCCATCGTGAGGTGGAGTTTGTCCTCGAAGGCCTTCACGCAGATCATGGCGGCGATCTTCTCCCCCTCGGCGAGCCGCAGGAAAGAGGCGACGGACTTGCCCTTGGAGGCGCGGGTGCCCTCGGGGACGTCGTAGACCTTCTTCGCATGGCACTGGCCGGTGTTCGTGAAGAACAGGATGAAGTCGTGGGTTGAGGCGGTGAAGAGGTTCTCGACGAAGTCCGCCTCGTAGGTCTCGGCGCCGATCACGCCCTTGCCGCCGCGCTTCTGGGAGCGGTACTCGGCGACGGGGGTGCGCTTGATGAAGCCGAGGTGGGAGACGGTGATGACGCAGCCCTCGTTGGGGATGACGTCCTCCATGCGGAACTCGCCGGCGAGGGCCTCGATCTCGGTTTTCCGGGGCGAGGTGTACTTCGCTTTCATCTCCATCAGCTCCTTCTTGATGAGCGCGAGGAGCACGGCCTCGGACTCGAGGATGGCGCGGAGCTCGGCGATGAGCTTCATCAGTTCGAGGTACTCGGCCTCGATCTTACCGCGCTCGAGGCCGGTGAGCTGGTAGAGCCGGAGCTCGAGGATGGCGTCGGTCTGGCGCTCGGAGAGCGGGTACTTGGCCATCAACTTCACCTTGGCCTCCTCGCGGTTCTGCGAGGCGCGGATGATCTTCACGAAGTCATCCAGATTATCGAGGGCGATGATGTAGCCCTCGAGGATGTGGGCGCGGTCGAGTGCCTGGTTGAGGCGGAACTGCGTGCGGCGGGTGACGACATCGCGGCGGTGCTCGATGTAGCACTCGATGAGTTCCTTGATGTTCATCTGCTTGGGGCGCTTCTTGTCGAGCGCGAGCAGGGTGACGCCAAAGGAGGACTCGAGGGCGGTCTTCTGGAAGAGCTGGTTGATGACCACCTTCGCCTGTTCGCCGCGCTTCAGCTCGACGACGATGCGGGTGTTCTCATCGGACTCGTCGCGGAGATCGCGGATGCCGTCGATCTGCTTCTCGCCGACGAGCTCGGCGATCCGCAGGACGAGGGTATTCCGGTTAACGTTGTACGGGATCTCGGTGATGACGATCTGCTCCATGCCGCCCTTGAGCTCCTCGGTGTGGGCCTTGCCGCGGGTGCGGACGATGCCCTTGCCGGTCTTCAGGTAGCTGAGGATGCCCTCGCGGCCGGTGATGATGCCGCCGGTGGGGAAGTCGGGTCCCTTGACGATGCCACAGATGTCGTCGACCGAGATGCGGGGGTTGTCGATGATGGCGACCGTCGCATCGATGATCTCGTCGAGGTTATGCGGCGGGATGTTGGTCGTCATGCCGACCGCGATGCCGGTCGAGCCGTTCATCAGGAGGTTGGGCAGGGCGGACGGGAGGACGGTCGGCTCGGTGGTGGACTCCTTGTAGTTCGGGATGAAGTCGACGGTGTCCTCCTCGATGTCCCGGAGGAGATCCTCGGCGATGTCCTTGAGGCGGGCCTCGGTGTAACGGTAGGCCGCCGGCGGATCGCCGTCGACGGAGCCGAAGTTGCCCTGCGGGTCAATCAGCGGGTAGCGCATGACCCACGGTTGCGCCATGCGGACAAGCGTGTCGTAGACGGATGAGTCTCCGTGCGGATGGTAGTTCTTGAGCACCTCGCCGACCACACCGGCGCACTTGTCGAAGGGGCGGTTGTGCAGGAGGCCCTCCCGGAGCATGGCGTAGAGCACGCGGCGCTGCACGGGCTTCAGGCCGTCGCGCGCGTCGGGCAGGGCGCGCGAGATGATGACCGACATCGAGTACTCGATGTAGGCCGACTGCATGATGTCGGTGATGTTGGCCGAGGAGAGTTTTTCGGAGGCGGTGTACACGGGAAAGTAGCGGGTGGTGAGTAGCGGGTAGCGAGTAGGCGGAATTATGAGCCACTGCGCTCAAGGCCGTTGATGTAGCCCTGAAGCAGGCGGGAGACCTCCTCGAGGTCGGCCTGCAGAGCGGTCGTATCGGCGTAGCGCAGGTCGTGGGCGAGGATCAGCTGGTAGAGGCATTCGTCGGCGGAGCCTTGGGCGATGTTGTAGAACCGGACCTTGTCCGGCTTCGTGCGTTTGCGAAAACCTTCGACGAAATTCGATGGCACGCTGGAAGCCGCGCGACGCAGTTGGGAAGTAAGCGCGAACAGCTCGTGCTTGGGAAACGCCTCGGTGACCCGGTAGAGTTCCAAGGTGAAGGCATGGGCCTTCTGCCAGACGAGAACGTCCCGGAATGATTGTGATTTGTCGGCCATGCTCGCTACTCGCTACCCACTACTCGCTACTCAAACGTCCAGGAACTGGACGTTCAGGGCGTTGTCCTCGATGAACTGCCGTCGCGGCGGGACCTCGTCGCCCATCAGGAGGGTGAAGAGGGCGTCGGCCTTGGCGGCATCGTCGATGTTGACCTTGAGGAGGCGGCGCTTCTCCGGGTCCATGGTGGTCTCGAAGAGCTGCTTGGGGTTCATTTCACCGAGACCCTTGTAGCGCTGGATGCTGAGGCCCTTGCGGCCGTTGGCGCGGATCTGGGCGACGATGGCGAGCGGGGCGTGGAGCTCGGTCTTCATCTCACTCTTCTGGCCGGGATTCTCGGTGATGGAGAAGCGGGGCTGCTCGGTGGCGCTGAAGGCGGCGATGTCGAGGCCGGCGGCGGCTGTGCCCTTGAGGAGCTTGGCCATCTCGGTGCTCTCGAAGATCTCGTGGATGGTGATGCGCTTGATCGCGGCGGCGGGCTTCTTCTCGGCGGGGGCCGGGGTGCCGGCGGGGAAGGGCGTGGCGGTGCCGCTGTTCTCGGCCTGCTCGGTCAGGTCGGCATTCAGGCCGTGGGCGTCGAGGAATCTGGCGCGGGCGCCCTCGTCGCGGAGGAACTCGTGGCTCTCCTGATTGCCCTGCCGGATGCGGGCGACGTAGCGGGGGAGGACGTGGGTGGCGGGGTCGTGCTGGTCGAGGTACTCGGCGAGGCCGGCGCCGTAGCGGGTCACGCCGGCCCCGAGCTTCTCGAGGGCGGAGAGGTTCTCGACGATCTTGTCGACCTGGGCGGGAGCGAAGACGTGGGAGTCGGCGAGGCGGGCGAGCACGACATCCTCGGACCCGAGCTCGAGGAGGATGCGGTTGAGCTGCTCGTCGTTGTCGACGTACTGCTCGCGCTTCTTGCGCTTGATCCGGTAGAGCGGGGGCTGGGCGATGTAGATGTAGCCGCGTTCGATCAGGCCCTTCATCTGCCGGTAGATGAACGTGAGGAGGAGCGTGCGGATGTGGGAGCCGTCCACGTCGGCATCCGTCATGATGATGATCTTGTGGTAGCGCGCCTTGGCGGCGTTGAAGCCGCCGACGGACTCGTCACCCTCGCCGATGCCGGTGCCGCAGGCGGTGATGAGGGTGCGGATTTCCTCGTTGGAGAGCACCTTGTCGAGGCGGGCCTTCTCGGTGTTGATGAGCTTGCCGCGCAGCGGGAGGATGGCTTGGAAGCGGCGGTCGCGGCCCTGCTTGGCGGAGCCGCCGGCGGAGTCGCCCTCGACGATGTAGAGCTCGGTGAGGGCGGGGTCGCGCTCGGAGCAGTCGGCGAGCTTGCCGGGCAGGCCGCCGCCGGAGAGGGCGCCCTTGCGGACGGTCTCGCGGGCCTTGCGGGCGGCCTCGCGGGCGCGGGCGGCGTTGAGACCCTTGTCGACGATGCGCTTGGCAATCGGCGGGTTGGTCTCGAAGTACTGCATCAGACCCTCGTAGGCGGCGGACCCGACGACGCTCTCGACCTCGGGGGAGAGGAGCTTGACCTTGGTCTGCGACTCGAACTTCGGGTCGCTGTGCTTGATCGAGATGACGGCGGCGAGGCCCTCGCGGACGTCGTCGCCGGTGATCTGCGGGTCCTTGTCCTTCAGCAGGCTGTTGGCCCTGGCGTACTGGTTGATCGATCGGGTGAGGGCGTTCCGGAACCCCGTCATGTGCGCGCCGCCGTCGGGG